>CAVCDZ010000019.1:608-19551 GCA_963601095.1 Oscillibacter sp. MSJ-31 | reverse complement strand
TCACGATCAGCGCCGTTGTCTTCTTGACCGGGGCGCACACGATGGTGGTCACGACGAAAATCTCGGCGCTGCAGCACGTGGCTGACTTCGACAGCATCTTCGTCCTGTCGCTGTTCATCCTCGTCATCAACCTGGCGGTCAAGGGCCTGGTGGCCCTTGCGACCCGCAAGCGCGCCCCGCGCCGCAAGCCGGCGCGCGATGCGGCCCCGAGCCGCGTCGGCAACGTCGAGGCCGGGTTCGACCCGCGCAGCGCCGCCGGCACGGTGCTGGCCCTGATCGTCCTTGCGACCGCGGTGTTCGTGTTCGTGGGAGCGCGCACGACGGCAAGCACCGACGCGCCGTCGACCGAGGGCAAGATCGTCATCGCGTCGAACGCCGACGAGGAGGCGATCGCCGCGTACCGCAACGCGCTCGATGCCAACGGCTTTGCGGACAAGTACCTGATCCAGAGCTTTGGCACGAGCGAGCTGGGCGGCAAGCTCATGGCCGAGGGGACGAACATCGAGGCGGACGTCGTGACGATGTCGTCCTACTACCTCGACAGCGCTCAGAGCCAAAGCGGCATGTTCGCCGATCTGACCGACGTGCAGTCGATCCCGCTGTCCGACACGCCTGCGTATCGCAGACCCGCTCAAGCCCAGGAGGGGGCGCTGTTCTACAACACCGAGGTGCTCGCCTCCGAGGGCCTGCCGGTGCCCACGAGCCTGAAGGACTTGGCCGATCCGGTCTACGACGGGATGATCTCGCTGCCCGACATCAGCGGCTCGTCGACGGGATGGCTGCTGGTGCAGGCGCTCATCGACACCTACGGCGAGGACGAGGCGCGCGACATCCTCACGGGCATCTACCGCAACGCCGGCCCGTATCTGTCGCAGTCGGGATCGGCGCCGATCAAGAACGTGCGCGTCGGCGAGGTGGCGATTGGCTTTGGCCTGCGCCATCAGGCGGTGGCCGATGCGGCCGATGGCTTGCCGATCGCGGTGGTCGACCCTGCCGAGGGCAACTACGTGCTGACCGAGTCGGTGGCCGTCGTCGACAAGGGAGCGGCGACCAACCCCGATGCCCAGAAGATCGCGGCGATCATCATCGACAAGGGCCGCGCCGAGCTGATGCAGACGTACTCCACGCCTCTCTACGAAGGCGAGACGATTCAGCCGGGTCAGGAGCGCAACTTCAAGGAATTCAGCGAGCCGTTGACCGTCGATCTGCTCAAACAGCATCAGGAATTCTCGGAGGAGTGCAAGCGCGCCGCCGAGACGAGCTAAGCCCTCATTCAGGTGATACGCGTCGCCTCGCGCGGCGCTTGCAGGAAAGGATTATCGCAATGGAACACACGTACAAGCTGCTCACTCCCGGGCCTCTCACCACGACGATGGGGGTGAAGGAGCAGATGCTCTTCGACCACTGCACGTGGGACGACGACTACAAGCGCATCACCCAGGAGATTCGCGCGTCGCTTCTGCGCCTGGTGCACGCCGGCGACGACTACACGGCGGTGCTGATGCAGGGCAGCGGCACGTTCGGCAACGAGGCGGTGCTGACGAGCGTCGTCGGCGCCGATGAGTGCGTCCTCGTGTGCTCGAACGGCGCGTACGGCGTGCGCCTGGCCGACATCTGTCGCAAGGCGCAGGTGCCCTGCGTCGAGTACGCCGAGGCCTTCGATCGCATCCCCGATCCCGAGCGCGTGGCCGCCTACCTTGAGGCCGACCCGTCGATCACGCACGTCGCGATGGTGCACAGCGAGACCACCTCGGGCCTCTTGAACGACATCGAGGCGGTGGGCCGCGTGGCGAAGGCCGCTGGCAAGACGTTCATCGTCGATGCGATGTCGAGCTTCGCCGGCGTCGACATCCCCGTGGCCGACTGGGGCATCGACTTTCTGGTGAGCAGCGCCAACAAGTGCATCCAAGGCGTGCCCGGCTTCTCGTTCATCATCTGCAGGCGCGCTGCGCTCGAAGAGAGCCGCGGCAAGGCGCGCAGCCTGTCGCTCGACCTCTACGCCCAGTGGGAGACCATGGAAAAGGATGGCGGCAAGTGGCGCTTCACGTCGCCGACCCATGTCGTGCTGGCCTTCGCCCAGGCGCTGCGCGAGCTTGAGGAGGAGGGCGGCATCCCGGCACGCGCCGCGCGCTACGCCGCGACCAACAAGCTGTTGATCGAGCGCATGTGCGCCCTCGGCTTCAAGCTCTACCTCGACCATCATCAGGGCCCGATCATCACGACGTTCATCCATCCCGACGACGTGAGCTTCACGTTCAAGGAGATGTACGACTACGTGAAGGAGCGCGGGCTACGTGCTGTACCCGGGCAAGCTGCTCGACGGCGATACCTTCCGCGTCGGCAACATCGGCGAGATCTACGAGGCCGACATCATGAACGTGACCGACGTGCTCGCCGACTTCTTGGCGGAGCGTCGCGGGTAGGCGACGGAACAAGACCGGGCGCGCCTTAGGGGCGGCGCGCCTTTGCAGCGAGGCGCGGATGCGCACGATAGAGAAAGGACGAAACATGAACAAAGCGGTGATCTTCGATTGGGCGGGCACGACGGTCGACTACGGGTGCTTTGCGCCGGTGCAGGCCTTCGTCGAGGTGTTCCGGCATTTTGGGGTTAAGCCCACGATGGAGGAGACGCGCAAGCCGATGGGCATGCTCAAGATCGACCATATCCGCACGATGCTCGCGATGGAGCGCATCGCAAGCGAGTGGGAGCGCGTGCGGGGCGCAGCGCCGACCGAGGACGACGTCCAGGCGCTCTATGCCCAGTTCGAGGAGAAGCTCCTTTCGATCCTGCATCGTTTCGGCACCCCGAAGCCCGAGGTGCTCGACACGGTGGCCACGTTGCGCGAACGTGGGATCAAGATCGGCTCGACCACGGGCTACACCGACAAGATGATGGACATCGTCGCGCCGGCGGCTGCGGCGGCGGGGTACGCGCCTGACTTTATGGTGACGCCCGATGGCACCGAGGGCAAGGGTCGCCCCTATCCTTACATGGTGTTTCGCAATCTCGAAGCGCTGGGCATCGCTTCGGTTGCCGACGCCGTCAAGGTCGGCGACACGGTGAGCGACGTGCGCGAGGGCAAGGCTGCGGGGCTGTACACGATCGGCGTGATCGAGGGCAGCTCGGAGATGGGGCTGCTGCAGGACGAGTACGAGGCGCTGTCTGCCGCCGACAAGGACGAGGCGTGCGCGCGTGTCGCCGCGACGTTCTCTGCGGCGGGCGCCGATGCCTGCATTCGCTCGCTCGGCGAGCTTCCGACGTTGCTGTCCCAGGTCAAGGGCTGGTAGGACGCCGATAATCGAGCAGCGGGCCCGCGTAGCGCGCGGGCTTAGCATGGGGGGCCGCCTTCGGGCGGCCTCTTTTGCGTCTGGCCGGCAGGGCGGTGGGGGAGTGAACGCACCGCCGATGCACGCGAGGCGTGCGTGCGTGGTGCGCGGTTGTCTTCGGCAGCGCGGCCGTTCCCTTGCGCGATGGTACAATTGCTCGTCGCAGGACTTTGGGGAGGAAGGCCGCCATGGGCTCGTACGTCATCGCTTTGGATCAGGGGACCACCTCGTCGCGCGCGGTGCTGATCGATCATGCCGGGCGCCTGGTCGCGTCGGTCCAACGACCGTTCCCGCAGATCTATCCCCATCCCGGCTGGGTGGAGCATGACCCGGCTGACCTGCTGTCGTCGCAGATGGGCGCCATGGCTGAGCTTCTGGCATCCAACGGCCTCGCTCCGTCCGACATCGATTCGATCGGCATTACCAACCAGCGCGAGACCACGCTGGTCTGGAACCGCGCGACCGGCGAGCCGATCGGCAACGCGATCGTGTGGCAGTGCCGCCGCACCGCGGCGCTCGTCGAGGAGATCTGCGCCGACGCGCGCGTCGCCGAGCGAATCAGGCGCACGACCGGCCTGATCCCCGACGCTTACTTCTCCGCGTCGAAGATCCGCTGGATCCTCGATCATGTGGACGGGGCGCGCGAGGCGGCGCGTGCCGGCGAGCTGGCGTTCGGCACGGTGGACAGCTGGCTTATTTGGACGTTGACCTGCGGTGAGGTTCACGCCACTGACGTCACCAACGCCAGCCGCACGATGCTCTACGACATCCATCGCGGCTGCTGGGATCCGTGGCTGCTCGACTTGTTCGACATCCCTGCTTCCTTGATGCCCGAGGTACGTCCCTCTGCCGGCGATTTCGGTGTCACCTCCAACCCGAGCTTCGTGCAGGGCTTGCCGATCCGCGGGGTCGCGGGCGATCAGCAGGCGGCGCTGTTCGGTCAGGGATGCATTCGCCCGGGCGAGGCCAAGAACACCTACGGCACCGGGTGCTTTCTCCTCATGCACACAGGGTGTGAGGCGCCGATCTCCGAGCGCGGCTTGGTGACGACCGTCGCCGCATCGGCTCCGGGCGCTGCGGGCACCGAATACGCGCTCGAGGGCAGCGTGTTCATGGCGGGTGCCCTGATCCAGTGGCTGCGCGATGAGCTGGGCTTGATTTCCTGCGCTGCTGAGTCCGAGACGCTGGCGCGCAGCGTGCCCGACACCAACGGCGTCTACATCGTGCCGGCTTTCACGGGTCTGGGCGCGCCGTACTGGGACGCCGAGGCGCGCGGGGCGATATACGGGCTGACGCGCGGGGCGCGCAAGGCGCACGTGGTGCGCGCGGCGCTCGAGGCGCTGGCCTATCAGGTGTGCGACCTGGCAGAGGCGATGGAGCTCGACGCGGGGATCCCGCTTTCGGCGCTCAAGGTGGACGGCGGCGCGTCGGTCAACGACTTCCTTCTGCAGTTTCAGGCCGACATCTTGGGGCGCACGCTGCGTCGCCCGGCGAACACCGAGGCGACGGTGATGGGCGCGGCCTATCTGGCGGGCCTTTCCACGGGCTTTTGGCGCGACGTCGACGAGGTCACGAGCCTCTGCTCTTCGGGGCAGACGTTCTCGCCGCAGATGAGCGCGCCTCGTCGTGCGGAGCTGCTGGCGGGATGGCATGCGGCGATCGGGCGCACGCTGTCGTAGCGATCGCGCGCAACCGGGCGGTCAGCTTTTCCGAACGGCGCTTACGGCGTCCAGATCGTGGGGCGCTGGTCGTACCAGAGCGCGCTTACCACGAGCGGATCGGGCGTCGCGTACGACGCGTTCGGATCCGCATAGGTCACGGCGATGGTATGGGCGCCGAAATCTCTCAGATTGAAGTTGGCGCGCTGATGGTCGATGGTGATGGTGCGGCTGTCGATGGGCGCGGGATCGTTGGCGGGATCGCCGTCTGTGAGCTCGTCTGCCACATCGCCTTTGTAGAGCGACACGATCGCTTCGGTGCCCGAGGTGGCGCCGCTGGCTGACTGGATCGCAAGGTTCACCGACCCGGTGCCCGACAGCGCGACGATCGCAATGCAGATCGCCAGTATGCCGACCATGATCGCGCCGCGGCGCGCCCGGATGGCGAAGGGCTCCTTCTCGTGGGGAGAGGAGTCGATCTGCTGAGAGGGGGTAGTGTCCTGCGCCACGTGCGATGCCTTCCTGCGTGCGGCTGTCCTGTGCGGCCGCGTCTAGTATACGCGTCGCGCGCCCACGTGCGCCTCATCCAGCTGCCACCCGCGGCGTTGTCCGGTTTGACGCCGGTTTCCCGGCGCAGAGGCTCAATTTGTCACCAAGCTGTGAACTGCAAGTGATGTTGACGTAGGAGCCCATCGCTATCGTAAGGTGCATCACTTTGCCATTTTTGGAGGACTGCACATGCTGCGCTTGAGCGATATCACGAAAGACTATCCGGTTGCCTCGGGGGCCGTGCACGCGTTGCACGGGGTCTCCATCGACTTCCGCTCAAGCGAGTTCGTGGCGGTTCTGGGCCAGTCGGGCTGCGGCAAGACCACGCTGCTCAACATCATCGGCGGGCTCGATCGCTACACGTCGGGCGACCTCGTCATCGACGGGCGGTCGACCACGGAGTACCGCGCGGCCGATTGGGACGCCTACCGCAACCACACCGTGGGCTTCGTGTTTCAAAGCTATAACCTGATCATGCACCAGAGCGTGCTGTCCAACGTGGAGATGGCGCTCAAGATCTCGGGTGTCAGCGCCGCCGAGCGCCGCGAAAAGGCCAAGGCCGCGCTTGAGCGCGTGGGCCTTGCCGATCAGATGGACAAGCGCCCGACGATGCTCTCCGGTGGGCAGATGCAGCGCGTCGCGATCGCGCGCGCCCTCGTCAACGACCCGTCGATCATCCTGGCCGACGAGCCGACCGGCGCGCTCGACTCCGAGACCAGCGTGCAGATCATGGACCTGCTGCGCGAGGTCGCCTCCGACCGCCTCGTCATCATGGTCACGCACAACCCCGAGCTTGCCGAGCAGTACGCCACCCGCATCGTGCGCATGCGCGACGGCCAGATCACCGACGACTCCAACCCTCCGCAAGGCGATACCGTCGACGAGGCGCCGACGGCCAAACCGGGCCGCGCGCGGCTGAGCTTTTCCACGGCGCTCGGCCTGTCTCTGAACAACCTCTTCACGAAGAAGGGGCGCACGCTGCTTACCTCGTTCGCGGGCGCGATCGGCATCATCGGCATCGCGCTCATCCTGTCGCTTTCGTCGGGCATGAACGACTACATCAAGAAGTTCGAGGCCGACACGATGGGGTCGTACCCGATCTCGCTTCAGAAGGAGACGGTCGATTTTTCCAGCATGATGGGCGATGACGGCGGCTCGCTGTTCGGCTCCCCTAGCGGGACGTCGGGTGCGAGCGACGGATCGTCAGACGATGGCCAGGACGCGTCTTCGGGCACCATCACGTCCGACAACATCGTCGCCAAGTCGGTGCAGCAAGAGAAGAGCATGACGATCCGGAACAACCTGGCGGCTTTCAAGACCTATCTGGACGCTCATCGCTCCGAGCTCGACGGCTCGGTGTCGGCGATCGAATACGGCTACGACGTGACCCCGCAGGTCAAGCGCTTCGACGACGACGGCTCGGTCGTCCCGGTCAGCCCTGCCACGATCGATGACGTGGCAGACGACAACGACACGTCGACGACGACGCTGAGCTCCCAGACGAGCTCTTCCTGGACGCAGCTTCCCGATGACGAGGGTCAGCGCAACGTTAACTACCACGTGGTGGCAGGCGCATGGCCGCAGGCGGCCGATGAGGTGGCGCTCGTCCTCGACTCGAGCGGCAAGGTGTCGGACTTCACGCTGTACACGCTCGGCGTGATGGACACGAGCCGTCTGGATGACCTGGTAAAGGCCATCGAAAACGATGAGGCGTACGACGATCCGCAGGAGAGCTTCAGCTACGACGACGTGCTGGGCCGTGAGTACACGGTGCTTGCGCAAAGCGACATGTACCAGGAGAACGAAGATGGCGTCTGGATCGATGAGTCCGACGACAAGGACTTCATCGCCTCTCAGATGAAGGACACCGGCATGACGGTGCACATCTCGGGTATCTTGCAGATCAACGACGACGCCAACGACGCATCGTCCGGCGTTGCGTACACCAGCGCCCTAACGCACGATTTGATGGACAAGGCGGCCGGCAGCGCGGTCGTCAAGCAGCAGTTGGCCGATCCCGACACGAACGTGCTGACGGGCAAGTCTTTCGACGATGAGGACGTCAAGAAGAACAAGGATGCGTCGGCGAGCTTCTTGTCGGGCGTGTCGTGGACTCCGTCTGACGATGCTGCGGCGGCGCCGGCGGCCGAGGCGACCGCGGGCACGACGTCTGACCGTGCTGCCTCGTCGGCCACTTCGGTGAAGACCGCGGTCTTTGCGCCCTCGGGTGCGCCGGTGAGCACGAATGCTGCGGGTACGGCTACGGTGTTCGCGGTGGACGATCCCGTTGATCCGGGGACGGGCGGCGAAGGCTCCGGTGGCACGGGTGGCGAAGGCTCGGGCGGCACCGGCGATGAGGGGTCCGGCGGCACGACGGAGCCTGCCGACACGTACACCGTGCGCTTCCTCAACTACGACGGCTCCGAGCTGTCGCAGCCGGTGGACACCTACCATACGGGCGATGCGCTGACCAACGTGCCCCAAGAGACGCCGGCGCGCCCCGACGGCGACGCGCATACCTACGTGTTCTTGGGCTGGAAGTCGTCGACGACCAAGACGGTGTACACGGATGTCGCCGACCTGCCCAAGGTCACTGAAAGCGTTGACTACACGGCCTACTATTACGCCGCCCCGAAGGGCACCGAGGTGCCCAGTGTTCCGGGGACCGTGCCGGGCGGCGGCCTTCCGGGCATGCCTGGCGGCGGAGCGGGTCTGCCGACGGGCGACCTCTCCTTATATGGAGACTTGGCCGCCCTGCTGGGCCAGAGCGATTCGCCCACGTCGGCCCTCGATCTTGAGGCTCTGATGGCAAGCGGCGCCTACGGTCCTGGCGCGGCGGGGCTGTCCGGTGAGCAGCTCTCCTCGCTCATGGCGCAGATGTCGGGCTCGACGCCGTCGGATTACGACAGCGTGATGGCGAAGCTGGGGTACTGCACGGCCGACCAGCCGTCGAACATCTTCCTCTACCCGGTCGACTTCAACAGCAAGGACACGATCGAGCAGTTCATCTCCGACTACAACGCGCAGGTGCAAAACGACGACGACAAGGTGACGTACACCGACGTGATCGCGATGCTCACCTCGTCGCTCACGTCGATCGTCGACACCATCTCGGCGGTGCTCATCGCGTTTACGGCCATCTCGTTGGTGGTGTCGTCGATCATGATCGCGATCATCACGTACATCTCGGTGCTCGAGCGCACCAAGGAGATCGGCATCCTGCGCGCGCTCGGCGTCTCGAAGAACGGCGTGAGCAAGATCTTCAACGCCGAGACCTTCATCGAGGGTCTGATCTCGGGCGTTATCGGCATCGTGGTGACTTTGCTTCTGTGCCTGCCGATCAATGCCGTCATCGAATCGATGTTCGGGGTCTCGGGCATCGCCTCTCTGCCGCCTCTTTATGCGCTGATGCTGATCGGCATCAGCGTGGCGCTCACATTGATAGCAGGCTTTCTCCCGTCGCGCATGGCGGCGAAGAAGGATCCCGTCGCGGCGCTGCGCACCGAGTAGGGCTCGGCGCGCCGGACTCGTGGCTCGGCGCCTCCGATCGGCGCCAACCTTCGCATAGACAAGCGCCCCGATCCTCTCGCTCAGGCGGAGGGAATCGGGGCGCTTGTTCGTTTATCGTGGCCTGTCTGCGCGTGCCGGCTGCCGGAGGGCTGCGTCGGCTCGTGTAACACGACCGCGCTTTCGGGCGCAGTGCGACAACTCTCTACCAGATCGAGCGGGCTCCGTCGACGTAGAGCGGATGGCCGTTGACCATGTCGGAGCAATCGCAGGCAAGGAACAGCGCCGCTGCGGCGATGTCCATCGGGTCGCCCACCTTGCGGTTGTGCGGGATGGGGCGGGTGATGGCCTCGTAGGCCTTTTCCTTGTTGAGCGTCGACTGCGTCATGTTCGTCTCGATGTAGCCGGGACAGATGCAATTCGCACGGATGTTGAAGCGGCTCCATTCAAAGGCCATGCAACGCGTCATCTGCACGACGGCTGCCTTGGCGCTGGCGTAGGGAAGCATGCGCGTGGAAGCGACGCGTGCGACGACGGACGCCAGGTTGATGATGTTGCCGTACTCCTGCTTGATCATGACCTCGGCGACGCGCTGGGAGAGGAAGAACACGGCCTTGTAGTCGGTGTCGACCACACGGTCCCATTCCTCTTCGGTGACGTCCATGGCGAGCTGGTCGTTGGACAGCGTCACCCCGGCGTTGTTGACCAGGATGTCGATGCGTCCGAATTCGTCGGTGCAAGCCTTGACCAGGGCGGTGCGGTCGTCATCTGAGCGCACGTCGCAGCGCACGCCGATGACCCGGCGGCCCGACTCTGCGGCAACTTCTTCTGCTCGTTGTTTGATTTCAGCCTCGTCGATGTCGGCGAGCACCAGGTCGGCTCCGTAGGCGGCAAAGGTGCGGGCGATGGCGCGCCCCATGCCGATGTCGCTGCCGGCTCCGGTGATGATCGCAACTTTGTCGGTGAGGTCGAACTTCGGAATGCCCATCTGTCCGGTTACTAACGTGGTGTGGTCGCTGCCCTTCATAGGTCCCCCTCGTTGTCTGCGCCGGCGTGGTGCCAGCGACGTGCTTGACGTGGCGCTCCGAATCCCCTAGAGACGCCGCACTCGCATTATACGGCGCACAGGGCACCGCGAAGGGCAGGGCGGCCGATTTGAAGGGGCGTTAAGCTTTGCCTTGCTGACACGATGAATTCGGCGCGTTACTCGCAAGGGACATTCTCGCAGGTCTATCGCGTCGAAAGACCGAACGGTTGAAATGTCGACCGAACGGCGTGCCGGATGGCCGCTGAGCACGAAGTTTGTCCACAACTGGTCGGTACAATACATACCTTCGAACGTGCGAGCGAGAAGGGGATGGTCATCGTGTTGGTTGCGGCGGTGCACAATGCGATCGGCTTCCTGATCCAGATCATTCCCTTTGCCCTGCTGTGCATCGCGCCGTTTCGCTCGTGCATCCGTTCCGGTCGCGCCTCTGCGTGGGTCTCTATTGCGGTGATTCTCGCGATAGCGCTCATCCCGTTTCTCATCGTCGCCACGACGCCCGTCTTCGATGGTCGCTCTGGCCTGCGCTTCTTCATCCAGAACCTCATTTTCTTCGGTTGCTTGGCGGCGCTCTTTTTCGTGTTCGTGCGCGCGATCGACGCGCCGAGCGGGCAGAAGGCGTTCGTTCTCTCGCTCGTTTCCTGCTTCGGGATGCTGGTGACCTGCGGCGCCGATATCCTGGTCACCGTGCTCGGCATCTCGGAGGACTACCCTTATATGTATTCGACGGCCGGGCTCATTTCCTTTGTTGCCACTATTGCGGTGCTGTTCGTTCCCTTGCTGCTGTTTATGCGTCGTATGACGCCTCAATTGATGACGCCCGATACCGAAAACACCTGGTGGCGCATGGCGGCGCTTCCAGCGGTGTTCACGCTGTGCGTCGTGTTCGGCGTCTGGATCCCACCGCTTGAGTGGGGAGCGCCCCTGCTCCAGGCGATCACCCTGTTCGCGCTGATCGTGTTCGGACTCTTCATGTTCAGGTGGGTGTTCGAGCTCGTCGAGTCGTCGACCGAAGCGGCCGCGCGCCGCGCGCAGCTCGAGGCGACGTTGGGCGAGTATGAGGTCTCCCAGCAGGGTTTGCGTCAGCAGCTGACAGAGGCGCGCGAGCGCGTGGTGTCACTCGAGCAGGCGGTGGAAGAAGCGGAGAAACGTGCCGACGATGCCTCGGCTGCCCACGAGGGAGCCGGTATGAGAGGGGAGCGCGGCGATGAGGGAGCCCGCCTTGCGGCACGGGAGGAGGCTTCGCGCCCGATCGTGCTGGCCACCGTCAACCATGCGGTCAGTTTCCGGCCCGACGATGTGCTCTACGCCGAATCGCTCAACCGCACGCGCCTGGTGCATCTGGTGGGCGACGAGCCGATTCGCGTGAACATGACGCTGGCGCAGATCGTCGAGCATCTGCCCGAGGATCGCTTCGCCTACGCCCACCGCTCCCTGTGCGTGAACCTCGATCACGTGAGAAGCGTGTCTCCAACCGAGCTGGTGCTGAGCGATGGCACGCATTTGCCCGTGAGCCGCCGTCGCTATCAGGAGTTTCGCACGGCGTTTGCCGAGCGCGCGTGCTGATCTTCTGCCTGGCTGAGTGCCCGCACGGCAACGTGCCGGACTGATGCCCCCGGGTCTTTTCGGGGCGTTGGCGCCTTGCATCCTTTTGCGCCGTGCGCGGCAGTGCGCGCGCTTTCGCTTGCAGTGCGCGCCGGTGCGCCTACAATGCCAAGAGCAAGCGAAAGGCAGGGCGCATGGCGGACGAAAAAGAACAGCAGACGTCGACAGCTTCGACGCACCGGATAGCGTCGTGGCGCGGATCGCGCGTGGCGGTGCTCGCGTTTGCGCTGATGGCGCTCGTGTTCGTCATCGGAAACGTGCTCTCCCTCACGCTCACGGAAGCCGACGGCCCCCATACCGTGCTGATCGCGGCGGCGCTGGCGCTCTGCGTTCCGGGCGTGGCGTTCTACCTGTGGACGGGCCGCTCTGCGGTGATCTCGGACGTATCGGATGATCACGTGTTCCGCACGCGCGCGTTCGGCATTCGCGAGACGCGCTGGATCGGCGTGTTCATCTGCGTGCTGCTGGCGCTGGCGTTCGCGATCCCCCTCGCGCTTGGCCATATCTCCGGCGCCGACCTCGACGACCTCGCCGCCACCTGGCCCAACCTCATCGAGCAGCGCATCGTCGACACCGCGTTTGGCCCGGGCACCTACGTGAACGCCTTGCTGCAGGCAGGCGCTCCGGAGTGGTTCCCCGACGAGATGACCCGCGGCCTGCACACGATCGTCAGCCCGCTCGCCTTAGGGGGCGAGGTGTTGTGGGGCGCGCTCTTCGTCAGCCTGATCGCCTATGGAGGCGTCGAGGTCGGCACGTCGTCGCTGATGCTGAGCTCCCTCAAGGAGCCGCTGCAGGTTCGCTCTGAAGAGCGCGGCGAAGCGGAAGACGGGCCGGTGCCCCACGACGTCAAAGCGCTCGCTGCGCGCGTGGGCAGCACGAGCGCGGTAGGCGTGCAGCCGATGTGGGAGCCGGGCTCGATCGGCTCGGACCGCGCCGATATCATGGGGACGCTCGTGCAAAGCGTCGGGCTCACGCATGTGCGCATGGGCCTGACGTGCGGAGTGATCTTCGCCGTGTGGGCGGCGCTGTCGCTGGTGGGCGTCATGTTCAATCTGGTGGACTGACGCACAGGTTTAACCTGAGAGGCGGCCGAGGGCGCGCTCGCGTTGGCGGCATGTGCGATAATGGGGCACATCACACCATCGTTCGCGCGCCCTGCGCGCTCAAGGAGGAACCGATGACCTGCTCTCTTTCCGGTCGCCATTTTCTGAAGCTGCTTGACTTCACGCCCGATGAGATCCGCTCCCTCGTCGATCTGGCGGCAGAGCTCAAGGAGAAGAAGCACGCCGGCGTGCTTCACAAGGAGCTCGAGGGAAAGAACATCGTGCTCCTGTTCGAGAAGACCTCCACGCGCACGCGTTGCTCGTTCGAGGTGGCCGGTCACGATCTCGGCATGGGCGTCACCTACCTCGACGCTGCCGGATCGCAGATGGGCAACAAGGAATCGATCGAGGACACCGCGCGCGTGCTCGGCCGCATGTTCGACGGCATCGAATACCGCGGCTATGGCCAAGAGATCGTCGAGACGCTGGCGGCCAACGCGGGCGTGCCGGTGTGGAACGGGCTGACCAACGAATTCCATCCCACCCAGATCATCGCCGATCTGCTCACGATCCGCGAGAACTTCGGCAGCTTCGAGGGTCTGCGCGTCGTGTTCATGGGCGACGCCAAGAACAACGTGGCAAACTCGCTCATGGTTGGCTGCGTGAAGATGGGCATCTCGTTCGTGGCCTGCGGTCCTGCCTCCTCTATGCCCGATCCGGACCTCGTCGAGCAGTGCCGCGCGATCGCTGCCGAGACGGGCTGCGAGGTCGTGTGCACGTCCGACGTCGAGGAGGGCACGAAGGGCGCCAACGTCATCTACACCGACATCTGGGTGTCGATGGGCGAGCCGTACGAGCTGTGGGAGCAGCGCATTAAAGAGCTGTCGCCCTACCAGGTCAACGCGCGCGTCATGGCCAACGCCGCCGACAACGCCATCTTCCTGCACTGCCTGCCCGCGTTCCACGACACCAACACCACGGTCGCGCAGGACATCCACGAGAAGTTTGGCCTTACCGAGATGGAAGTCACCGACGAGGTGTTCGAGTCGCCGCAGTCCAAGGTCTTCGACGAGGCGGAAAACCGCATGCACTCGATCAAAGCGGTGGTGCTCGCCACGCTGCGCCCCGAGTAGCGTTTCCCCGCGTTGAGAGAGGGGGCTGTGCCTTGCGATGAGGCGCAGCCCTTTTTGCTGCCGGCGCAGATGTCGTGCTCGTGCGTGGCCGTCGCGCGCGTGCGGCGCACGCTGGCTTGCGCCTAGCGGCTCGGTGCACCTGCCTGCTCGGCGTCAAGAGAGCCGAGGAACCCCTCGATCAGACGGTTGAGGGCGGCGGGATTGTCGATCGTGGAATTGTGGCCGGCGTCCGCGATCCAGTGCACGGGCAGGCCCGTCGTGCGCGACCACGCGCGATTGTAGCGCCGCGCCGATTCTGCGGCATCCTTCTCTCCGCAGATGAGCAGGGTAGGGCAGGTGATCTCGGGTGCGCGATCGGCTGCAACGGCGCGTGCGAGCTCGCGGTATCCGTGAGCTGCCAAGTCGCGAAACTCGCGTTTCCCGTACACGGAGATCATCGAGCGCATGAGGTCTTTGCCTTGCTCAGTCGTGGCGCACCCGTCGCAGGTCAGGTTCACCAGGCGTTTCCAAGGGATGAGCGAGAGCAGGCCGCGCGTGTGACGAAGGCAGGCGAGCTCTGCTGCCGTGTAGTACGAGCGCCCAAGCGGGCACGAATCGATGGAGATGAAGCCGCGTGCTTCTGTGGGGAAAAGATCCATGAACACCTGCGCGATGTAGCCGCCCATCGACTGCCCGACGAGGATCGGCGCAGCGATGTTCTCGATCACCAAGATGCTCTGGAGGATGCGCGCTACGTCATCGTAGCTCCAGGTGAGCTGATGGGGACGCGACGCCCCGTGGGAGGGAGCGTCCCACGCAAGCCAGTTGACGGAGCCGTCGACGTGCTCGATCTGCGGTGCGAAGAGCCGATGGTCGGCGGTGAGCCCGGGGAGGAACACGAGCCAAGGCTTGTCGGCCAAGCGCTGCTCGGGCGTCCACCAATGCACGATGCCGCCTTCAAAGGCGTGGGCATGTTCGATAGCGTGGGAAAACGGCATGGGGGAACTCCCTTCTCCTTGCAAGTCTATCCTACTCGAACGAGTGGCGCGCGAGGGGGCGGTAGGGCGCCGCGCCGCGCCGACGGACGCGCCCTGCAGGCCGTGGCCTCCCTTGCGTTTCTCGGGGCAGTACGCTAGCGTCTCTCACAGACGTATGCGACCCCACGATGAGAAAGCGTTTCAATGGAAAACCTGGGATATTACAACGGTGAGATCGGCCTGCTCGAGGACCTCAAGGTCCCGTTCCTCGATCGCGCGAGCTTCTTCGGCGACGGCGTGTACGACGCCACGATCGCGAGCGAAGGCGTCATCCTGTACGAGGACGACCATGTCAATCGCTTTTTCAACAGCTGCAAGATCATGGAGATCGAGCCGCCGGTATCGCGCGAGGAGCTCGTCAGCCTCCTGCGCGAGCTGGTCGCCAAGGTCGACGCCGACGCCACGTTTTTGTATTGGCAGGTCACCCGCGGCACGGCGCCGCGCAACCACGCCTATCCGGATGTCCCGGCGAACCTGTGGGTTATGATCACGCCCAAGCCGCTCGAAGACCTCGAGTGGGACGAGACGGCGGTCACGGTTCCCGACACGCGCTTTTTCCATTGCAACGCCAAGACGCTGAACCTCATGCCCAACTGCCTGGCTTCTCAGCGCGCGGTCGAGGCCGGCGCCGACGACGCGATCTTCGTGCGCGACGGCTTCGTGACCGAATGCGCGCACTCCAACGTGCACATCTTGAAGGACGGCGCGCTCATCACGCATCCGGCCGACAACCTGATCCTGCCCGGCATCGCGCGCAAGCACCTGATCGCCATGGCAAAGGCGCTGGGCGTCCCCGTCGACGAGCGTCCCTTCACGCCCGCCGAGCTGATGGATGCCGACGAGGTGATCATCTCGTCGTCTTCGACGTTCGCCCGTGGCGTCTCGGCGATCGACGGCGTGGCGGTCGGCGGCAAGGATCGCGCGCTTCTGCGCCTTCTGCAGACCAAGCTGGTCGCTGAGTTCGAGGCCTACATCGCAGCACATCGCAGCTAGGGTGGTACAATACCTATTTCGGCGCCCCTGTGGCGCCGCGGCTCCGCGCGCTCGCGGTGCCGCATCCTGATCGAATCGCGCGTTGCCCAGGAAGGACGCATCCATGACCATCCGTGAATCCCTCGAGTCGGTACTCTTTCAGGCCCTTTCGGCTGCGGTGGACGACGACAGCTTGCCGCTTTCCGAGGTTCCCGCACCTACGCTCGAGCGTCCGCGCGAAGAGGGTCACGGCGACTGGGCGTGCACCATCGCCATGCGCTTGGCGAAGGCGGCTTACATGAACCCGCGCCAGATCGCGCAGATCATCGTCGACCACCTTCCCGAAAACGAGCTGGTCGACTCCTTCGAGATCGCCGGCCCGGGCTTCATCAACCTGACCCTGACCGCGGCATCTTTCCAGGCCGTCGTCGCCGAGGCGCGCGCCGAGGGCGATCGCTTCGGCGCGTCTGAGCTGCCTGAGCCCTGCAAGGTCGACCTCGAGTACGTCTCGGCCAACCCCACCGGCCCGATGCATGTGGGCCATGGCCGTTGGGCGGCGCTCGGCGACGCGATCGCCCGCGTGATGCGCCACGCCGGCTACCAGGTCGATGAGGAGTTCTACATCAACGACCAGGGCAACCAGATGAACGTCTTCGCCAACTCGATCGTCGTGCGCTACGAGCAGGCTTGCGGCATGGACGTCGAGATGCCCGAGAAGGCCTACGGCGGCGCCTACGTCAAAGACCTTGCGCAGAAGATCATCGACGAGGACGGCGATGCGTGGCTCGATGCCGATCCCGACGAGCGCCTGCAGGCGTTTCGTGAGAAGGGCTATGCAGCCATGATGGCCAACGTGCGCGAGACGCTCGCCCTGTTCGGCACCACGTTCGACACGTGGTTCTCCGAGCACTCCCTGTTCGTGCCCGACGCCGAGGGGAAGACCAAGATCCAGCGTGCCTTCGATGCGATGGACGAGAAGGGCTTCATCTACGAGAAGGAAGGCGCCACCTATTTCAAGTCGTCGGCGTTCGGCGACGAGAAGGATCGCGTGCTGATCAAGGGCAACGGCGAGCTCACGTACTTCATGAGCGACGTCGCGTACCACTACGACAAGATGCAGCGCGGCTACGACCATCTGATCGATATTTGGGGCGCCGACCACCACGGCTACATCCCGCGGTGCCAGGCCATGATGGCTGCCTGGGGCTACCCCGATGCGCTCGAGGTCGTGCTGGGCCAGCTGGTCACGCTCTACCGCGACGGCAAGGTCGTGCGCATGTCCAAGCGCACGGGCGAGATGATCACCTTCCGCGAGCTGATCGACGAGGTGGGCGCCGACGCGACGCGTTACATGATGCTCGCGAAGTCGAGCGACCAGTCCATCGACTTCGACATCGAAGTGGCCAAGAAGAAGGACTCCTCGAACCCGGTCTACTACGTGCAGTACGCCCATGCGCGCATCTGCTCGATCCTGCGTCGCGCCGCTGAGGAGCGCGGCCTTTCGATCGAGGGCAAGGACGCTGCGCAGATCGCCGGTGAGCTGGGGCTCGACGGTGTCGACCTGTCGCCGCTCACGCACGAGTCCGAGCTCGCGCTGATGCGCCAGATGGCCGATTTCTCCGATCTGGTCGCCGGCGCCGCGCGCGATCGCGCGCCGTTCCGCCTGACGCACTACGCCCAGGATTTCGCCGGCCTGTTCCACTCGTTCTACGGTCACTGCCACGTGATCGGCGAGGACGAGGCCGTCGAGCAGGCCCGCCTGGCGCTCGTGGACGCGGCTCGCATCACGCTGGCGCTTTCCCTGAACCTGCTCGGCGTGTCGGCTCCCGAAAAGATGTAGGGCGCGCTCTGCTGCCGGCGTTGCCGGTGGCAGTGACGCATCATCCCAGTTCAAAGCTTTGATTGCGCGAACGCATCTGCGTTTGAAAGTCTTAGCGCGCGTTTTACGCCCTCAAAACCCTGCGTGTTGTGGGGTAACGTAGCGGGGTGCTTTTGGTACCATGGAACCTGTTGAATACCTATATAAGGAGGTCCCATGAGCTACGTTGACTCAGTCATCGAGCAAGTCAAGGCCAAGAACGCGAACGAGCCGGAGTTCATCCAGGCCGTCACGGAAGTTTTGACGTCCCTGAAGCCTGTTATCGAGGCGCATCCCGAGTACGAGAAGGCGGGGCTGCTTGAGCGCCTCGTCGAGCCGGAGCGTGTGGTCATGTTCCGCGTCCCGTGGGTCGACGACGCCGGCAAGGTGCAGGTGAACCGCGGTTTCCGCGTCCAGTTCAACAGCTGCCTCGGCCCCTACAAGGGCGGCCTGCGTCTGCATCCTTCCGTTAACCTGGGCATCATCAAGTTCCTGGGCTTCGAGCAGATCCTCAAGAACAGCCTCACCACGCTGCCCATGGGCGGCGGCAAGGGCGGCTGCGATTTCGACCCCAAGGGCAAGTCCGACGCTGAGGTCATGCGCTTCTGCCAGTCCTTCATGACCGAGCTCTGCAAGCACATCGGCGCTGACACCGACGTTCCGGCTGGCGACATCGGCACCGGCGGCCGCGAGATCGGCTACATGTTCGGCCAGTACAAGCGCATCCGCAACGTCTGGGAAGGCGTTCTCACCGGCAAGGGCCTCACGTTCGGCGGCTCGCTCGCTCGTACCGAGGCTACCGGCTATGGCCTGATCTACTTCGTTGAGGAGTACCTGAAGGGCAAGGGCGATTCCTTCGAGGGCAAGACCGTTTCCGTGTCCGGCTCCGGCAACGTCGCCATCTACGCCACCGAGAAGGCCCAGCAGCTCGGCGCCAAGGTCGTCACGCTGTCCGACTCCACCGGTTGGATCCACGACCCCGCAGGCATCGACGTTGACCTGGTCAAGCAGATCAAGGAAGTCGAGCGCGGCCGCATCTCCGAGTACGCCAAGCGCCGTGACGGCGTCGAGTACCATGACGGCACCGGCGTGTGGAGCATCCCCGTCGACATCGCGCTTCCGTGCGCCACGCAGAACGAGCTTCTGATCGACGACGCCAAGCAGCTCGTCGCCAACGGCGCCAAGGTCGTCGCCGAGGGCGCCAACATGCCCACCACGATGGACGCCACC
>CAVCDZ010000019.1:0-598 GCA_963601095.1 Oscillibacter sp. MSJ-31 | reverse complement strand
GCAGAACGGCGTTGCGTTCATGCCGGGCAAGGCTGCCAACGCTGGCGGCGTGGCAACGTCTGGCCTTGAGATGTCGCAGAACTCCGAGCGTCTGTCCTGGACGTTCGACGAGGTCGACGCCAAGCTCAAGGGCATCATGGTCAACATCTTCCATGCGGCCGACGATGCGGCTCGCGAGTACGGCGTTGAGGGCGACTACGTTGCCGGCGCCAACATCGCAGGCTTCAAGAAGCTGGCCGACGCCATGCTCGCTCAGGGCATCGTGTAAGGCGCGCTTGCTTGACAGCGCGCTAGCGTACCTCGCATCTTGGAAGGCTCGCCCCTCGGGGCGGGCCTTCTTGCGTTAGAGGCGTATGGCAGGAGGCGTACGTGCGGAGGGATGAGCCGCTAGCGGGCGGCCCTCAGCACGTCGAGCTCGCCAGGGTGCAGGGTGATGTCGTAGTGGGTGGCGGGCAGGGGCTCTCCGTCGACCTGGGTGGGCAGGGGCGCCTCGACGTCGACGGTCAAGGACCGAGCGGTGAGGAACGTCAGATGGCGGTTGTTCGTGTGCGTGCCGTTTTTCGCCTTGAGGAACAGGCTGACGGCGCCGGCCTTAGAG
>CAVCDZ010000018.1:0-2508 GCA_963601095.1 Oscillibacter sp. MSJ-31 | reverse complement strand
GCGATGTACTGCGCGAGAGCCATCTGCTCGCGGCCTGGGCCGCCCACGTGCTCCTTCGCCTCAGCAACCGACGTGCGCAGATTCTGCGAGATCAGCTCGATCGCCTTCAGGTGAAACATGTCGGTGAGCTCCCACGCCGCCTTGGTGGTGTAGCCCTCGATCGCATGGGTGAGCGCATCCATGCCGGTGGCGGCGGTGAGGCCGACGGGCATGGACGCCATCATGTCCGGATCGACGATGGCGACCATCGGGATGTCATGCGGGTCGACGCACACGAACTTGCGCGCGTTCTGGACGTCGGTGACCACGTAGTTGATCGTCACCTCTGCCGCCGTTCCCGACGTCGTGGGCACCGCGATCGTGAACACCGCCGGATGATGCGTCTCGGCCACGCCCTCCAGGCTGCGCACATCAGCGAACTCAGGGTTGTTGATAATGATGCCGATGGCCTTGGCCGTGTCCATGGACGAGCCGCCACCGATCGCCACCAGGCAGTCGGCACCAGCGCTCTTGAAAGCCGCGACGCCGTCGGTGACGTTTTCGATGGTCGGGTTTGGCTTGATGCCGTCGTACAGCTCGTAGGCGATCCCCGCCTCGTCGAGCAGATCGGTGACCTTGGCCGACACGCCGAACTTCACCAGATCAGGATCGGAGCACACGAGCGCCTTCGTCAGATGATGGCCGGTGATGAGGCCCGGGATCTCGTTGATCGCACCGTGCCCATGGAACGACGTTCCGTTGAGGATGATTCTGTTTGCCATGATGAATTCCCTTTCGAACTCCTACACAGCCGCGGCGCACACGCGCCCTGCGGCTTCCCCTCGGCGCAGCGACTATCCCCTGCCGCGCCTTGCTCCCAGCATACTCTTCCTCGCGCGTTTTTTATGATCGAAAACGCTGGTCAAAAAGGGATTTAGCGCAAAAAAGAAAGCCTTTCGCCCAGCGATGGGGGCGAAAGGCTTCGAAGGTCAGAGGCGAAAGAGGCGAGCGCTACGCCTCTTCGCGAGGAGCCGAGGCTTATTTCTGATCGTCAGGCTTCTGGTCAGCCGCGTCGGTCGGAGCCGCAGGCGTCGCAGGTTCGGCCGCCGGTGCCGCGGGCTCAGCCGGAGCGGCGGCAGGCTCTGCAGGCTCTGCCGGAGCTGCGGGCTCAGCCGGAGCGGCGGCGGAAGCTGCCGGTTGGGGCGTCGCCTCACCCGAAGGCGCAGGCTCAGCAGGCAGAGGCGCAGCGGTCGTAGGCGGAAGGGTGGCAGCAGGCTGTGCGGGCGGCTGCTGCTGGGCAGGAGCCTGGCCGGCATGCGGCTGCTGAGGCTGACCGTAGGGTTGCTGATACGCATACGGCTGCTGGCCATACGGATTGGAGGCCGCCCTCTTCAGGCGGCTGACCAGAACCGCCGCAATGATGAACAGGATCATCGAGACGATCGACCCAGCCAGCAAGCACGCCACGGCGGAAACGATCGTCCACACGAACAGCGATCCGAGCTTCGCCGGGTTGGCGCTGTTGCGCAGGCCCATGATGCCGCCGACGAGCGCGACGGCCTTGAGGATGATGTAGCCGATGCTCAAAACGATAAGCGCCGTCATGCCCAGGTTCGCCGCTGCTGCAGCATCCTCAGGCGACAGATACGAGTAGTCGTAGCTGTAGAGATCGTTGTAATTGCTGCCGTCGAAAGCCGGCGATCCCGACTGTAACGTATCGAGCACCTGGTTCAACACCGCGGGATCAGACAGCGATACGCCGATGAAGATGAAGAAGATGAGGCAGGCCACCCCACCGAACACACCGAGGGCCGACAAGATGGTCGTTGCGATGCTAAGGCCGCGCACCCAGCGCGAATCGGAATTCATACCGAGCTCCTTTCATGAGCATTCTGTTGCTTCGAGTCTATCAAAGCGCATCGCCCGCCCCCGACCAGGAGGGCCCCGTTGCGCAGCCGTAACCTAGGGGCGGCAGACATCGCTGGCAAGCAGGAAGACCCAGCCGCCGCGCGTGAGAAGGCCCCGAGCCCTCGCGAGATGCAGCGAATCGGTCGCCAGAGAAAAGAAATGCCGCCATTTTGGCAAGAGGCGACGGAGGTACGCAGCTCGTTCGTGTCAAAGGCGTTTTTCTTCCATGTTATGCAACATTTTTAGATGAAGTGTTGCGTATTTTAGGCTCCAACACCCCCGACGCAGCTCTTCGCAGCGTACATCCGCGCGCAGTTGCCAAAAATGAGCGATTTTCTTTCTCTGGGGGGGCTGAGGGACACGACGGGAAGGAGAAGTCGGGAGCAGCCGGTGGGCACGGCGAAGGTCAGGCCAGGTCGAAGGCGCAGGGGCTGGCGGGGAGACGGGGGCCGAGTATGGCGGAACGGGGGGGTCACCCAAGGTCGAAGGCGCGGCGGAGCGGAACCGTGTGCAGCCGCCACCCCGCTCACTCACGCGGCTTGCGATACGAGTCCCACAGCATCCAGGCAGACAGCACGAGCGCCGAGACGTACTCGATAAGCGACAGCACCGGCATCCCGA
>CAVCDZ010000017.1:11424-29534 GCA_963601095.1 Oscillibacter sp. MSJ-31 | reverse complement strand
CCGAAGAGGGCCTGTCCGTGCGCGTCGTCGACATGCGCTGGGTCAAGCCGCTCGACGAAGAGGCCATCCGCGCCGCCTCCGAGACCCGCGCGATCCTCACCGTCGAAGACGGCGTGCGTATCGGGGGCGCGGGGGAGGGCGTCGTCGAGGTGCTGTCGCGCCAGCGCTCGGACACGCCGATCGCCACGCTCGGCCTGCCCGACGCCTTCGTCGCCCAGGGCAAGGTCGATCAGCTCTTCGCCGAGCTCGGGCTCGATGCCCCCGCGATCGCGGCCGCACTGCGTGCGCTCCTGTAGCCGCACGCGGCTCTTTTATTTTCGCTTCGTTACCAAGCGCCCCGTCTGGGGCGCTTGTTCCGTTTTCGGGGCACCTTTGCCGTCAACGCACGTTCCACCTGGGCGTATATGGCTCTCAGCGCTCCTTTTCCCAAGAACGACCGCCGACGATCGGCAGCGGTTTCGCGCCATCTGAGGGGTATTTACACCCGTTTCGGGGCGTGTGTTTCGAGCGTGTAACGCCCGTGTTTTGCCGGTGTTACAAGCGTTTTCCAGAGCCGTTAACAAACGCTGCCAGGCCGTTTGTAACACGTTCAGTCTGCAAAGATAGCTACGTCGAAAACGTGCCCAATCGAACTTGTAGGAGGTATGCACAATGTTTGACACTGGAGCAACAGCATTCATGCTCGTGAGCGCAATGCTGGTTCTACTCATGACTCCGGGTGTTGCATTTTTTTACGGCGGACTTGCGCGTCGTAAAAACGTGGTCAACACGATGTTCATGTCGTTTGTGATCATCGGAGTCGTTGCTATCGTTTGGATTCTGGCCGGCTGGTCCATCGCGTACGGAGGTGACGGCTCGAACCCCTTCTTCGGAGGATTCGACCAGCTCGGTTGCTTGAGCGCCGTCAGCGATATGCTCGCTGAGGCCGAGGCTCCCGAGGACGGCAGCTATCCTGCCATCATCAACATCGTCTTCCAGGCGGCGTTCGCCACGATCACCGCAGCGATCGTCGGCGGCTCTCTTGCCGGCCGCATGAAGTTCGGCGCCTTCCTGACCTTCATCACGGTGTGGGTCGTGCTGATCTACGCGCCTCTGGCCCACATGGTGTGGGGCGGCGACGGCAGCTTCATCGGCGACACGATCGGTGCCCTCGACTTCGCCGGCGGCGACGTCGTCCACATCAGTTCCGGCTTGACCGGCCTCGTGCTCTGCCTGCTCCTCGGCAAGCGCCGCGGCTTCGGCACCGTGAACCATCGCCCCCACAACGTCCCGTTCGTTGTCCTCGGTTCCACGCTTCTGTGGTTCGGTTGGTTCGGCTTCAACGGCGGCTCTGCCTTTGCCGCTGACGGCATCGCCGGCCTCGCCGTGCTTAACACCTTCGTCGCCTCGGGCGCCGCGATGATCTCCTGGATGATCGTTGAAACCCTCAAGACCGGCAAGCCCACCCTCGTCGGCGCTGCGACCGGCGTCGTCGCTGGCCTGGTCGTCATCACCCCGGCAGCCGGCTTCGTCGAGCCCTGGGCCGCGATCGTCATGGGCCTCATCGTTTCCCCGATCTGCTACTTCGCGATCTCGTTCTGCAAGTTCAAGATCGGTTACGACGATGCGCTTGACGCCTTCGGTTGCCACGCAGTCGGCGGCATGGTCGGCGGCATCCTGACCGGCATCTTCTGCGTCCCCGAGCTCTCCTGGACCGACTTCGGCGGCCTGCTCTACACCGGCGACCCCACCTTGCTCGGCTCCCAGATCCTCGGCATCTTGGTGACGATCGTCTTCGTCGGCGTCGGCTCGCTTATCATCGGCCTTATCGTCAAGGCGATCTTCGGTGGCCTGCGCGTCAGCAAGGACGAGGAACTCTCCGGCATGGACATGGCTGGCCACAGCGAGTCCGCATACCCCGCCTTCATCGGCTTGGATTAATTCGAAAGGAGTGTTTGATCAATGAAGCGTATTGCAGCAGTTGTCCGTCCTGAGAAACTCGAGCCGCTCAAGGAAGCCCTCTTCGAGGCAAAGGTCTCAGGCATGACCATCTATCAAGTCCATGGTTGCGGCAATCAGCACGGCTGGAAAGAATACTTCCGTGGCAGCGAGGTCTTCCTGAACATGATCCCCAAGGTCAAGTTCGAGATCATCGTTGAAGACGGCCGCGTTGACGAGATCGTCGACCTCATCTGCAACGTGGCGCGCACCGGCGAGGTCGGAGACGGCAAGATCTTCGTCTCGAACATCGAGAGCGTGATCCGCGTTCGCACCGGCGAGAAGGGCGAGGCAGCGGTCTAGCGCCGAACCTCCTTCTCACACCCCCCGCCGACAGCAGCGTGCAGGACCTCTCCAACGTAGGTATTCAACACCTGGCACCCTGTTAGTCCACAAGGAGCCCCGAGAGATCGGGGCTCCTTTGCGTGTGTGGGGCGTGCATTGCCGCCAGTGCGCTAAAAAGGGGCGTGATTGCAGAATTGAGTCGATCGGCAACGATTATCATGCGCGAATGCGGGTTGTAGAGCGGTTGGGGCGGGCTTCGCACGTCCGCGAGTAAGGTTTTGGGCTCGTACGGGAAACCTAATCGTTGCCGATCGATCCGATTCTGCACGAAGGAGCCAAAAACGCGCACTGGACGCAGGATGCGTTGTCTTGAGGTGCCATACGTCGTCTGCGCGCGCGAAGGGGAGGAGCGCATTGGCAAGTGCGTGCGCTGCGGCGGCGCCGCGCGGTGTGACAAGGGCATGGACGGATCGAGCAAGGTCGTCCGTTACTGGGAAAATGCGTTATAGTTCGTATCACGTTACAAACCATACAGAAAGGATCGAAAGATGACTCGCAAGATCGCTATCTTCGATACTACCTTGCGCGACGGTGAGCAGTCGCCGGGCGCTTCTATGAATTCCGAGGAGAAGCTCGAGATCACGCGCCAGCTGCTGCGTCTGAACGTCGATGTCATCGAGGCGGGCTTCCCGGTGTCGTCCCCGGGCGACTTCAAGTCCGTTCAGTCCATCGCTGCCGAGGCCGGCGACCGCGCCGTCGTCTGCGCGCTCACCCGCGCCGTCCGCAAGGACATCGACTCGCCCGCTGCCGCGCTCGCCGACTGCAAGCGCCCCCGCATTCACACGGGCATCGGCGTCTCGCCGAGCCACATCTACGACAAGCTGCGCACCACGCCCGAGAAGATCATCGAGCGCTCGATCGATGCGGTCAGCTACGCCAAGAAGTTCGTCGAGGACGTCGAGTTCTACGCTGAGGACGCCGGCCGCTCCGACTACGAGTTCTTGGCCAAGGTGTGCGAGGCTGCCATCGGCGCCGGCGCCACGGTCGTCAACATCCCCGACACCACCGGCTACTCGCTGCCTGATGAGTTCGGCCGTCGCATCAAGTACCTGATGGAGAACGTCTCGAACATCGACAAGGCCACGATCTCCGTCCACACCCACAACGACCTGGGCATGGCCACCGCATTGGCCATCGCCGGCGTCGAGAACGGCGCGGGCCAGGTCGAGTGCACGATCAACGGCCTGGGCGAGCGCGCCGGCAACACGGCGATGGAAGAAGTCGTCATGGCCATCCGCATGCACGGCGAAGAGCTCGACGCCCACACCGACATCAACACGCGCGAGTTCGTGCGTGCTTCTCGCTTGGTCTCCAACATCTCCGGCTTTTTGGTCCAGCCCAACAAGGCCATCGTCGGCGCCAACGCCTTCGCGCATTCGTCCGGTATCCACCAGGACGGCGTCATCAAGGCGCGCGACACCTACGAGATCATCGACCCGGCCGAGGTCGGCGCCGGCCGCAGCTCCATCGTGCTGTCCGCCCGCTCGGGCCGCGCTGCGCTGCACCATCGCCTCGAGGCGCTCGACATCCACGTTGAGGGCAAGGCGCTCGACGATCTCTACGATGCCTTCCTCGACTTGGCCGACAAGAAGAAGGAAGTCTACGACGAGGACCTCGAGTCCCTCGTCGGCGAGCACAACCGCACGCAGGCTGCTCACTACACCCTGAAGGCCGTCCAGATCTCCTGCGGCCAGCCGCTCATCCCGACGGCGACGGTCACCCTGGCAGACAAGAACGGCGAGGAGTACACCTCGTGCTCTACCGGCACCGGCCCGGTCGACGCGCTCTACAAGGCGGTCAACGAGATCGTCGACATCGAGAACGAGCTCTCC
The DNA here is from genome assembly GCA_963601095.1 of Oscillibacter sp. MSJ-31. Classification (GTDB taxonomy): domain Bacteria; phylum Actinomycetota; class Coriobacteriia; order Coriobacteriales; family Eggerthellaceae; genus Anaerotardibacter. The sequence continues at coordinate 25,380 of CAVCDZ010000017.1, read as the reverse complement.
GAGTTCGCGGTGCAGAGCGTGACGCGCGGCATCGACGCGCTCGGCGAGGTGACCATCCGCGTCACCGCTCCCGACGGCCAGGTCTTCACGGGCCGCGGCGCCGACGGCGACATCATCGTGTCGTCTGCCAAGGCGTACCTCAACGCCTTGAACCGCCTCATCGCCCACAAAGAGGAAAAGGCTCAGTAGGTGTATTGCCTCGACTGCGGAAGCAAGATCGAAGACGGCGAGTCGCAGTGTCCCAACTGCGGCTTGTCCGTCTCCGAGATGCGCGCACGCCTCGCCGAGGCTGAGGAGAAGCTGGTCTACTCCGACGCGGTGCCGCAAGGCCCCGTCGGTCAGACCAGCAAATTGCCGCTCGTTTCAGAGCGGACCTACGTCGATGCTCAGGGAGAGCCGCTCGATCCGGCCGACGAGGTCGACGTCGCGGGCCTGACCCGCGATCCGGCCGATCTGACGGCCATCCCTGAGATCGGCGACGACGACCCGTTCGTCACCATGCCGATGCCGCGCATCGTCTCTGACACCGGCAAAGTGGTCGCCGACGCCGACCGCACCGCGAAGGAGTACCGCCAGCCCGAGCCGCGCCGCCCGATCCCGGTCAAGCTCCTTATCGCTGCCTGCGTCGCGGTGGCCGTGTGCGTCGGCGTGTACGCGTGCCTGCCCCAGATCTCGGCGCTCTTGCCGCAGGTGCAGACCGACGATCCCGCCTCCAACGTCGAGAACTCGGACACGAGCGCCGACCCTGCACCCACCTCCGACACCGATGCGCGCACGACCTTCGAAAACGACCTCGCTAAGTCCTATTCCGACTTGGGCTCCTGGCGCTCCCAGGTCGATGACGTGGTCAACGGGCTGGAAGGTTACTACCGCGTCACGAACCGCGACACGCGCTCGGGTTACGCCGATCAGTGCTCCGGGCTGATCGAGACCATCACCGAATCCCAGCAGGCGCTCGCCGACTCCGCCGACAACGCCCAGGTATCGTCCGACGCCACCTTGAACGACGCCTACCAGCGCATCGACGAGCTCTACGGTTGCCTGCTCACGCGCCTGGGCGTGGTCTACCAGTGCTGGGAGATCAGCCTTTCCTACGACAACCCGCGCAACCACGACTCCGAGATCCTCGCGCCCCTCAAGCAGGACATCAAGGGCGGCAGCTCCGCTTCCGAAGCGCAGTTCGATTCGCTCTATCCCGAGGCCGATCCTTCTTCGCTGTCCGCGGCGCAATGAGAATTGCTATCTAGCCGCCAGGGGAAATCTGTGCTATAAATCATTAGGCATGTGAAAACATGATTACTTTCGATGTTGCAGGAAGTGGGCTCGTTCCCGCTTCTTTTGTTTCTCAGGGTTTTGAAGGAGGTTAGAACGTGCTCAACGCAAAGGAACGCGCGCTGCTCTCGGCGCTCGAGCCCCTCGCCGCGGCTCATGATATGGAGGTCGTGACGATCGAGGTCGTCGGGTCCCGCAAGGCGCCTACGATCAGGGTTTATCTCGACTGCGAAGGCGGCATCGGCTTCGATGAGCTGTCATCGGCTCAGGAATGGGTCAACGCCGTGATGGGCGAGCTGGATCCGTTCCCCGGCGCGTACACGCTCGAGGTGTCGTCCCCGGGCATCGACCGCCCGCTGCGCACGCTGGAGCATTTTGCCCGCTTCGCCGGCGAAAAGGCTCAGATCAGCCTCACCGAACCTCACCAAGGACGCGCCAAATGGACCGGCATCCTCGCCGGGGTGGAGGGCGACGACGTGCTGTTGGACGTCGACGGCCTCACCGAGCATCTTCCTCTGGAGCAGATCAAAAAGGCGCACGTCATCGGAACCATCGATTTCAACGGGTAGAAAGGACGTTATTCTATGGCAACCTCAGAACTGATCGAAGCATTGCAGGCCCTTGCCCACGAACGCAAGATCGACGAGTTCTACCTGATCGAACGCCTCGAGGCATCGCTTGCCAAGAGCTATCAGCATATTCTCGACCTGGAGTACGACGCGCGCGTCATCATCGACCGCCACACCGGGCACATCTACGTCTATGAGCTGGTCCCGAAGGGCGAGCCCGATCCCGAGACCGGCGAGTACACCGAGTTCGAGGAGCGCGACGTCACGCCGTCCGACGTGAGCCGCATCGCCGCCCTGAACGCCAAGAACGTCATCGGCTCCATCGTGCGCGACGCGGGTCGCCAGTCCATCTACGAGGAGTTCTCCAGCCGCGTCGGCGATTTGGTCACCGGCACGGTGCTGCAGGTCACGCCCGATTTCACGATCATCAAGATCCGCGACGGCGTCGAGGCGGAGCTGCCGCACTACGACCTGAAGCGCTATCCCAACGAGCGCAACGAGCGCCCGCGCAACGAGCACTATCGCCACAACCAGCGCCTGAAGACCTTGATCGTCGAGGTCCGCGACCCCAACTCCGACGCGCCCCGCATGCGCGGCGAGCACGCGCGCCCCTCGATCGTGGTCTCGCGCACCCATCCCGATCTGATCCGCCGCCTCTTCGAGATCGAGGTTCCCGAGATCTACGACGGCCTGGTCGAGATCAAGTCGATCGCCCGCGAGCCCGGTGAGCGCTCCAAGGTCGCCGTCGCGTCCCGCGAGTCGAACCTCGATCCGGTCGGCGCCTGCGTGGGCCCGAAGGGCTCCCGCGTGCGCATGGTCGTCGAAGGCCTGCGCAACGAGCGCGTCGACGTCATCCAATGGGATGAGGATCCGGCCGTCTACGTTGCCAACGCGCTGTCGCCGGCGCGCGTGACCCGCGTCGACATCGACGAGGAGAAGAACTACGCGACGGTCATCGTTCCCGACGACCAGCTGTCGCTCGCCATCGGCAAGGAGGGCCAGAACGCCCGCCTCGCCGCCCGCCTCACCGGCTGGCACATCGACATCAAGTCCGCGTCGTTCGCCGGCGAGTCGCTGCTTACCGACACGTCGCTGATCGACGACGAGCCCGAGGAAGAGAACGAGGACGGCCTGTGCGCCTTCGTCGCTGACGACGGTACGCGCTGCCGCAACCACGCGCGCCCCGGGTATCGCTACTGCGGCATCCACGCCGATTTCGAGGACAAGGAGTAGGCGAGCGCGCATGGCGGGCAAGACGCGACAGAGGACCTGCATCGTCTGCAGGACGACCGATGCGAAGGCGCAGCTCCTCCGCATCGTCCGCACGTCCGAAGGCCGCGTCGAGTTCGATGCCACCGGCCGCAAGAACGGCCGCGGCGCCTACGTGTGCAGCGTCGCCTGCTTAGAGAAAGCCCTGAACACCAAGCGCCTTGCTGCGGCATTGCGCACCACCTTGACCACTGAAGACGAAGAGCGCATCGCATCTCAGCTTCGCGATGCGCTCTCTCACGAGAAAGATTAGACGAGGAGACTATATGCCTGGCATGCGTGTACATGAGTTGGCAAAAGAATTCGATATGACCAGCAAGGAGCTGCTCGATCGCTTGGCGGAGATGAAGATCCCCGCCAAGAGTCATGCCAGCATTCTTCAGCCTGCTTATGTGGACAAGATTCGCAAGAACCTTGCGCCTGAGATCAAGCAGCGCGCCGGCAAGCTCGAGGACGAGGAAGCCAAGAAGCTTGCCGAAGAGCAGGCTCGTGAGGCCGAGCGCAAGGCCCAAGAAGAGGCCGAGCGCCGTGCGGCGGTGGAGAAGGAACGTGAAGCGCGCGAAGCTGAGCGCGCGCGTCGCGAAGCCGAGACCGCCGCGCAGGATGAAGAGAAGCCGGCCCGCCGCAAGATCTCCTCGTCGCCGTTCGAGAGCTTGGCTTCCCAGATCGAGCGCGAGCGTGCGCGCGTCGAGCGCGAGGCCGCTGAGGCGCGCGAGCGCAAGATCGCCGCAGCCCGCGCCGCCGACGTGGCCAAGAAGCAGGCCGTCGAGGAAGCGCTGCACAACCGCAACCGCAAGCACGCCAAGCCTGCCGCTCCGGCGCGCAAGGCCCCCAAGGCCGCGCCCGTGTCCTCGAACAGCGGCTTCGCCTCCTTGCTCGACCAGATCAACAACGAGCGCGAGCGTCTCGAACATCAGAAGGAAGCCGCACGCTCCCAGCAAAATGCGCGCGGCGATCGTCGCGGCGGCGGCAAGAAGCACCGCAAGGGCTTCGAGCCTTCGGTGCCCGAGCTTGAGACCACGGTGGAGGCTCAGGGCGAGGATCGCTACGCCCAGATGGCCGTCCAGGCCGAGAAGCTCCAGCGCGACAAGGTGCTCGCCGAGGCGCGCGCCGCAGTCGAGGCTGCCACACACGACGGCCAGGGCCGCCGCAAGAAGCGCAAGGAGAAGCGCGAGGCCGAGGCCCGCGAGCGCGCCGAGATGGAGGCCTTGGAGAAGGGCCTCGACCCGACGCTCGTCCTCGACGACTCGGTCGTCGAGATCCCGCAGGGCTCTACCGTCGCTCAGTTCGCCGAGCTGGTCGACGTGTCGCCCAACGACGTCATCAAGCGCCTGTTCATGCTGGGTCAGGTCCTGACACTCACCCAGACCATGAGCGACGATCTGATCGAGCTCATCGCCGACGACTTGGGCCGCAAGGTGCGCGTCGTGTCGCCTGAGGAGGAGTACGCGGTCGTCTACCACGACTCCGAGGAAGACCTGAAGCCGCGCCCGCCGGTGGTCACCGTCATGGGCCATGTCGACCACGGCAAGACCTCGCTGCTTGACGCGATTCGCCAGACCGGCGTCGCCGAGTCCGAGGCCGGCGGCATCACGCAGCACATCGGCGCTTCGGTCGTCAACATCAACGGCCGCCAGATCACCTTCATCGACACGCCGGGCCATGAGGCGTTCACCGCCATGCGCGCCCGCGGCGCCCAGGTCACCGACGTCATCGTCCTGGTCGTGGCCGCCGACGACGGCGTCATGCCGCAGACGGTTGAGGCCATCAACCACGCCAAGGCCGCCGACGTGCCGATCGTCGTCGCCGTCAACAAGATCGACAAGCCCGGCGCCACGCCCGAGCGCGTGCGCCAGGAGCTCACCGAATACGGCATCATCCCCGAGGAGTGGGGCGGCACCAACATGTTCGTCGACGTGTCGGCGAAAAAGCGCCTGCACATCGACGATCTGCTCGAGACGATCCTTTTGCAGGCAGACGTCCTCGAGCTCAAGGCCAACCCCGACGCGCCGGCTTCCGGCTTCGTCATCGAGGCCAAGCTCGACAAGGGCCGCGGCCCGGTCGCCACGATGCTCGTCAACCGCGGCACGCTCCATCCGGGCGACGTCGTGGTCGCCGGCACCTCCTACGGCAAGGTTCGCGCGCTCATCAGCCCGCGCGGCTCGCACGTCGACGAGGCGCGTCCGGCCGACCCGGTGGAGATCCTGGGCCTGAACTCGGTGCCGACCGCCGGCGACGAGTTCCGCGTGTTCGACGACGAGCGCGATGCCCGCCGCCTGGCCGAGGAGCGCTCGCTGCGTGAGCGCCTTGCCAAGCAGGAGCAGCACGCGCACATGTCGCTCGACGATCTGCTCGCCCGCATCGAGGAAGGCAAGACGACCGACCTCAACCTGGTGGTCAAGGCCGACGTCGGCGGCTCGATCGAAGCGCTGCGCGACGCGTTCTCCAAGATGGACCAGTCCGAGGTCAAGATCAACATCATCCATGCGGCGGTCGGCGGCATCACCGAGACCGACGTCACCCTGGCTGCAGCCTCCGACGCGATCATCATCGGCTTCAACGTCCGCCCGACCGGCAAGACGCGCGAGCTCGCTGAGCGCGAGAAGGTCGACATCCGCCTCTATCGCGTCATTTACCAGGCCATCGAGGACATCAACGCCGCGCGCGTCGGCCTCCTGTCGCCCGACATCGTCGAGAAGGACACCGGCATCGCCGAGGTCCGCGAGACCTTCAAGGTGCCCAAGGCAGGCCTCATCGCCGGCTGCTACATCATCGAGGGCGAGATCAGCCGCGACGACCAGGTGCGCATCGTGCGCGATGGCACGGTCATCTTCGAGAGCACGATCGCCTCGCTGCGCCGCTTCAAGGACGACGTCAAGACCGTCGCCCGCGGCTACGAATGCGGCATCGGCATCGAGGGCTATCAGGACATCAAGGTCGGCGACACGATCGAGGGCTTCCGCACCGTCGAAGTGGAAAGGACCGAGTAATGAAACAAGGCTCTTCCAGCCGCAAGGTAAACGAGCAGGCGCGCGGGGTCATCGCCGGCATCCTGCTGTTCGAGATGACCGACCCGCGCCTTGCCCTGGTGACCATCACCTCGTGCGAGGTCAGCTTCGACCGCAGCGTGGCGAACGTCTTCTACACGACCGAGCCGTCGCGCTACGTCGAGGTCGCAGAGGCGTTCCAGGCTGCGTCGGGCCGCATCCGCTCGCTGATGGCCAAGAAGCTCTCGTGGCGCGTTGCGCCCGAGCTGCGCTTCATGCTTGACTCGAGCGTCGACGAGGCTGAGCGCATCGCCAACGCGCTCGCCCGCGACGCGGCGCGCAACGCCGAGTCGTCGCAGAAATCCGAACAAGGGGAGTAGAACCCGTGCCCACGCCGCAGACCAACACAACGCTTGCCGCCATTGCCCAGCACTTCGCTGAGCTCGATGATTTCGTGATCTGCGGTCACGTGAATCCCGATGGGGACTGCCTGGGCTCGCAGCTTACGCTGATGCATGGGTTGCACGCGGCAGGAAAGCGCGCCGTGTGCCTGCTTGCCAAGCCCGACCCGATCGATGCGAACCTGGCGTTTTTGCCGGGCATCGACGAGATGGTGCCCGCTGCCTCGTATGACGGCCCCGTCGGCGCCTTCGTGGCCGTCGACGTGCCGACGGTCGAGCGCATCGGCCAGGCGGCCGCGCTCCATGACGGCGCGCCGGTGCGCTTCACGATCGACCACCACGCCGCCGACGTGGCGATGGCCGAGTACACCTTCGTAGAGCCCGAGTCCCCGTCGGCGAGCATGCTCGTGTGGGATATCGTGCGCATGCTCGACGCCGTCACGCCCGACGCGGCGCTCTGCGCGCTCACGGGCCTGATCACCGACACCGGGCGCTTCGCCTACCAGAACACGACGCCTGCGGCCTTCCGCGCCGCCGCCGAGATGATGGAGGCGGGCGCGAGCCCGGCGCTCGTCAACCGCGAGTTCTTCCAGAATCGCTCGCTGCCTTCGCTCGCTTTGGAGCGCCTGGTCCTCGAGCGCATGGAGATCTCGGAGGACGGGGGCTTCGTCGTGTCCTATCTCGACCAGGCCGATTTCGATGAGGTCGGCGCCATCAAAGCCGACGTTGAGCCCCTGATCGACTCGCTCCGTTCGGTGCGCGGCGCGCGCGTCGCGCTGATCCTGCGCGAGAACAACGACCATGAGGTGCGCGGGAGCCTGCGCGCCAAGGACGACCACACCGACGTGGCTGCCGTCGCACGGCGTTTCGGCGGCGGCGGGCACACGGCTGCCGCCGGGTTCACCTTCAAGGGCTCGCTCGCCGAGGCGCGCGTCGAGGTGCCTCGCGTCGTGCGCGAGCTCTGCTTCGCCGACGCCTGCGAGGTCGCCCATGGCTAAGCGCGGCGCCTCTGGGCTGTCGCGTCTCGTCGCCGTCAACAAGCCCTGTGGCATGACCTCCCACGACGTGGTGAACCGCGTCCGTCGCATCTGCGGCGAGCGGCGCGTCGGCCACACCGGCACGCTCGATCCGCTGGCTAGCGGCGTGCTGATGGTGTGCGTGGGCCCGGCAACCCGACTCGATGCCTTCATGGTGGGCCATGGCAAGCGCTATCGCATGGGCGTGCTGTTCGGCGTCGGCACCGACACCGACGATGACGAGGGCGCCGTCATCAAGACGCGCCCCGTGCCTGACGAGCTGTTCGACCGCTCGTTCGCCGAGCGCACCGTCGCCTCCTTGGTGGGGCCGGGCACGCAGGTGCCGCCGATCTATTCTGCCATCAAAGTCGACGGCCGCCGCGCCTACGACGCCGCCCGCGCCGGTTCGGTCATCGACCTTGAGCCGCGCCCCTTCGAGGTCTACGACGCCGAGCTCATCGACGTGGTACCGCAGGAGGAGGCGGGCGAGCTCCGGGTTGAGTGGGTCGTCGAGATGAGCGTGTCGAAGGGCACGTACATGCGCTCGATCGCCCGTGACCTAGGCCGCGACCTCAAGACGGCCGCGCACGTGTCGTCGCTTGAGCGCACGCGCGCTGGCTCGATCTCCCTCGACGAGTGCGTCACGCTCGAGGAGCTCGAAGCCGATCCTGCCGCAGGCGTGATCGATCCTCTGCGCGCGCTTGGGTTCCGCTTCGCATTCGTGCGCGAAGGGGCGTCGCGCGTGGAGAACGGCTCGCCGCTTGCGGCCGAGGAGCTGTCGCTCAACGAGCCCCTTGCTTCCGAGGTCTTCGAGCCGTGGTGCTGCACGACGTCTATCTATCCCTCGTCTGAGCCCCCGCACGAGGGCGAGGTGGTGGCCGTCGTCGTGGACCGGCGCGTCAAGGCCCTGTACGAGTATCAAGAGTCCCAGCATCGCTATCGTGCGCGATGCGTGTTTTCAGTAGGTGTAGAACGTGGCACAGGTTTATAAGGTTGCAGACGGTTTCGACCACGCCGTTTTCGAGAACTCCTCATGCGCTTTCGGCGTCTTCGACGGCGTGCATATCGGCCATCGCTATCTGCTCGAGTGCGCTCAGGCCTCGGCGGCTCAGTGCGGCGGCCAGTCGATCGCGCTGACCTTTGACATCGATCCCGACGAGATTTTCCATCCCGAGCGCCTGCGCAAGTTGCTCTCCAACGAGCGCCGCTTGCAGATGCTCGCCGACAGCGGCGTCGACGCGGTGGTCGTGCTGCCGTTCACTCGCGAGTTCGCGAGCCTGTCGCCCTGCGACTTCCTCGAAAAGACGTTCAACGGCCATGCGCCGGCGCATCTCCACGTCGGCCTCGACTTCCACTTCGGTGCGCGCGCGGCGGGCTCCGTCGCCGAGCTGGGGGAGTGGGGCGCGGTGTCGGGCACCCACATCGACGCACACAACCTGAAGAGCTCCGACGGCGCGCCGGTCACGGCCACGCGGATTCGCCTTCTGCTCGGCGACCACAACCTGCCCGAGGCAGAAAAGCTCCTCGGCCGTCGCTTCTCGATCGTCGAACGGGTCATGCCGGGCCGCGGCGAGGGGGCTGACATGGGCTTTCGCACGGCCAACCTCGTGATCCCGCCGATCCGCCGCGTCTTGGGCGAGGGCGTCTATGCGGCCTATGCGACGGTTGACGGCGAGCGCTATCGCGCGGCGGTGTCGATGGGCATCTCGCCGGTGTTCGCGGGCGAGACCGAGTCGACCTGCGAGGCGCACATCCTCGACTTCTCGCGCGACATCTACGGCGAGGACATCGAGGTCGAGTTCGTTGAGTTCCTGCGCCCGATGATCAAGTTCGACAGCACCGAAGAGCTGATCCGCACCGTCATGGGCAACATCGACTATACTCGCACCCATCTTCCCCTGTAGGGGCGTGCCGGCCCGGGCGTCGGCGTGCGAGTAGAGGGGCGTGCCGGCCCGGGTGTCGGCGTACGAGTAGAGGGATATGCCGGCCCAGGCGCCGGCGTGCGAGCGACCAAGAATACGCGCAAGGAGTGAGCACCGTCTTTTCCGATGAAGACATACGATGCGTCCGCGAGGCGAACGACCTGGTAGAGCTCTTCTCCGAGCGCTCGGTCATGCGTCAGCGCGGCCGCGATTTCTGGTGCTGCTGCCCGTTTCACCAGGAGAAGACCCCGTCGTGCAAGGTCGATCCCGCCTCGCAGACCTGGCATTGCTTCGGGTGCGGCGAGGGCGGCGACATCATCTCGTACGTCCAAAAGCTCGACGACGTCGACTTCGTCGATGCGGTGCGCTTCCTGGCGCGCCGGGCGAACATCGAGCTGTCCGAGTCGGCGCAGGCAAGCCGCTCTCACAGCAAGAAGGCGCGGCTGAAGGCGGTCTGCGCCGAGGCGGCCTCCTACTATCACATGCTGCTGATGCGCTCGACCGACGACGAGGCGAATGCGGCGCGCGCGTATCTGGCCGGGCGTGAGCTGGGCGGCAAGGTACCGGGCGATTGGAACCTGGGGTTCGCGCCGGGCCGCCAGCGCGTGGTGACCCACCTGAAGTCGCTGGGCTTTTCCGAGGCCGAGATGGTCGAGGCCAACGTCGCGGTGCGCGGCCAGCAGGGCGTGCGCGACCGCTTCTTCAACCGCGTGATGTTCCCGATCAACGACGTGCGCGGCGACTGCATCGCCTTCGGCGGGCGCGTGATCGGCACCGGCGAGCCCAAGTACCTCAACACCGGCGACACGCCGATCTTCCACAAGTCCGAGGTGCTCTACGCGCTCGACAAGGCCAAGGCGCGCATGACGAGCACCGGCGTCGCGATCGTGGTTGAGGGATACACCGACGTGATCGCCCTGCACGAGGCTGGGTTCACCAACGTGGTGGCGACGCTCGGCACGTCGCTTACGCGTCAGCATCTGCGCATCCTCTCGCATCATGCCAAGTCGAAGATCATCTACCTCTTCGACGGCGACGAGGCGGGGCAGCGCGCCGCCGATCGCGCGCTGACCTTCATCGACTCGTCGGTCACGCCCGAGGCGGGCGCGTCGAAGGTTGATCTGTGCGCGGTCACGCTGCCCGACAACCTCGACCCCGCCGAGTTCATCGCGGCTCGCGGCCCCGAGGCGTTTTCCCAGGTGCTCGACGGTGCGATCCCCCTGATCCAGTTCGGCATCGATCGCAGGCTCGGCCGCTTCGACCTTGCCACGCCCGAGGGGCGGGCGCGCGGCGCCAACGAGGCCCTGTCCGTCTTGGCGCCGATCAAGACCTCGCTTTTGGCGAAGGACTACGCGGTCTACATCGCCAGCCAGGTGCGCATGCGCGAGCAAGACGTGCTGATGCGCCTTGCCGACCTCAAGGCGCCGACCGTCGTCGACTACGAGGAGCGCACCCAAGCCCCCGCGCCGGCACCCCGTCAGGCGCAGCGCGCGCTGTCGAGCGCCGAGCGCAACCGCCTGCGCACCGAGCGCGAGTTTTTGAGCCTGTGCGCTCACACGCCGGCGATGATCGGGGAGTTCATGGGCGAGCTCGGGCAGACCGAATGGCACGAGAAGGCCCATCGCGACCTGGCATCCGCGATCATGGACCTCGCGGTCGAGCACCCGGACATCACGGTCGCCGAGCTGATCATGAAGGCGGGGGAGCGCTGTCCGTACGCGCCGCGCGTGCTGACGGCGTCGACGACCGAGGGCAACGCGCCGGCGGCTGACACGCTGCGCTTCCTGGCCGACGAGCTGTCCATCGGCGATATGGAAGACGCGATCGCCGCGATGCGGACGCATCTCGATGCGGCGGCCACCGACGAGGAGCGCGACGAGACGTTCCAGGCGATCTACGCGCTGCAATCCGAGCTGAACGCCCTGCGCGCACGCCACGCCGTCACCGAATAGCGACCGTCGCCTGCGTGCGTCGGCTGGTATACTTTTGATCGAAAACAAGCGGTGCGCCCCGATGCGGGCAGCACCTTTCCTCTAGAAAGCGAAGAGAACCATGAAGACCTTACCGATCGTCCTCTCTCCCGACCCCGTGCTCCGCACGGTGTGCGAGCCATGCGAGGTGGGCGACAAATCGTTGAAGAAGCTTGGCAAGCAGATGATCGACACGATGTACGCGAATTCCGGGTGCGGGCTCGCGGCACCGCAGGTGGGCATCACCAAGCGCATCATCGTGATCGACTGCTCCGACCCCGACGCCGACCCCGAGCTGATGTTCCTGGTGAATCCTGAGATCGTCGAGCTGTCCGGCGAGATGGTCAAGGAGAACGAGGGGTGCCTGTCGCTGCCGGGCATCTCGGTGCCGATCAAGCGCCATGAGACCGCTAAGGTGCGCTACTTCGATCTTGACGGCGCAGAGTGCGTCGTGGAGAGCGATGGGCTTTTGGGTCGTTGCCTGCAGCACGAGATCGACCACTTGAACGGCATCACGCTGTTCGAGTCGTGCTCGCCGATCGACCGCATCAAGGCCCTCCACGACTATCGCGTCGCGCAGGAATCGGGCGCCAAGCCCGGCGACGTGGCGGTGGGGTAGGCGGCCCATGAGAATCGTCTACCTGGGCACGCCGACGTTCGCCGCGACGGTATTGGATGCCCTGATCGCGTCGAACCATGAGGTTGTGGCGTGCGTGACCAGGCCTGATGCGGTGCGCGGGCGCGGCAAGCGCCTGGTTGCGTCTCCGGTGAAGGAGCGCGCGGTCGCCTCAGGCATCCCGGTGTGGGAGTTTTCGTCCCTGAAATCGGACGAGGCCTATGAGGCGTTGGCGTCGTACGCTCCCGACGCGCTCTGCGTGGCTGCCTACGGGGCCATCCTGCCTCAGCGGGTGCTCGATCTTCCTCGCTTCGGCTGCTTGAACGTGCATGGGTCGCTCTTGCCCAGGTGGCGCGGTGCGGCGCCGATCGAGCGCGCCATTTTGGCGGGCGACGTGGAGACGGGCATCGGCATCATGCGGATGGAAGCGGGCCTCGACACCGGCGACGTGAGCGTCGAGCGGCGCGTGGCGATCGGCTCGCGCACGGCCGACGAGCTGACGGACCTTCTGGCGCATGCGGGCGGCGAGGCCCTGGTCGAGGTGCTCGATGCGCTCGAGGGCGGCAGCGTCGTATGGACACCTCAAGCAGCGAACGGCGTGACCTACGCCGAGAAAATCGCCAAAGGCGAGCTCGACCTGGCGCCGACGTTGGGGGTTGCGGAAGCGGTTCGCCGCGTGCGGGCCTCGGGCGCCAGCCATGCGTCGCGCTGCGTGATCGCTGACCGCGGCGTCACCGTGCTCGCGGCACGGCCGACGCGCGACGAGGTCGCGGCGGGTGTGGAGCCCGGTGCCGTGCGCTTTGCAGCCAAGAGGCTGTTTCTGGGCTGTGCTGATGGCGCGCTCGAGGTGATCGAGGTCAAACCCGACGGCAAGAAGCCCATGGAGGCCAAGGCCTTCGCGGCGGGAATTCAAGGAATCAAACAAGGCAACGTCAAGTGGCAGGAAAGTAATTGATGGAAGAACAGAATAACGGGCAGGGTTCGCGTCCCGCCGGCAAGGGCGGCTCGGGCAAGGGCGACGGCGCCTATCGCAAGGGACCTCACAAGGGCGGCTACCGCGGCAACGGCGGATCCTCGTCGGGTTACCGCAAGGGCGGCATCGGCGGCTATCGCAAGGACGGCAAGCCGGGCTACCGCGGCGATGACGACCGCAAGGGCGGTTACCGTGGTGATGATCGCCGTGGCGGTTACCGCGGCAACGGCGGGTACCGAGGCGACGACGAGCGTCGTGGTGGCTATCGCGGCGGTTCTTCCGACGACGGTCATAAGGGCGGGTACCGTAAGGACGGCAAGCCCGGTGGCTACCGCGGCAAGTCCGATGACTATCGCGGCGGCGACCACAAGGGTGGCTACCGCGGCAACGGCGGCGGCTATCGCAAGGACGACCACCGTGGCGGGTACCGCAAGGACGACCACAAGGGCGGCTACCGTGGCGGCAAGCCGGGTTATCGAGGCGACCGCGACGGCGATTCCCATTCCCACGACGACCGCCGCGGTGGGTATCGCGGGCACGACGACTTCAAGCGCAACGGCAAGCCCGGCGGCTACCGCGGCGATGACCATCGCGGCGGGTATCGCAAGGATGATCGCCACGACGATCATAAGGGCGGCTACCGCGGCAAGTCCGACGGCGGCTATCGAAACGACGACCGCAACGGCGGCTACCGCGGCAAGGGCGATTATTCCAAGGACGACCGCCGTGGCGGCTACCGCAAGGACGGCAACGGCTACCGCGGCAAAGACGAGGGTCGAGGCGGTTATCGCTCCGATAGCGGCGAGCGCAAGCCGTACAAGGGGCATGGCGACGGCCCGCGCGGAAACGGGAAGTTCCGTGACGAACGCGGCCCGCGCCGCGACGGCGATCGCAAGCCGTTCAAGGGACGCGATGACCACCGCGAAGGCGAGCGCCATCAGGTGCGCAGCGAGTCCGGTGG
>CAVCDZ010000017.1:0-11414 GCA_963601095.1 Oscillibacter sp. MSJ-31 | reverse complement strand
TGGCTTCCAGGGCTTCGCTTCGGACAAGCACAAGCCCGCTGAGTCCCGTGGTCGCGTCACGCCGGCGCGTCGCATGGCACACCAGATCCTGACTGACATGCGCGAAAACGAGTGCTATCTGTCGGAGTCGATCGGCCGTTGCATGGCCGACGTCAAGATGCGCTCCGAGGAGCGGTCCTTCGCGCGCCTGCTCGTCACCGAGGTGGTATGCCGCGAGGGCTGTCTCGACGAGCTCATCGACTCGGTGCTCGAGAACCCCGAGGAGCTCAACTCAGACGTGCGCGATGCCCTGCGCATCTCGTTCTGCGAGCTGTTCTATCTGGGCAAACCCGATCATGTGGCAGCTGACCAGGGCGTCGAGCTCGTGCGAAGCTTCGAGCCGCGCGCGTCGCGCCTGGCGAACTTCGCCCTGCGCCGCGCCGTTGAGGCCAAGCCCGAGTTTCCCTTCGGCGATCCTGAGACCGACGATCGCGCGGCGGGGCTTACCTACGGCTTCCCGCAGTGGCTGGTCGAGCGTCTCGTTTCCGAGCTGGGTCGCCCGCAGGCGCTGTGCTTCATGAAGCGCGCCAACGACCCGGCGCCGCTGTTCTTCATGGTCAACGTGGCGCGCGTCGATGGCGCGGCGGCTCTGTCTGCGCTCGTCAAGCGCGGCCTCAAGGTCGTGCCGATCAAGACGCCGCTGGAGGAGCGCCCCGCCTACCCGGTGTTCGCGTTCGCCGAGCGCACCGCCATGGCCGATCCCGAGGTTGAGCGCATGCTCGATGCGGGCGAGATCGTCGTGTCCGACGCCGTGGCGCAGGGCATCGCGATGCTGTCGCTGCCCGATTTCGCGCCCGAGCGCTTACTGGAGATCGGCGCAGGTCGCGGCACTAAATCGATCCTGCTGCAGAACGCGGCGCTTGCCCGCTTCGGCAAGCAGATGACGCTCGACACTCTTGACAAGAGCGCTGAGCGCACCCGCGAGCGCACGGCACGCCTCAAGCGTGCGCGCATTTCCGAGGATCATTCCTATCTGATGGATGCGACTGATCTGTCCGCGATCGCCGAGGCGTCCTACGACGCCGTGTTCGTCGACGCGCCGTGCTCGGGCGTGGGCACCCTGCGTCGCCATCCCGAGATCCGCTGGCGCCTGCAAAGCGACGCGATCACCTCGCTTGCGCATGTCGGCTCCGAGATCCTGGCCGAGGCAGCTCGCCTCGTTGCGCCGGGCGGGCGCCTGACGTATGCGACCTGCACGGTGTTCTCCGAAGAGAACGACGCGGTCATCAAGGCGTTTTTGGAGTCCGCTGCAGGGGAGGGCTTCTCGCTGGTGAAAACCGAGCAGGAGCTCGCGTTGGCCGACGAAGAAGCGACCGGCCCGATTCCCGACGCTCACTTCGTCGCCATCTTTCAGCGCGACTAAACGCTCGATGTGAGACGTTGTTTGGGAGGGGGCGCTGCATCGCAGCGCCCCCTCCCTGTGCGTTTGCACGCGCAGGCGCCAAGACGCACGCTGTCTGAGCGCCTCCAGCCTTCGCGAGGCCTTCGGCTCCTGCAAATAATTAAGTTCGTGGTCAAAATACCCGACTTCTGGGTATATCGAGGCTGACCTACGGCCCCTAATCAAGCGAGAAATGTCGGTTAGAGCCTTTCGATCGTTTAAAACTCTTACATTCTATTCAGGAATGTATGATTTATGGGTGTTGTTTGACATCCAAAGACCGGCTCCAACCTCCAGAAGTCGGGTATTTTGACCACGATCCGATTCAGACGGCGTTCGCGCAGCCTTTCAGCCGCACGCGAAGAGCGGTCGTGCGCGGTCCGCCCTCGCGAGGGGTGGGAGTTGAGGGCGTGCGCGCTCGTTGAGCGTCGTTCGCCTGATTCTTGCTAGACCTGCCCGAATCTGCGCTGTATAATCAATGCGACCTTTAATGGCGGTACAGAGAGACCGATAAGGTGCAAACATAGACAAGATGTGCGGCCTTGGTGCCGTAGGTCTTGCTACACTGATTGCCCCTCTCGTGTCTGGGGCTTTTTTATTGCCCTGGTCAGGGGATCGCCGGTTGCCCGGCGAGGCGGCTTCTGCTGTACGTACTTCGATTTACGATTGGAGCGTGCATGCAAGAACGAGACCAAGAGGATTCGGTGGTCATGGACGGGCCCGAGATCGATCGGACGCTCACTCGCATGGCTCACCAGATCCTCGAGCAGAACAAAGGGTGCCAGGACCTGGCGCTCGTGGGAATCGTCACCCGCGGCGATGTGCTCGCCCATCGCTTGGCGACCCTCATCGAGGAGATCGAAGGCACGAAGCTGCCGGTCGGGTCCCTCGACATCAGCTTCTACCGCGATGACGCGGCGGAGCACTTCGCGCCCGTGCTGCAAGGCACCAACATCCTCTTTTCGCTTGACGGCAAGACCATCGTGCTCGTCGACGACGTCCTCTACACCGGACGCACCATCCGCGCCGCCCTCGACGCGCTCATGGACTTCGGTCGCCCGGCGCGCATCCAGCTCGCGACGCTCGTCGACCGCGGCCATCGGGAGCTGCCGATCCGCGCCGACTACGTCGGCAAGAACGTCCCGTCCGCCAGCAACGAGAGCGTGCGCCTCTACCTCGAGGAAGTCGACGGCGAATCGTGCGTTCGCATCACCCGCATGGCCCCGGGCGCGCGCGTCGGATCCGCGCCGGTGGGAGGAGGAGCCCATGTTTAACCATAAGCATCTGCTTTCGATCGACGAGCTTTCGCGCGAGGACATCAGGTGCGTTCTCGAGCAGGCGCGCGTCTTCGAGGAAGTCAACGAGCGACCCATCAAAAAGGTGCCGGCCCTGCGCGGCAAGACGATCTGCAATCTGTTCTTCGAGCCGTCCACCCGCACCCGCGGGTCGTTCGAGCTGGCTGAGAAGCGCCTGTCGTGCGACTCACTCAACGCCGGCGGCTCGGCTTCGTCGACGGTCAAGGGCGAGAGCCTCGTCGACACCGTGCGCACGCTCGACGCGATGAAGGTCGACATGTTCATCGTCCGCCACAAGTGCGCCGGCGCGCCCTACATGGTCGCGCAGAACACGAACGCGGCCGTCATCGACGCCGGCGACGGCAAGCACCAGCATCCGACGCAGGCGCTGCTCGACCTGTACACGATCTGGAAAGAGAAGGGCTCGTTCGAGGGCCTGCGCGTCGGCATCGTCGGCGACATCTCCCATTCGCGCGTCTGCGGCTCGCTTGTGCCGGCGCTCAAGACGATGGGCGCCGACGTGACGCTCATCGCGCCGGCCACCTTGCTGCCCGCGCGCCCCGACGTGCTCGGCGCCGACCGCACGACGCCGTATCTCGACGACGTGCTGCCCGACCTCGACGTGGTCTACCTTCTGCGCATCCAGATGGAGCGCCTGGAAAACGCGCCGTTTCCCAGCCTGCGCGAGTACCACCAGATCTTCGGCTTGACCGAGGAGCGCGCCGCCCTCATGAAGGACGACGCGATCATCTGCCATCCCGGCCCCATCAACCGCGGCGTCGAGATCGCCGGCCCGGTGGCCGACGGCTCGCACTCCGTCATCGTCGACCAAGTCTTTTCCGGCGTCTGCGTCCGCATGGCGCTGATCTATCTTCTGCTCGGAGGGAGCTCAGATGAAGTATCTCGTTAAAAACGTTCGCGCGATCGACCCCGCCTGCAACCTCGATGAGGTCTGCGACGTGCTGATCGACGGCGAGTTCATCACCGAAATCGGCCACGACCTGTCCGCTGACGATGCGGTGGTGCTCGACCGCACCGGCCACATCATGACCCCCGGCTTCGTCGACATTCACGTGCATCTGCGCGAGCCGGGCCAGGAGTACAAAGAGACGATCGAGACCGGCACGGCGGCGGCTGCCCACGGCGGCTTCGCGGCCATCTGCTCGATGCCCAACACCCAGCCCACCACCGACAACGCCGCCACGCTCGACTTCGTGATGGATCAGGCGCGCCGCGCCGGCCATTGCCGCGTGTACCCGTCGGGCGCGTGCACGAAGGGCCTCAAGGGCGAGGCGCTCGCCGAGATCGGCGACATGGCCGCCCACGGCGCGGTGGCCTTCACCGACGACGGCCGCGGCGTGCAGTCCGCGGGCATGATGCGCCGCGTGATGGACTACGCCAAGCAGTTCAACTGCGTGGTCATGAGCCACTGCCAGGACGAGGAGCTGGTCGGTCCCGGCCAGGTCAACGAGGGTGCCGTGTCCACGCGCCTCGGCGTCGCCGGCTGGCCGGGCACCGGCGAGGAGCTGCAGATCCAGCGCGACATCGCGCTGTCCGAGCTCACGGGTTGCCCGATCCACATCCAGCACCTCACCACGGCGCGCGGCGTCGAGATCGTGCGCGAGGGCAAGGCCCGCGGCATCGCGGTCTCCGCTGAGGTGACGCCGCATCACCTGGCGCTCTGCGAGGACGACCTGACCGCGACGTACAACACGAACCTCAAGATGAACCCGCCGCTGCGCACCAAGGAGGACAACGCCGCGTTGATCGAAGGCATCAAGGACCGCACGATCGACTGCATCGTCACCGACCATGCGCCGCATGCCGCGCACGAGAAGGCGCGCGAGTTCGAGCTGGCGCCGTTCGGCATGACGGGCCTCGAGACCTCGCTCGGCGTGATCCTGACCTACCTGGTTCGTCCGGGCCACATCGACTACAACCGCCTGGTGGAGCTCATGGCCATCCGCCCGCGCGAGATCATCAACGTCGACCCGGTGCGCATCGAGCGCGGCGGCGTCGCCGACCTGACGATCTTCGACCCGGACGTCACCTGGACGGTGTCTGCCGACGATATGGAATCCAAGTCGAAGAACAGCGGCTTTCTGGGCTACGAATTGACCGGCCGTGCGACCGACGTCTTCGTCGGCGGCACGATGACCTGCAAGGATGGTGACATCGTTGAGTAAACTTCTTGACAACACGAGCACGGGTACGCGCCCGGCTGCCAAGCTGGTCTTAGAGGACGGATCGGTCTTCGAGGGCTTTTCCTGCGCCGCTGCCGGCGAGGTGTTCGGCGAGGTGTGCTTCAACACCTCGCTCGAGGGCTACCTCGAGGTGATCTCCGACCCGTCGTACGCCGGCCAGATCATCACGATGACCTATCCGCAGATCGGCAACTACGGCGTCAACCTCGACGACCTGCAGTCCGACACGCTCGCCCTGCGCGGCCTCGTCGTGCACGACATGTGCTTCACGCCTTCCAACTGGCGCAGCGTCGAGAGCCTGCCTGAGTTCCTCACGCAGCGCGGCGTCGTCGCGATCGGCGGCATCGACACGCGCGCGTTGACCTCCCATCTGCGCGATCACGGCGCCCAGCGCGGCGTGCTGTCCACGCTCGACCTCGACACCGAGAGTCTTCTGGCCAAGGTGCGCAAGAGCGAGTCGATCGTCGGCGTCAACCTGGCCTGCACGGTGAGCCGCGAGGCCGCCGGCCCCTTCATCGAGCTGCCGGCAAGCCAGGCCTTCGCCGTTGCCGCTCCGGCGCCTTCGCGCTACAAGGTCGTCGCCTACGACTGCGGCGTGAAGAAGTCGATCCTGCAGGGCCTGGTGCGCGTGGGCTGCGAGCTCACCGTCGTCCCGTGGAACACCCCAACCGAAGAGGTGCTCGCCTATGAGCCCGACGGCGTTTTCCTGAGCAACGGCCCGGGCGACCCCGAGGCCGTGCGCGCCACCTACGAGCAGGTCGAGAAGCTGATCGGCCGCGTGCCGCTCTTCGGCATCTGTCTCGGCCACCAGATGATCTCGCTCGCCGCCGGCGCGCGCATGGAAAAGCTCAAGTTCGGCCATCGCGGCGGCAACCAGCCGGTCATGAACCTGCGCACTGGCCGCGTTGAGATCACCGCGCAAAACCACGGCTTCGGCCTGCTCTTCGACTCGCTCGGCCCGCTCGTGCCCGAGCTGTCGGCAGGGGAGACCGAGCACAAGCGGGACCTGCGCTTCTGGACCGAGCGACGCGTCGCCCCGGTCGTGGCCAACGAGCGTTTCGGCCGCATCCAGCTCACGCACGTCAACTTGAACGACGGCACGGCCGAGGGCATCGCCTTCCTCGACCAGCCGGTCTTCAGCGTCCAGTACCACCCCGAGGCAAGCCCCGGGCCGACCGACGCCCACTACCTGTTCACCGCATTCACCCGCTTGATGGACGGCGATGCGGATTATCTCGACATCGACATCGCCGCTGATCGCCTCCAAGGCTGGGTGTTCGGGGCAGAGGAAGGAGAGGCCCATGCCTAAGCGTACCGACATCAAGCGCATCCTCGTCATCGGTTCCGGCCCCATCGTCATCGGCCAGGCCTGCGAGTTCGACTATTCCGGCGCCCAAGCGTGTAAGGTCCTCAAGGAGGACGGCTTTGAGGTGGTGCTCGTCAACTCCAACCCGGCCACGATCATGACCGACCCCCAGCTGGTCGACCGCACCTACGTCGAGCCGATCACCCGCGAGTTCATCGAGAAGATCATCGAGAAGGAGCGCCCCGACGCGCTGCTCCCGACGCTCGGCGGCCAGACGGCGCTCAACGCCGCGGTCGAGCTCGCCCAGGCCGGCGTCCTCGACAAGTACCACGTCGAGATGATCGGCTGCGATCTGGCCGCCATCGAGCGCGGCGAGGATCGCAAGCAGTTCAACGAGGCGATGGCCGAGATCGGTCTTGAGGTCGCGCGCAGCGGCTACGCCTACTCGGTCGATGACGCGCTCGCGCTCGTCGACCGCCTGGGTTACCCGCTCGTCATCCGCCCGTCGTTCACGCTCGGCGGCGCCGGCGGCGGCATCGCCCACAACCAGGAGGAGCTCGAGCTCATCGTGGGGCAGGGCCTCGACCTCTCGCCGGTCACCGAGGTGCTCGTCGAAGAGAGCATCGAGGGCTGGAAAGAGTACGAGATGGAGGTCATGCGCGACCGCGCCGGCAACGGCATCATCATCTGCTCGATCGAGAACTTCGACCCGATGGGCGTCCACACAGGCGACTCGATCACCGTCGCGCCCGCCCAGACGCTCTCCGACGTCGAGTACCAGCGCATGCGCGTCGCCTCGCTCGCCATCCTCGAGAAGATCGGCGTCGAGACGGGCGGCTCCAACGTCCAGTTCGCGGTCAACCCGAAAGACGGCCGACTGATCGTCATCGAGATGAACCCGCGCGTGTCGCGCTCGTCGGCCCTGGCCTCGAAGGCGACGGGCTTCCCGATCGCGAAGGCCGCGGCCAAGCTTGCCGTGGGCTACACGCTCGACGAGATCACCAACGACATCACGAAGGCGACGCCCGCCTGCTTCGAGCCCTCGATCGACTACTGCGTGGTCAAGGTGCCGCGCTTCGCGTTCGAGAAGTTCAAGGGCACCGACACGACCCTGTCCACGCGCATGAAGGCCGTGGGCGAGATCATGGCGATCGGCCGCACGTTCGAGGAGTCGTTCGGCAAGGCCATGCGCTCGCTTGAGAACGGCCGCGCCGGCCTGGGCGCCGACGGCAAGGACGAGTTCGACGAGGAGCACTTCGCCGAGATGGTCGCGCGCCCGACCGAGGACCGCGTGTTCTACGTGGCAGAAGCGTTTCGCCGCGGCTGGACCGTCGACGAGGTGTTCGAGGCCAACAAGATCGATCGCTGGTTCCTGACGCGCCTGGCCGACATCGTCGCCGTCGAGCGCGCCGTGGCCGCCTGCTCGCTTGAGGACCTCACCGCCGACGAGCTGTGGGACGCCAAGCGCTACGGCCTGTCCGACGCGCAGATCGCGCATCTGACCGGCTCAGACGAGCTTGCGGTCCGCGCGCATCGCAAGGAGCTGGGCGTCGTGCCGGTCTTCAAGACCGTCGACACCTGCGCCGCCGAGTTCCAGAGCCGCACCGAGTACCACTACAAAACCTACGAGCGCGGGGCAACTGAGATCCGCCATTCCGGCAAGAAGCGCGCGATGATCCTGGGTGCCGGCCCGAACCGCATCGGCCAGGGCATCGAGTTCGACTACTGCTGCGTCCACGCGAGCTACGCCCTGCACGAGCGCGGCTACGAGACGATCATGGTCAACTGCAACCCCGAGACCGTCTCCACCGACTACGACACGTCCGATCGCCTGTACTTCGAGCCTTTGACCTACGAAGACGTGATGGACATCGTCGATATCGAGGACCCCGACGGCGTCGTGGTCACCCTGGGCGGCCAGACCCCGCTCAAGCTCGCCCGCTCCCTGCAGGACGCCGGCGTGCACGTGATGGGGACGAAGCCCGAGGCCATCGACTTGGCCGAGGACCGCGACCGCTTCGCCGAGGTGCTCGACGAGCTCCACATCACCTATCCGGCAGCCGGCATGGCATCTTCGTTCGAGGAGGCCTGCCAGGTGGCCGACCGCATCGGCTTCCCGCTGCTCGTCCGCCCGAGTTACGTGCTCGGCGGCCGCGGCATGGTCATCGCCTACGACGCGCAGCATCTTGAGAAGTACATGGCCGAGGCCGCGCACATCACGCCCGACCACCCGGTCTACCTCGACCGCTTCCTCGAGGGCGCTATCGAGTGCGACGTCGACGCGCTCTGCGACGGCGAGGACGTCTACATCGGCGGCGTGCTCGAGCACATCGAGGAGGCGGGCGTCCACTCCGGCGACTCCGCCTGCTGCATCCCGCCGTTCACCCTGTCCGAGTCGCAGGTCTCGCAGCTGCGCTCGATCACGCGTCGCCTGGCGAAGCGCCTGGGCGTCGTGGGCCTGATCAACATCCAGTTCGCGATCAAGGACAGCGTGGTCTACGTCATCGAGGCCAACCCGCGCGCCTCGCGCACGGTGCCGTTCGTCTCGAAGGCCACCGGCGTGCCGCTGGCCAAGCTCGCCGCGCGCATCATGTCCGGCGAGAAGATCGCCTCGTTCGGCCTGCCCGACGATGAGCGTCGTCAGGCGCACTACTGCGTCAAGGAGGCCGTGATGCCGTTCGGGCGCTTCCCGGGCGCCGATGTGGTGCTCGGCCCTGAGATGAAGTCGACCGGCGAGGTCATGGGCATCGCCAACAACTTCCCGTCCGCCTACGCCAAGACCCAGGCGGCCGCTTCGATGGAGCTGCCCACGAGCGGCACCTGCTTCCTGTCGGTGTGCGACCGCGACAAGCGCGCGGTGCTGTCGCTTGCGCGCGATTTGGTGCGGATGGGCTTCAAGCTCGTCTGCACGAAGGGCACGGCACGTGCGCTCGAGGCGGCGGCGATCCCGTGCGAGGTCGTGGGCCGCGTGAGCGATCCTGCGCCCAACATCATGAACCTGATCCAGGACGACAAGATCGACCTGATGATCAACACGCCGTTTGGCCAGGAGACCCGCTCCGACGGGTACCACCTGCGCTCGGCGGCCGTGCGCCAGAACCTGTGCTACGTCACGACGCTTGCCGGCACCCAAGCCTTCGTCTCGGCGATCGAGACGATGCGCGAGCAGAGCCTGCCGATCATCGCGCTGCAGGATCTCGAGCAGTGGGAAGAGAAGTAGCGCCATGGCTGCGACAGTGGAAGAGAGGGGCATCGTACAGGCGAACAAGCGCCTGACCGATCGTTTGTGGCTGCTCGACGTCGAGGCGCCCGAGACGTGCGCGCGGCTGCTTCCCGGCCAGTTCGTGCACCTGCAGGTGCCGGGGATGGAAGGCCATATCCTGCGCCGCCCGTTTTCGGTGTACTACCGCGATGCCGACGCGCGCGTCATGACGATCCTCTACCAGGTCGTCGGCTTCGGAAGCCGGCAGCTGACGACGATCCGCCCGGGCGCCGTGGTCTCGCTCATGGGGCCGATCGGCACCGGTTGGACCGTTCCTGCCGGTGCGCACCGCGCGCTTCTCGTAGCCGGCGGCGTGGGTGCCGCGCCCTTGTTTATGCACGCCGAGGAGCTGGTCGCCGCCGGCATCGCGGTCGACGTGGTGCTCGGCGCGCAGACAGCTGACGCGCTCGTGTGCGAGCCGCGCTACACGGCGCTGCTCGCACACGAGCCGTATCTTGCCACCGACGACGGCTCGCGCGGCCACGCCGGCTTCGTCACCGACGTGGTGAGCGACCTCATCGCGCAGAACGCTTACGACTACGCCGCCTGCTGCGGGCCCGAGCCGATGATGCGCATCGTGTCTGCGATGACGGTTGCCGCTGGCATACCTTCGTACGTTTCGCTGGAAAAGCGCATGGCGTGCGGGATCGGCGCGTGCTTGGGTTGCATCGTCGAAACGACAGACGGGCTCCGGCGCTCATGCGTCGACGGGCCGATCTTCGATGCGGGAAAGGTGGTATGGGCATGAGCGTGAACCTGGCCGTCAACCTAGGCGGACTTGCCATGGCCAATCCGGTCACCACCGCCTCGGGCACCTTCGCCTCGGGGCGCGAGTACGCCGATTTCGTGAACCTGTCCGCCCTCGGCGCCGTCACGACGAAGGGCGTGTCGCTCAACGGATGGCAGGGCAACCCCGGCCCGCGCATCGCCGAGACGCCGTTTGGCATGCTGAACTCCATCGGCTTGCAGAACCCCGGCGTCGAGACGCTCAAGGAGCGCGACCTCCCGTGGCTTGCCGATCTCGGCGCGCGCGTCATCGTCAACGTGTCAGGCCACAGCATCGACGAGTACGCCGCCGTCGTCTCCTCGCTCGAGGAATCGCCGGTGCCGGGCGCTTACGAGATCAACATCTCGTGTCCGAACGTCGATGAGGGCGGCCTCGCCTTTGGCACGGATCCGGCGCAGGCGGCTGCGGTCGTCGCGGCCTGCCGTGAGCGTACGGCGCGCCCGATGATCGTGAAGCTATCCCCCAACGTGACCGACATCGCCGAGATCGCGCGCGCCGTCGAGGCGGCAGGCGCCGACGCGGTGTCGCTGATCAACACCCTGATGGGCATGGCGATCGACCCGTATCGCCGCCGCACGCTGACCGCGCGCCCGATGGCGGGGCTGTCGGGCCCGTGCGTCAAGCCGGTCGCGCTGCGCATGGTGTGGCAGGTGCACAACGCCGTGTCCGTCCCGATCCTGGGCATGGGCGGGATCACGAGCGGCCTCGACGCGGTCGAGTTCATGCTCGCCGGTGCCACGGCCGTCGCCGTCGGCACGGCGAACTTCGTGAACCCGCGCGCCACCGCCGACGTCGTCGACGGCATCCGGTCGTTTTGCGAGGAGACGGGCGTTTCCGACGTCAATGAGCTGATAGGAGCACTTGCATGCTAAATTTTGCTTCCCAACCGCAGCGCGACCGCGTCATCGTCGCGCTCGACTACGACCGCGCCCGCGCCTTCGAGCTGGCCGACGCCCTCGAGGGCAAGGCTGCCTGGATGAAGGTGGGCATGACCCTCTTCTACCAGGAGGGCCCGTACCTGGTCACGGCGTTGCAGAAGCGCGGCTTCAAGGTCTTTCTCGACCTGAAGTTCCACGACATTCCCCACCAGGTCCGCGGGGCGGCCCGTGCTGCGGCTGAGGCCGGCGCCGACATGATGAC
>CAVCDZ010000016.1:0-27205 GCA_963601095.1 Oscillibacter sp. MSJ-31 | reverse complement strand
TGCGGGTGGCGTCAATGGCGGGACGGTGGGCGCTGCCGCAGAAGATGCAGGCGGCACCGTCGGCGGCGGAAAGGCTGCTGCCCCCAGTCCCGCGCCTGCAGCTGCGGCGCCCAATCCGGCGCCAGTGCCTGCTGCACCATCAGGCGCCTTCGGCGCCTCGGCACCGCAGTAGGGGCAGAAGTTCTGCCCTTCGTCGAAGTGTTTGCCGCACGATGTGCATGTTTTCATGGTGTCCCGCCTTCGAACCGGCCGCGCTCGCGTGCGCTGGTACCATCTCTTAATACGTATAGTACGGCAAACGCGAAGAGGTGTGATCGTCATGGAACGCAAGGTGGCGACTCAAGTGAAAGGATTTCGCACGGAGGACGGCGCGGGCGTGAGCCTCGTGCGCGTCTTGGGTGCGGAAACGGCGCAAGCTTTCGACCCCATCCTCATGCTCGACTCGTTCGATAGCACGAACCCGGACGACTACACGGCGGGCTTTCCCCTGCATCCCCATCGCGGCATCGAAACCGTCAGTTTCGTGGCGCGCGGCGCCATGCGCCATCGGGATAGTCTGGGCCATGCCGAAGAGGTGACCGACGGCGAAGTCCAGTGGATGTGCGCTGGATCGGGCATCATGCATGAGGAGATGATCCCGTCAGCCGAGCGCCTCCTGGGCGTTCAGCTGTGGCTCAACCTTCCGGCGGCGGAGAAGATGGCGACGCCCCATTACCGGAGCATTTCGTTGTCGGAAATCGAGGAGATCCCCTTCGAAGGCGGTACCGTGCGCGTACTGGCGGGCTCGTTCGGCGCGCACGCAGGCGTTGCGGGCGAGCATCTTCCTCTCGATTACTACGACGTTCACCTGCGGCCGGGAGCACGCCTCGAGATTCCGGTGTCGTCCGATCGAACGGCGATGGCGTTCACGCTGCTGGGCGAGGCGACGGTGTGCGGCGAAGCATTGGGGGAGAAGACGGCAGCCAGCCTCGTCGACGGCGATTGCGTCTCCCTTGTCGCAGGCGATGAGCCAGCGGAGATCCTGTTCGTGAGCTCGCGTGCGCTCGGCGAGCCCATCGCTTGGGGCGGCCCGATCGTCATGAACACGAATGCCGAGGTCTGGCGTGCGTTCGAGGAATTGGACACGGACACGTTCTTGCACGACGGCATCGAGTATGAGGCGCGCCGCTTCGCGTGACAACCGACCAACCAGCCAACCCGCCCGGCCCGCACCGCCAACCCAACCCCTCCACGACAAAAAAGAACCCGGAGGTAAGCCCCACCTCCGGGTTCTCGTAGCTCGTCTGTGCGAAAGCAAATGATCGCGATAGTGAGCGGCAGATCGGCGAGCGTGCCGCCCTGCCGCCTGCGACTGGCCAACGGGTGCGCTGATCAGTCGCTTGTGAGTGGCCGGCGCATGCGCCGGCCAGGCCTTACTTCTCCACGCGGATGCGCTCAGATGCAGGCTGACGCTCCTGGTCGCCTGCCGGCGCCGCGATGCCGCCGAACACCATCTGAGCCACCAGGCGCCAGCTCTCAGGCACGTTCCACTTCGCCTTCACGTCGGCGTCGATGATCGGGTTGTAATGCTGCAGGTTAGCGCCGATCTTCTGCTCGGCCAGCGCGTTCCAGACGTTCGCCTGCGCGATGCCCTGTCCATGGGCGGCGAAGTTGTCGAAGGCGGAGGCGTAGGCGGCGAACTGCTGCTTGAAGTTGTCGACTACCGCATCGTCGTCGAAGAACAGAACGGTGCCATGGCCGGCGGCGAACATGTCCAGCTTCTGCTGGGTGGGCTCGAATTGATCTGCCGGCACGTGCTTCTTGAGCTCGTTGGCGACGAGGGTCTGCCACAGGTACTTGTGCTGCTCGCCCAGCAGGATGATGGCGCGGGCGCTCTGCATGTTGAAGGCCGACGGGCTTGCCACGATCGCGTCCTCGATGACCTTGACGGCAGCATCCTCACTGATGGGGAGCTGGTCGTTCAGGGCGTAGACGGTACGGCGGGCGTTGATGATGTCTTGGTAGCTCATGGGTGATCCTTTCGTTTGTGAGCGTGTATGACGGTTGCGCCGAGGTTCGGCTCAAGAAGTAGCAGGCGATGCGCCCCCGAGCCCAAAGGCGTAGGAGGTCATGCTGAAGGCGCCCATCTCGCCGCCTTCGTTCCAGGCGAAGACGGGCTCGTCTTCGTAGGCGGCGCCGAGGGCGACGGGCAGCGGCAGGTAGTGCTCAGGCGTCTGAAAC
This sequence comes from Oscillibacter sp. MSJ-31, assembly GCA_963601095.1. GTDB lineage: Bacteria > Actinomycetota > Coriobacteriia > Coriobacteriales > Eggerthellaceae > Anaerotardibacter. The sequence continues at coordinate 24,985 of CAVCDZ010000016.1, read as the reverse complement.
GCGCGCTTCATGTCGCGGCCAAGGGCGCGATAGTCAAGAAGATCGTCCCATACATGGGAGAGCACCTTGTCGCGCACCTGGTCGTCGAAGGCGCGAGCCCACGACGCCAAGCCTCGATCTGCCATGTCGGCGTAGGCGAAGCTGTGGACGACGTTGCCGCTTGCGAGGATGAGCACGCCCTCGTCGCGCAGCGAGCGCAAGAGCCGCCCGAAGGCGAAGTGGCCGGCGGGCCGTTTGCCCGGCGCCACCGAGGCCATCACGACGGGGACGTCCGCTGCGGGGAAGAGGTGCGACAGCGGCACCCAAGCGCCGTGGTCGCACCCCCAACTCGCATCGGCGTTGACCGTGCCGCCCGACGCCTCAACGATGCGCTGCGCCAGCTCCGGATCGCCGGCAGGTTCGTAGTGAACCTCGTAGAGCTCTTCGGGAAACCCGTACATGTCGTTGATCTGGCGGTTGCGAGCGGCGGGATTGGCGCTCAGTGCAGCGGTCATCCAATGGGCTGACACGGCAACGATGGCGCGCGGCGCCTCAGGCAGAGCACGCAGGCGACGGCCCATCTCGTCCCAGCCTTCGCTGAAGCGGTTGTGCTCGATCGCGTTCATGGGGGAACCATGGCCGACGAAGATCACGGGCATGCGCTGGGCGCGTGCGGCGCGAGCGGCGATGTCGGCGTCGTGGGTCATGGGAGTCTCCTTGTCCGTGCTCGTGGCGATGCGTGTCGTGTGGGCAGGCGGGCGAGGGGGCCGAGCGTCGGCGCGCTCGCTTGCCTGTCTCAATACTGTAGGGGGGTATGCAAAACGGTAAAGAAGGTACTTTTGTGACAGCTAATCACTTTGGCTGAATTAGCTTTACTATCTGAAGCGTACCTGGTAGATAGCGGGCGAACAAAAGCGATTGTTCGTTGTCGTTCGAGAAAACATGGAGAAAATGTGACTGACTCGATAGCATTTGCAGAAAAGCCTGGCCAGCCGGCCGTGGGAACTGAAGCCGCAGGCGGGCAAGACGGCGAACCGACGGCGTCCGACAAAGACGCAGGCGAGGTCGCGACGGCGCCCTCTGTACGACCGAGCTACGGCTACGACGCCGTGTGCCTGAACAGCATCCGCGGCGTCATGGACATCTTCGGTGGGAAATGGGCGTTTCTCGTGCTCGAGCAGCTCCACGTCGGCACGATGCGCTTCGGCGAGCTGCGTCGCGCGCTCGGCGGCGTCAGTACCAAATCGCTTACCGACACGCTGCGCCATCTCGAGGCGGCCGGCATCGTGTCGCGCACGGCCTACCCGACCGTGCCCATCACGGTGGAGTACGCGCTCACGGAGAAGGGGCGCTCGTTCGATTCGGTGCTGCTCGCCATGAAAGACTGGGGGAGCGCCTGGCTGTAGGCGCTCCGCCCATGCCAAGGGCAGGTGCGCGACGGATGCCTGCCCCCTGCACGCAGATCGGCGTCCTTCGACAGTGGCCTCCCGCTTCGGTTGCCACGTGATGCCGCGGCCGAACGGCCGCGTGTGCTGCCTACACCTGGCCCAGCGCCACGCGCACCGCTTCGTCCACGTCGTCGGTCAGCGTGAGCAGCTGCGTGTCCAGCTCGTTGATCATGCCGTTTTCCTTGAGCGTCGTCTCGATCCAGCCCATCAGTCCGCTCCAGTACTCCGTGCCAAAGAGCACGAGCGGCGTCTTCGCCACCTTGTGCGTCTGCACGAGCGTGAGCATCTCGGACAGCTCGTCGAGCGTTCCGAACCCGCCGGGGAAGAAGATCGCGCCCGACGAGTACTTCATGAACATGGTCTTACGCACGAAGAAGTAGCGGAAGGTCATGCCGAGGTTGACCCAGTTGTTGGGCTCCTTCTCGTGCGGCAGCTCGACGGCGAGGCCGACCGACTTGCCGCCTGCGCTTACCGCGCCGCGGTTCGCCGCCTCCATGATGCCCGGGCCGCCGCCGGTGATCACGGCGACGCCCTGTTTCGCGATCTTCTCGGCCGCCTCAACCGCCTGCTGGTAGAAGTAGCTGTCGCGTGCGGTGCGCGCCGATCCGAAGATGCCGACTGCCGGTCCCAGCTCGGCCAGCGCGCCGAACCCGTCGACGAACTCGGCCTGGATGCGCAGGACGCGCCAGGGGTCGACATGCAGCCAATCGGTGTCGGCATCGGCGGACAAGAGGTTGCCGGTGGTGTTGTCGCGCGGGATCATGCGCCCGCGCAAAAGGACCGGGCCGCGGCGATACGACGCGCCGAGCGGCGACTCTTCGTCCGGCGATGGGTAGCCGCTCGCGAGCTCTTCGGCCAGCTCAGGGCTGATCCCGAGCTTCGCCGCCTTCTGCTGCTTGACGTGCTTGGCCTTCTTCAGACCCTTGCTGCTCTTCTTTTTCTTGGTCATGTTCAGTCCTCAAACGTAAGCGCAGCGCATCGGCGTTGCGCGGGGTGGGCGCAGCCCTCTCGATGCTGCGTGGGGTGCGATAGCCGTGTGGCATGCTGCCCGACTCTGGCGAACCTGCGCGGCTAGGCGCCGTCGATCGCGATCGTCCGCCAGCCTCCTTGGCTGCGGGGTGCATCGATGGTGCGATAGCCGACGCGTGCGGCAAAGCGATACGCATCCAGGAGATGATCGCCGATGCGCGCGGCGTGATGGGCATCGGATCCCACGGTCAGCGGCACGCCGGCGGCGTAGAAGCGTTGCAAGAGACCGGCAGCCGGATAGCAGGAGCCCAGCCCCTTGAAAAGGCCTGCCGTGTTCACCTCCACGTGCACGTCGCCTGCTTGTGCGGCCTGCGCCATGCGATCCCACAGCGGAGCCAGATCGATCGTGGGAGCGAACCCCTTGTGCTCGAACAGGCGCGGCAGGTCGGGGTGGGCCATCGAATCGAAGAGCCCGCTTGTGGCAGCGTCGCACCATTCGTCGACGTAGAGGCGCCATACCCCATCGGCACCCAGCTCTTCCCAGATCCGGATGTCCTCGTCCCAGTCGAGGGCCTTTTCGTTGAGGTAGTGGACCGACCCCAAAAGAAACGTCGCCTCGCCGCGCGTCTGCGCAAGGTCGGCTGCGACCCCGTGGTACCAGTCGGCTTCGAGCCCGTGGACCACGTCGATGTCGGGAAATGCCTCTTTGGCCTGGGCGATCGCACGGGCGTAGTCGCCCAAGCGCTCCTCTTCGATCGAGCAGTCGACGAAGGCGGGACGCCCCCAGTGGTCGGTGCATGCGATCGTGGTGATGCCCTGGGCGCGCGCGGCTGCGAGATTTTCCTCAAAGGTGCTTTTGCCGTCTGAGAAGACGGTGTGGGTGTGGCAATCTACCAATTCCGGTCGCATCGGGCATCTCCTTGCAGGGCTGCGCTGCTGGGTCATGTTTGTCTCAGGGACGGCCCGGCAGCGTGTTTCCACGTGCCGTGGAAACAAATATCACATCAATAGGATAGCGTTTTGAAAGAGTCGTTCGGCATCATCCGCTCTATGATGATGTTTAATGTTGGTAATAATCCATGAGATACATCGGTTTGAAACCGCGAGGGGCTAGGGCGGTCACAGACAATGGAACTTCATCAGTTACGCTATTTTCGTTCGGTGGCACGGTGCGAGAACGTGAGCAAAGCGGCCGAAGAGCTGCACGTGTCGCAGCCGGCGCTGAGCCGGTCGATCAAGAAGCTCGAAGATGAGCTGGGAGTCAACCTCTTCGATCGAGAGGCGCGCCGCGTCTCGCTCAACGAGAGCGGCGAGGTGTTTCTCGCGGCGGTCGAAAACGCGCTCAACGCGGTCGATTCGGTGGGGCAGGTGCTCGATCGCCATATGCGCGATCGCGGCAGCGTCCTCAACCTTCGCGGGCCGGTGAACTTCGGCGACGACGTGGGCGTCATCGCCGGCTTCAAGGCGCAGCATCCCGACATCTACGTGCGGTTCGCCTCCGAGCCGACGCCGTACTTCAACACCGGCGTGCCCGACCTGACGTTTTTCGCGACGTTCGGGCACCACGAGGAATCCAACTACCTCAAGCTTTGCTCGGAAGACATCGTTCTCGCCGTTTCGCCGGAGCACCCTTTGGCGAACGCCTCATCGGTGAACCTGGCCGATTTGGCCGACGAGTCGTTCGTGTTCGCGCTGCCCAGCGACATCCGCAAGGTGATGGACGGCATGTTCGTCGAGGCGGGCTTCGAGCCCAAGGTGGTGCTCGAGGACCAGCATTGCCAGTACCTGAGCACGTACATCAAGCAGGGCCTGGGCATCGCGCTGATGCCGGCGATCACCTGGGTGACGGCCGAGGCGCGCCGCGACCTGCGCTTCATCCCGATCGCCGACATGCGCCGCACGCGCCATCTGTACCTGAAGAGCCCTCACGGGGTGCCGTGCTCGCGCGCGGGCCGGCTGTTCAGCGACTACCTGTCGGCGTACTACCGCGATTTGGTGGCGCAGTTGGGCGATATGGCGCGGCTGTAGCGTCTGCGCGAGGGGTCGAGGCTGCGGCGTCGTGCGTCGGGCGGCCCCGCTGCGGCACCTCGTACCCGCGTGGCTTGCCGTCGCCCGCCTATCCCGTCGTCCGCCTCACCCGTTCCGAACGCGTTCGTGCCGATAACGGGGACATTTCTTGACGTTTTGCCCCCATGCGCTGCCGGAACATGTTCAGGCGCATATCCTTGATGCTCGGATTTCGAGTGGATGAGGAGGTGCGTCTATGTCGCATACGCAGGAAGGCGGCCTTTCGCGCCGCGCGCTGGTCATGGCGTTCGTCATGATGGCGGGCTCGTTCATCTCCATCTTGAACCAGAACCTGATGACGACTGCCGTGCCGCGTTTCATGGACGTGTTTTCGGTATCGAGCAGCATGGCGCAGTGGCTGACCACGGCGTTCATGCTGACCAATGGCATCGTCATTCCCGTCACGTCGTACCTGATCCGCAAGTTCTCGTCGCGCTCGCTCTACTTCGTGGCCATGGGGCTGTTTGGCGTGGGCACGATCGCGTGCGCGCTTGCCCCGTCGTTTCATCTGCTGCTCGTCGGCCGCGTCATCCAGGCGCTCGGCGCCGGCATGACGATGCCGCTCATGCAGACGGTGCTGTTCGTGATGTTCCCGCCCGACAAGCGCGGGACGGCGATGGGCTACTTCGGCCTCGTGATCGCCTTCGCCCCGGCGATCGGCCCCACGATCTCGGGATGGATCATCGGAAGCTTCCCGTGGGAAGCGCTGTTCCTGTTCATCCTTCCGCTGATCGTCATCGACTTCATCGCGGCGATCTTCGTCGTGGACAACGTCACCGAGCAGACGGATCCCGAGTTCGACCCGTTTTCCGTGGTGCTCTCGTCGTTCGGCTTCGGCGACCTGCTGTACGGCTTCGGCATGGTTAGCAGCCTGGGGTGGACCGACCCGCACATCGTCGTGACTCTTGCCGTGTCACTCGTCGTCATCGTGTGGTTCGTCATCCGCCAGCTGCGCCTTGACGTGCCGATGCTCGAGATGCGCATCTTCTCGTTTCGCCACTTCACGGTTGCGATGATCTTGATCGTGCTGGTGTGGGTGTCGTTCATGGGCTCCTCGACGCTTTTGCCCCTCCTCATGCAAAACGACCTCGGGCTCTCCCCGTTGGTGTCCGGCCTGACCCTGATGGCAGGCGGCGTGGCCATGGGCATCATGTCGCCGATCACCGGTCGCACCTTCGACCACCATGGCCCGCGCCCCTTGATCCCCATCGGCATGGCGCTCATCGCCTGCGCCACGGCGCTGCTCGCCCTCACGGCGGCTTCGGGCGGCGTCGTGTGCATCGCCGTCGGCTACGCGGTGCTGCTGCTGGGGATTTCGATGGTGTCGATGCCGCTCACGACCTACGCGATGAACAGCCTGCCGATGGCCGACGTGCCCCACGGCACGGCCATGAACAACACGATCCGCCAGACCGTGGGCGCGCTGGGCACGGCGGTGTTCGTCTCTTTGATGGAAGGCGTCGCCGCGGCGGTTGGCGGCGGTGCTGCGGGCGAGATCACCGGCACGCAGACGGCGTTTTGGGTGATGTGCGCGCTTGCGGTGGTGGCATTCGTCATCTCGATCGCCCTGCTGCATGAAAAGCGCCCGGGTAGTGGGGAGGACGCATAGGGCATGGCGGATCTGTTCGAGGAGGCGCGCGGCGCGCTCAAGCGCCACTTTGGCTACGACGCGTTTCGCCCCGGTCAGGGCGATGCGATCAAGGCGATCCTTGCAGGGCGCGATTGCTTGGGCGTGATGCCGACCGGCGCGGGCAAGTCGCTGTGCTATCAGGTGCCGGGCATCGTGCTGCCGGGGCTGACGCTCGTGGTGAGCCCGCTCGTCTCGCTCATGGGCGATCAGGTGCGCTCGCTGACCGATGCGGGTGTGCGCGGCGCCTACCTCAACTCCTCGCTCACGCCGGGCCAGCAGGCGACGGTGCTGCATCGCGCTGCCGAAGGAGCCTACGACCTCATGTACGTGGCGCCCGAGCGCCTGGCCGATGAGCGTTTCGCCTCGTTTGCGCGCGAGGTCGGCGTGACGCTGATCGCGGTCGACGAGGCGCACTGCGTGTCTCAATGGGGCCAGGATTTCCGTCCCTCGTACCTGACGATCGGCGACTTCATCGCGTCATTGCCGGCCCGCCCGATCGTCGCGGCCTTCACCGCGACGGCGACCGAGCGCGTGCGGGCCGACATCGTGCGCCTGCTGGGACTTTCCGATCCCTTCACCGTCGTGACGGGCTTCGATCGTCCCAACCTGTACTTTGGGGTGGAACGCTTAGCACCCAAACGCCGCCTTGAGCGCGTGTGCTCGTACGCCGCCGCGCGCCCTCTCGATTCGGGCATCGTCTACTGCTCGACCCGCAAGGCCACCGAGGAGGTGTGTCAGGCGCTCGTCGACGCCGGGGTGCGCGCCGTGCGCTATCACGCCGGGCTTCCGAGCGACGAGCGGACGGAAGCGCAGCGGGCCTTCATCGACGACGACGCGCCGGTGATGGTGGCGACCAACGCGTTTGGCATGGGCATCGACAAGTCCAACGTCCGTTACGTTATCCACTACAACCTGCCGGGCAGCATCGAGGCGTACTATCAGGAGGCCGGCCGCGCGGGCCGCGACGGCGAGCCGGCGGAATGCCTGCTTCTCTGGGGCGACGCCGATGTGGCAACCTGCCGCTTCTTCATCGAGCAAGAGGTGGAAAACGAGCAGCTGACGCCCGAGGAGGCCGAGGTGGCGCGCTCGGCGAGGCGTCGCATGCTCGAGTCGATGGTGGGATACTGCCTGACCACCTCCTGTTTGCGCTCCTATATCCTGCGCTACTTCGGGGAGGATGCCGGCCTGCCGGCGGGCGCTGCGGGGGAGAGCGCGGCGGCGCCGGGTGCTGCGGGCGGTGCGGCGGGTGCGGGTGGCGCTGCGGTGCTGGGGGCCGCGGGCTCTGGTGAGTCTGCTGCCTCGAGTGCTGCGGTGCCGAATGCCGGGGGCGCTGGCGAGCCTGCCGCCGCGTTGCCGTCCTGCGGCAACTGCTCGAACTGCGAGGGCGGCTTCGAGGCGGTCGACGTCACCGAAGAGGCGCGCCGCGTGATGCGGTGTGTCCAGGAGATGCGCGGGCGTTTTGGCAAGGGCGTGGTTGTCGACGTACTGCGCGGCTCGAAGGCAGAGCGGATCGCTTCGCTGGGGCTTGACCGCGCGATGTCGTTCGGGACTTCTCATACCTCGGCAGCCCAGCTCAAAGAGGTGATCGAGCTGCTCTGCGCCGGCGGCTACCTCGCCATCACGGAGGGCAAGTACCCGCTTGTCGGCTTTGGGCCACGGGTGCGCGAGGTCGCCTCCAAGGATTTCTCCCTCACGATGAAGCGCGTGGTGCGCTCCTCGTCCCGCTCGCGCTCTTCTGCGCGCACGGCCAACCTCATCCCCGTGAGCGAGGAGCTGTTCGAGCGCCTGCGCGTCTTGCGCAAGCGCCTGGCGAGCGAGGCTGGCTTGCCGCCGTATCTGGTGCTGTCCGATGCGGCGCTGCGCGACATGTGTGCGAAGATGCCGACGACGCCCGATGAGTTCTTGGATGTGTCGGGCGTCGGGCAAAAGAAGCTCGATCGCTATGGCGAGGTGTTCATGGCCGAGCTCGCCTCGTGGAAGGCCGAGCACGGGGCGTAGATCCCCGCCTCTCCACCTGTTTCACCTGCGAAAAGGCTATAATAGAGAGGTATCCGCGCCTCGGGGGAGGGGCTGCGGATCGCTCGGAAATGCCGGCCGATCTCAGGGGGGTTCGAGATGGACGGATTCAGGGTCATCGAAGTGAAGCAGAGCGCCTTTGCCGCGAACGATCGCCATGCCGATGAGCTGCGCGCCAATCTCGCGCGCGCCGGCGTGTTCCTGGTCAACCTCATGTCATCGCCCGGATCGGGCAAGACCACCACGCTCATGCGCACGATCGAGGCGCTTGGCGGGTTGCGCATCGGCGTCATGGAAGCCGACATCGACTACGACGTGGATGCCCGCACCATCGCCGCGGCGGGCGTGCCCGTCGTGCAGCTTCACACGGGAGGCCTGTGCCATCTGGACGCCGCGATGACGCGCCAGGGCATCGAGGCGCTCGGCACCGACGACCTCGACCTCGTCGTCTTGGAAAACGTCGGAAACCTCGTGTGCCCGGCCGAGTTCGACACGGGAGCCGCCCTGAACGTGATGATCCTCTCGGTCCCTGAAGGGGACGACAAGCCGCTCAAGTACCCGCTGATGTTTTCGGTATGCGACGCGGTTCTCATCAACAAGATCGACGTGTGCGACGCCTTCGATTTCGATCTGGAGCGTTGCATCGACTCTATCCGCCTGCGCAATCCCGAAGCCCGCGTGATTGCGCTCAGCGCCAAGACGGGACAGGGCGTAGACGAGTGGGCCGGCTGGCTCGCTGCGAAGGTGGATGCATGGCGCAGGGAAGGGGATGGTCGCCATGGCAAACGAATCTTGGACACCGACACCTGAAGCACGCGCCCTCGTCGACGAGGCGCGCCGCCGCGCTCATGACGAGCCGTTGCGCCCGCTCATCCTGAAGCTGGGGCAGAAGATCACCGATCGCATCGGCCATAAGGTGACCGTCGACGATCCCGAGTACTGGGGCCTCATCGGCGTGGTCACCGATGAGATGGCGGCGCTCGCCCTCAAGATGAAGATGCGCAAGCCCTACACGCTCGCGCAGCTCGAGGCGCTGTCGGGCAGCGCAGGCGATGAGCTCGACACCTTGTTGCGCGACATGAGCAACCTGGGATTGTTGGAGTACAACTGGGAAAACCCAAGGCGGGAGAAGCAGTGGCTGCTGCCGATGTTCGTGCCGGGGTCGGCCGAGTTCTTCAACATGAATCGGGAGCGCCTGACGGCCCATCCCGAGCTGACGGTGCTCTTCGAGCACATGTCGCGTCTGCCGCTCGAGGCGGTCACGCCGCTCGTGCCGCCGGGTGGCGCCGGCGTCGGCATGCACGTGATTCCCGTCGAGCGCGCCATCGAGGCCGAGAACCAGAGCATCGATATCGAGCGCATTTCCCACTGGCTGCGCAAGTACGACGGCAAGTATGCGGTGGGGCTGTGCTCGTGCCGCGCCGGGCGCGAGATCAACGGCGAGGCTACCGGCGACGATCCGCGCGGCTGGTGCATCGGCGTGGGCGACATGGCCGACTATGCCGCGCAGACCTACAAAGACGGGCACTACGCAACGTATGACGAGGTCATGGAGGTCTTGCAGCGCGCCGAGGACAACGGCTTCGTGCATCAGATCACCAACATCGACGGGCAGGACAAGATCTTCGCGATCTGCAACTGCAACATGGACACCTGCTATGCGCTGCGCACGTCTCAGCTGTTCAACACGCCCAACCTGTCGCGCTCGGCCTACTGCGCGCACATCGATGCCGAGGCATGCGTGGCGTGCGGGCGCTGCGTTGAGCATTGCCCGGCGGGCGCGCTGCGCTTGGGGCAGAAGCTCGAGACGCCCGAAGGGCCGGTGTCCTATCCACGGCGCGATCTGCCGGATGCGCTTTCGTGGGGGCCGGAGCGGTGGAGCCTGGATTATCGCGACGCCAACCGCGTGAACTGCCACGATACCGGCACGTCGCCGTGCAAGACGGCCTGCCCGGCGCACATCGCCGTGCAGGGCTACCTGAAGCTTGCGGCGCAGGGGCGCTACACCGAGGCGCTAGCGTTCATCAAGCAGGAAAACCCGTTTCCGGCGGTGTGCGGACGCGTGTGCAACCGTCGCTGCGAGGACGCGTGCACGCGGTGCCGCATCGATGAGGCGGTGGCGATCGACGAAGTGAAGAAGTTCATCGCGCAGAAGGATCTCGAGGCAAAGACGCGCTACATCCCGCCGGTGATCCAGCCGTCGAACGAGGGACCGTTCCCCGAGAAGATCGCTATCATCGGCGCCGGCCCGGCGGGGCTGTCGTGCGCGTATTACCTGGCGACGAAGGGCTACCGGCCGACGGTGTTCGAGCGCAACGCGCGGCCCGGCGGGATGCTGGTCTACGGCATCCCCTCCTACAAGCTTGAGCCCGAGGTTGTCGATGCCGAGATCGACGTCATCCGCGCGCTCGGCGTCGATATTCGCTGCGGCGTCGAGGTGGGGCGCGACGTCACGCTCGACGAGCTGCGTGCAGAGGGGTATCAGGCGTTCTACCTGGCCATCGGCTGCCAAGGAAGCCGTGCGGCCGATGTTGCGGGGGAGGACGCCACAGGTGTGGTGTCGGCGGTCTCATTTTTGCATCAGGTGGCCGAGGCGGGCGCCCAGGCGGTTGGCAAGTCGACGTGCACCGTGGTGGTGGGAGGCGGCAACGTCGCGGTTGATGCGGCCCGCGTGAGCGCGCGGTGCGGCGTGCCCGACGTGCGGATGATGTGCCTTGAAGAGCGCGCGTCCATGCCTGCGTCGCCCGAAGAGGTGGCAGAGGCGCAGGCGGAAGGCGTGACGATCGAGTGCGGCTGGGGTGTGAGCGAGATTCTGTCGGTTGAAGGCGCGGTGTCGGGCATCGTGCTGAAGCGCTGCGTGGCGACGACGGACGAGACCGGCGCGTTTTGCCCGATGTACGATGAGACCGACACGCGGACGATCGCCTGCGATCGCGTGATTCTCGCTATCGGACAGAGCGTTGCGTGGGGCGACCTGCTGGACGGGTCCGCTGTGGAGTTGGGGCGCGGTGGCATGGCCTGCGCCGATGCGCTCACGTATCAGACGGCCGAGCCCGACGTGTTCGTGGGCGGCGACGTTTTCACCGGCCCGTCGTTTGCGATCGACGCCATCGCGGCGGGCAAGGAAGGCGCGGTGTCGCTCCATCGCTTCGTGCGCCCCGGCGCCAGCCTGTCGCTTGCGCGCAATCGGCGCGAGTTCATCGCCCTTGATCGGGACAACGTCGTTGTGGCCGGGTACGATACCGCTTCGCGGCAGGTGCCGCCCCACGACGGGGCCGTCGATGCCGCAAGCGGCTTGCGCGATGCCCACCTTCCCTTTACCGAGGAGCAGGTCAAGATCGAGACGGCACGCTGCTTGGGCTGCGGCGTGTCGGTGGTCGACCCGAATCGCTGCATCGGCTGCGGTATCTGCACGACGAAGTGCGCCTTCGATGCCATCCATCTGCGGCGCGACCGACCCGAGTGCAGCACGATGGTGCGCTCCGAGGACAAGCTGCGCGCGATCCTGCCGTATGCGGCAAAGCGCGCGATCAAGATCGTGTTCAACGGCAAGGGCAAGCGGTCATGAGGCGGCGCGTGACGTGTGCGGTGCCTGGCGGCGGGTGCGGTGTTGGTGCGGGGCGGTGTCCCGCCGACCGTCGGCAGTGCGGTGGGCGCGCTGCCTGGTGCCAGGAGCGCCGCGCCTGTCCAGAGCGGGGTGGGCGCGGTGCATGAGCTCGGGATCGTGTTTTCCATCATGGACACGGTGGAGGAGGTTGCGCGCGACAACCAGGTGACCTGCGTGTCGTCGGTCACGCTCGAGGTCGGCGAGGTGGCAAGCATCGTCGAGTACTACCTCAAGGACTGTTGGCGTTGGGCGGTGCAGCGCTCGGAGGTGCTCGCCGATTCCGAGCTGGTGATCAAGCCCTTACCGGCGGTGACGTACTGCGAGGCCTGCGACTCGACCTACCCGACGGTCGAGCATGGGCGCACCTGCCCGCATTGCGGCAGCGGACGCACGTACCTTCTCACCGGAAACGAGCTGAACATCTTGGAAATCGAGGCGCGCTAGAGCGGCCCTGTGCGCTCTTCCCACCGCAATGTGACGATGGCGTGGCGCTTCCTTGCATTTCTTACCCCAGGTTGCTATAACCCTTTACGGATTTGAGTACAGCAACGATTTCACCTGTTATGGCGTGAAAGCAGAGGGGGCGGATCGCGTGGCAGAGGAAGAAGCGTTGCCTTCGGGCAGCGGGCTTCAAGGAAGTGCGGAGCCGCGTGATGCGGCAACGGACGGCGCTCAAAAGAAGCGCAGCAAGCGGGTAAAGAAAGCCAAGCCCGCCCCGGTCACGTCGGAGGACGCCAAGGTCAACTATCTGGTTCCGCGTACGCTTATCTATGCGGTCGGCGTGGTCATGAACACGCGATGCGACATGGGCACGTCGACGGTCAACTGCATCCCGTTCGTGTTCAGCGAGGCCACCGGCATCACGCTGGGCCAGGGCTGCATCATCTTGTACGCGATCGACATCGTGATCCAGATCATCGTGTTCCGTAAGCTGACGGTGCGCATGGCGCTGCAGCTGCCGTTTTCGTTCCTGTTCGGGTTCTTGGTCGACCTCTACGACGACCAGATCAACTCCGGCCTTTTGACGGTGTTCCAGAACCCCGACATCGCGATGGGCACGTTCATGCTGTTCTTCGGCATCCTGTGCACGGGCGTTGGCGTCAGCATGATGATGAGCATGAACTACGTGCCCAACCCGCCCGACGGATGCACCCAGTCGGTATGCAAGCTCACGGGGTTGCCGTTCGGACATGGCAAGTGGCTCAACGACGCCATTCGCCTGGTCATCGCTTGTGTGCTCGGCATGGTCATGGTGGGTCAGGTCATCGGCGTCGGCATCGGCACGGTGCTGTGCGTGTTCTTGATTGGCAACGTGTGCCAGTTCACCGACGATCATGTGGGCCGCTGGTATCGCAAGGCCTACAACCCGATGGGCATCGTGGACTAGCTGCGCTTGCGGCTCTTCGCGCGCGGTCGCGAGACCGACGCCCCCCTGAATCGGCTTGACAATGCGTCTCCCTGCTGACGTGTGCTGATGTGAGGCCGACACCCTGGAGGCCAGCGAGAATCCCGCGTCATGCGTCCCCTGCCGGCGTGTGCGGCCGCGAGTGCGCTTCTTTTGCCTGGTTTTGCAGAATCGAGTCGATCGGAAACGATCGCAGGATACATCGTGCAGAATTCAGTCGATCGGCAACGATTCTGAGCCCCGTTTGAGTGAAAGCTGCCGTAAAGACGGCGGGAGAGGGCAGAGCCGCAACCGATAATCGTTGCGGATCGATCGGATTCTGCAGAGGGACGGCAAAATGCCGCACTGGCAGATGGCTGTGATGGGTTGCGTGAGTTGGGACGGCGTCGGGCGACGCTGTCTTTAGTCGGCGGAGGTGTCGTCGGGGCGCTGCGTATCCTGATGCGAGCCTGACGCCTCTCGTTCAGCGGCTTCGCGTGCGCGGCGTTGCTCGGTGCGCTCCGTTTCGATCTCGTGCGCGAAGCGCTCCATCTTCACCTCGGCATCGCTGCGAATGCCGAAGAGCGTGTGCCCGCTCGATACCATGGGACGCTCATCCCCGGACATCTCGAGTTGGAGCTGTTCAGCGATGCGCTGCCATCTTTTTTCGAAGTCGTTCATGGCTCCATCGTAGCATGAGCAGGTTGCGCTGCCGTGCGTGCGGCGCTGTGTGAGCCCGCGAGCGCTTCGCGGGTTGCCGGTAAGCGCGCTGGGCGGGGTTGCGGTCGGTTCACTGCAGCGGAAAGGCCGTCTGCTGGCAGAAAATGCCAGATATAGGGGATGGAGCCGCCATGCGAGGGGCCTTAGAGCGCGGTTCGACGTGCCGCCGGCAGCATAAGGCCAGGTGGCGTCTTCCGCCCGCGCGCCTCCAGACGCCGACGTCCCCTATATCTGGCATTTTCTGCCACGCGACCCCGATTTTTCTGCAGTGGCGCAGCGTACGCTCAACATTTGCCCGCACCATGGCGTCTTCCTTGTCGCCCTGGGGTGTCAACCGTTTGGTTGGCACCTTGTTCTTTGTCGCTGCGCGGCACACTGTGCGGTGTTGAAGCACTATAACGTCCGAAAGGGTGACGTTCCTATGAAAGAGGATCTGAGAACTGCATCGCACCGCGTTCACATACGCGTCACGTAACGTCCATGCATCCCCTCTGTTTCGCGCCCCCGATCCGCGGCAGCGCGTGCAGCCCCCGCACTCCGCTTCCAGCCGCCTCACCTGCACCGCAGCGCACCGCCGCCGTCGCGCCGACCCGGTCAACTTCCGGCGCCTGTGTCGCGCGGCGAAGCTTCTGTTAAAGACTCTGTTTCGCCTCTGTTTCATACGTGTTACGAATCATTCTGTCCTCGAGCCTTGGCGCGGCATCGCGGTAAGGTATCGGGCAGCGAACCTTTCTTCGTTAGCGGAGGGTGTGCTGGGATATGTAGGCCACATGTCAAACTGGCCACCCTCCAGCGAAGAGCTAGACCGGGTTCGCAGGTCGTCACGACGGAAAGGACAAGCGTCGAGCGGCCTTGGCTAACGATAGAGAGGTTCACAATGCAATCACGGAAGGTACCCGCTGCGAGCGGGCTCTATCGTCCTGAGTTCGAGCATGACGCGTGCGGCATCGGCGCGCTGGCTCACCTCAAGGGCGTCCGTTCGCATCAAATGGTTGACGACGCCTTGTCGGTTCTCGTCAACCTTGAGCATCGTGGTGGCAAGGGCCTGGAGCACAACACCGGCGACGGCGCCGGCATCCTGTTCCAAGTGCCGCACCACTTCTTCCGCAAGGAGGCCCAGAAATGCGGCCACCTGCTGCCCGACGAAGGCGACTACGGCGTCGCCATGCTGTTCTTCCCTCAGGACGAACGCGGCGTCGAGGTCGCAAAGCGCCTGTTCGAGGAAGGCTGCGCTCAGTGCGGCCTGCCGCTGCTCTTCTGGCGCGAAGTCCCCATCGACCCGCACGATCTGGGCTCGACGGCCCGCGCCTGCATGCCCACCATCCTGCAGGCCTTCGTCGGCCGCCCCGACGATGCGTCGCGCGGCGATGCGTTCGAGCGTCGCCTCTACGTGTGCCGCCGCACGATCGAGAAGGCCGCCGAGGCCGAACACGCCCTTGACGGCAAGATCTTCTACGCCTGCTCGTTCTCTGCACGCACCATCGTGTACAAGGGCATGCTCGTCGCAACGCAGATGCGTCGCTTCTACATCGACCTGTCCGACGCCGCCGTCAAGACGGCCATCGCGCTGGTCCACTCGCGCTACTCCACCAACACGACACCGTCGTGGGAGCGCGCGCACCCGAATCGCTACATCATCCACAACGGCGAGATCAACACGTTGAAGGGCAACGTGAACTGGATCCGTGCCCGTGAACCTAACCTGTATTCCCCGGTGCTCGGCGCCGACCTCGAGTCGGTCCTGCCGATCATCAACAAAGAGGGCTCCGACTCCGCCGTCCTCGACAACGTGCTCGAGTTCTTGGTCATGAACGGCCGCGACATGACGCGCGCCGTGTCCATGTGTCTGCCTGAGCCGTGGGACCACAACGACACGCTCACCGCGCGCCGCCGCGCCTACGATGAGTACCAGTCCATGCTGATGGAGCCGTGGGACGGCCCTGCCGCGATCGCGTACACCGACGGCACCACGCTCGGCGCCGCCCTCGACCGCAACGGTCTGCGCCCGGGACGCTACTACGTCACGCGCGACGACCGCTTCATCCTGTCGTCCGAGGTCGGTCCGATCGAGATCGACCAGTCCAACATCCTGACCGCCGGCTGTCTCGGCCCGGGCGAGATGGTTGAGGTCGACACGAAAGCCGACCGCGTGATCTGGAACGACGAGATCCGCAACCGCTATGCCAAGGAAAAGCCCTACGGCGATTGGGTGACCGAGGAGAAGATCGAGGTCGCCGACCTCGACGCTCCGGAGAAGGTCGCCGAGCCGGTCGACGCCGACGTGCCGTTTACGGTGCGCATGGCCAAGCTCGGCTATCACTGGGACGACGTCGACGAGGCGATCCGCGCGATGGCCGAGAAGGGCGGCGTGCCGCTGGCTTCGATGGGCATCGACGCTTCGCTTGCGTGCCTCTCGAAGAAGAACCGCTCGTTCTTCGACTACTTCTATCAGCTGTTCGCTCAGGTGACCAACCCGCCTATCGACGCGCTGCGCGAGAGCCTGGTCACGTCGAGCGTACTCTACATCGGCAACCACGGCAACCTGCTCGAGGACTCCCGCAACGCCTGCCAGCTCATCCGCCTGGACAGCCCGATCCTCACCAAGGACCAGTTCGACCGCATCTGCGCCGTCGATCGCGTGGGCTTCAAGGCCCAGCGCTTCTCGGCGGTCTACCGTCGCGACGCCGGCGACAACGCGCTTGAGGAAGCCCTCAAGAACCTCGCCGAATCGGTCGAGGCCGCGGTCCGCTCCGGCGTGAGCATCATCGTGCTGTCCGATCGCGCGGCCGACGGCGAGGTGCCGATCCCGTCGTTGCTCGCCGTGTCGTCGGTGCACAACCACCTGATCCGCGTGGGCAAGCGCACCTTCGCCGACATCATCGTGGAGACCGGCGACGCCGTTTCCGCGCATGACTACGCGGCGCTGGTGGGCTACTCCGCCTCCGGCATCTTCCCGTACATGGCCCACGAGTGCATCGCGGACCTGGCGGCCAAGGGCTCGCTCGCCGTTTCCGCCGAGCAGGGCATCGCGAACTACAACAAGGCCGTGCTCGCCGGCATCACGTCGATCATGTCCAAAATGGGCATCTCGACGGTGCAGAGCTACCATTCCGCCCAGATCTTCGAGGCGGTCGGCTTCAAGCAGGACTTCATCGACGCGTACTTCGCCGGCACGGTGTCGCGCGTCGGCGGCCTGGGCGTTGCCGACGTTCAGCGTGAGGAAAACCAGCGCTACGACGACGCGGTCGCCATCCTGGCGAGCCCGGCGCCCGATCAGCTGCCGTCGCTCGGTCTGACCAAGTGGCGTCCGCTCGGCGGCGAGGTGCACCTGATCGATCCTGAGACCATCTACCTTTTGCAGCACGCCTGCCAGAAGGGCGATTACGAGACCTTCAAGGAGTACAGCGCTCATATTCATCCGAAGGACCGCGCGATCCGCTTGCGCGACCTGCTCGATTTCGTGACCGACCGCACCCCGGTTCCGCTGGAGGAGGTCGAGTCCGCGCGCGCCATCGCGAAGCGCTTCAACACCGGCGCGATGAGCTACGGCTCCATTTCCGAGGAAGCCCACAAGTGCATGGCCATCGCCATGAACCGCCTGGGCGGCCGCTCCAACTCCGGTGAGGGTGGCGAGGATCCCGCGCGCGAGACGCCGCTTCCCAACGGCGATTCGCTGAACTCCGCCATCAAGCAGGTTGCGTCCGGCCGCTTCGGCGTGACGAGCCGCTACCTGTCGAGCGCCATCGAGATCCAGATCAAGATGGCCCAGGGCGCCAAGCCGGGCGAGGGCGGCCATCTGCCTGGCAAGAAGGTGTACCCCTGGATCGCCGAGGTGCGTCGCTCGACGCCGGGCATCGGGCTCATCTCCCCGCCGCCGCATCATGACATCTACTCGATCGAGGACCTGGCTGAGCTGATCTTCGACCTGAAGAATGCCAACCAGGGCGCGCGCGTGTCCGTCAAGCTGGTCTCCGAGGCCGGCGTCGGCACGATCGCGACCGGCGTTGCGAAGGGCGCGGCCGACAAGATCCTGATCTCCGGCCACAACGGCGGTTCCGGCGCAGCCTCGCGCGACTCCATCTGGCATGCGGGCCTGCCGCTTGAGCTGGGCCTGGCCGAAGCGCAGCAGACGCTGCTCCAAAACGGCTTGCGCTCCCGCGTCGTGCTCGAGGCCGACGGCAAACTGATGGACGGCACCGACGTCGCCGTCGCCTGCCTGCTCGGCGCCGAGGAGTTCGGCTTCGCCACCATGCCGCTGATCGCCATGGGCTGCCTGATGCAGCGCGACTGCCACCAGGACACCTGCCCGGCCGGCATCGCGACGCAGAACTGCCGTTTGCGCAATCATTTCCACGGCAAGCCCGAGTACGTCGAGAACTTCATGCTGTTCGTCGCTGAGCAGCTGCGCGAGGTCATGGCTTCGCTCGGCTTCCGCTCCGTCGACGAGATGGTCGGCCATCCCGAGTGCCTGCGCCAGGTTGAGGTGCCGGGCAACTGGAAGGCCAACCTGCTCGACCTGTCGCCCGTCCTCGCCAACGGCGAGTGCGAGTTCGGCGCCCACATTCCGGGCGCGGCGGGTCGCCACTTCCTGCCCGAGATGAAGTACGACGTCGAGCTGGACCGTGCGCTTGACTCCACGCTGTTCCTGCCCATCACCGAGCAGGCGCGCAAGCACATGAAGCCGATCCGGTTCCGCGCCGACATCGCCAACGTCAACCGCTGCGTCGGCACGATCCTGGGCGCGGCCGTCACCAAGGCGCATCCCGAGGGGCTGCCCGACGGGTCCATCACGGTGGACTGCGACGGTTCCGCGGGTCAGAGCTTCGGCGCGTTCCTCCCGTCCGGCGTGACGATGAACGTCACGGGCGACGCGAACGACTACTTCGGCAAGGGCCTGTCCGGCGGCATCCTGTCGGTGCACCCGTCCGAGACGGCGACCTTCAAGTTCGATGAGAACATCATCGTCGGCAACGTCGCCTTCTACGGCGCCACGAGCGGCCGCGGCTTCATCAACGGCCTGGCAGGCCAGCGCTTCGGCGTGCGCAACTCCGGCGCGACGATCGTCGTCGAGGGCGTGGGCAACCACGGCTGTGAGTACATGACCGGCGGCGTCGCCCTGATCCTGGGCGAGGTTGGCCTGAACTTTGCGGCAGGCATGTCCGGCGGCGTGGCATACATCTACGACGAGTACGGCACGCTCGAATCGCGCTGCAACATGGATATGGTCAAGCTCGAGCAGCCTACCGACAAGGAACTCGATCTCATCCACAGCTTGATCGAGGAGCACGTGCACTACACGGCAAGCCCGCGCGGCATCAAGATGCTCTATCGCTTCAAGTCGATGGCGAAGCACTTCGTCAAGGTGATTCCGGTTGAGTACGAGCGCGTCCTGTACATCGTGGCCGACGCCGAAGCTGACGGCAAGAGCCATGAAGAAGCGCTTGAAATGGCATTCGAGGTTGTAGGAAAGGGGAACTAACCATGGGTAAGGCAGGAGCGTATCTAGAGCACGAGCGCGTCGCGCACAGCGAGCGCCCGGCGGCGGAGGCGATCCTCGATTTCAACGAGTTCGCCCAGCCTCTTTCCGATGACCTTCAACAGATCCAAGCGAGCCGCTGCATGATGTGCGGCGTGGCGTTTTGCCAGTTCGGCGAAGCGTTTGGCCGTGCCCGCGTGTCCGGCTGCCCGCTGCACAACCTGATTCCCGAGTGGAACGACCTCGTGTATCGCGGCCTGTGGGGCGAGGCGGCCGAGCGCATGCGCCTGACCAACCCGTTCCCCGAGTTCACGGGGCGTGTGTGCCCGGCGCTGTGCGAGGCGGCGTGCAACCTGGCCTACGTCGACGAGGCAACGACGATTCGCGACAACGAGCGCGCGATCTCCGACCACGAGTGGGCGGCAGGAGGCCCGGCGCCGCTGAAGGCGGTTCCCGCCGACGCGCCGAGTGTCGCGGTGATCGGCTCGGGCCCGTGCGGCCTGGGCGTCGCTTGGGGCTTGGTCGAGCAGGGCGTGCGCGTGACGGTGTTCGAGCGCCACGATCGCGCCGGCGGCCTGCTCATGTACGGTATCCCGAACATGAAGCTGCCCAAGGGAATCGTCGATCGCCGCATCGCGTATCTCAAGGACAACGGCGTTGCGTTCGAGCTGAATACCGACGCTACCGATCCTGAGGTGGCGCGCCGTCTGCGCGCTGACTTCGACGCGGTGGTCGTGGCGGTCGGCGCGGCTGATGCGCGCGGCCTGAACGCGCCCGGCGCCGATGCCGAGGGCGTGGTTTACGCGGTCGACTACCTGACCGAGGCCACCCGTTCGGTGATCGAGGGCGAGACGCCGGCCGACACGGCCAAGGGCCTCGACGTCGTCGTCATCGGCGGCGGCGACACCGGCACCGACTGCGTGGCGACGGCGATTCGCCAGGGCGCCAAGAGCGTGCGTCAGCTGGAATACAACGCCGCGCCGCCGGAGGACCGCCACGTGTCCAACCCGTGGCCTGAGTGGCCCAACGTGAAGAAGACCGACTACGGTCAACTCGAGGCGATCGACGTGTTCGGCGGAGACCCGCGTTCGTGGTCGGCCGACACCACCGAGGTGCTGACCGAGGACGGCAAGGTCGCGGGCCTGCGCTACGTCACGCTCGACTGGAGCCATGGGGCGCCGCAGCGCCTGATGGACACCGAGCAGACCATTCCGGCGCAGCTCGTGCTTCTTGCCTGCGGTTTCAATGGCCCTGAGCGCAGCATCTACGACGCGCTCGACTGCGAGACCAATGAGGGCGCGCGCGTGCGCCCGGTCATGCAGGAGGGCACGCATCGCGTGACGCACAAGGGCGACACGCCGATCTACGCCGCTGGCGACGCCAAGCACGGCTCGACCCTCGTGGTCACGTCGCTTGCTGATGGCCTGGCCTGCGCCAAGGAGGTCGCAGCTGATCTGCTGAAGTAGCCCATCGACGCACGGAGAAAACGAAGCGCCGGCATCCCTTTTGGGTGCCGGCGCTTTTGCGTTTCCCCTTTCTGCACCTCGCACCCTCTCGACATCCCTCGCCGTCCGCCCGTTGCGTCTTTCTCCCTCGCGCCTGGAGTCCCCTCGGCGTTCGCTCTCTGCAGCCCTCCCGACGTTTTGCCCTCTTCGCCTCTTCTAGAACCCCTCCGGGGTCGGTTGTGCGTGAATTTCGCTCCCAAATGGCGAGTGAGTGCGATAGGTAAAGCTTCGAGCGTCATCGGCGCATTTGTTTTGTCTTGTTGGGCATGAAAAACGCCACACCCTGATGACGGATGTGGCGTTTCTTGTGACCGCGGGTCTGTGTCGGCGCTTTCACTCGCGTGTGACTTTGACCTATCGCACTTACTCGCCAATGTGGGCGCACGTTTCATGCGCCGCAGCGTTTTGTCCGTGCTTTGCGGTCGCGCGAAGCGGCTTGGCCCGGGAACGCGGGCTCACCTTACACGCGCTCGATGACCTCGGCGGCGGACTGGCGCGTCTGATGCGGCGTGAAGTGGCTTTCCGCCGCCTTGCCGAACTGAACGATCAGCGAGGCGCTGAACTCGGACGGGTCGATGATGCCGCGCTCTGCGAGCAGCGCGTCGACCTCGGCGACGTTGAAGCCCTCGACCGGGGTGGAGTCGATCCCGAGCAGGGCTGCGGCGGTGAGCATGTTGGCGAGCGGGATGTAGGTCTGCTTCGCCGCCCAGTCGTCGAGCTTGCGCTCATCGGTGAGCTGGCGGTCCCTGGTCTGGAAGGTGCCGAGCATTGCTTGGCGCTGCGGTAGGTCGTCGGGCGTCGCCCCCTGGACGTCGGTCATGATATGGGCGACGTACGCCGAGTCGGCGCTCACGCCCTTGCGCGCGAGGATGACGACGGTGCGATCGGCGTTCTTCTTGGCGCCCCAGGCGTGGTCCAGGATCTGCGCGAGCACGTCGGCTTGCTCGATGACGAGGAACTTCCAAGGCTCGAGGCCAAACGAGCTGGGGGAGCGGCGGGCGATGTCGAGCAGAAGGTCGAAGTCCTCGTCGGCGATGTGCGCGGCGGGGTCGTAGCGTTTGCAGGTGTAGCGGTGCGCGAAGACGTCGGCGAGGATGGTGCGCACGTGATTATGGGGAGATTCATGCATGAGGGTTCCTTTCGGTTGGGGAGTCGTTTGCTCCCTCTCTGCAGAATACGTGACGGGCTCTCGTGGTGGGGTAACATTTATCCAACAGGTGAATCGAGGACGGCGCGCCTCTCGGACGACGAGGGGTTTGCGCAGGTAAGACGAAGGTCGGCGCATATGATCAAGCAGCAAAGGCACGCGAAGGACACGGTTTTGATGCTCGAGGGCGGTGGCATGCGCGCGAGCTACACGGCCGGCGCGGTGTCGCTTCTGATGGAGCAGGACATCTCGTTTGACTACGTGTGCGGCATCTCTGCGGGATCGAGCCACACGGTCAACTTCCTGTCGGGGGACATCTGGCGCACCCGCGCGAGCTTCGTCGATCTGGTCACCGATCCGAAGTTCGGCGGCATCAAGACGTTTCTCGAGGGCAAGGGCATGTTCTCTGCCCATTGGATCTACGAGGTGGCGGGACAGCCCGATGGGGTGCTGCCCTTCGACATGGCGTCGTTTTTGGCGAATCCCACGCCGTGTGCCATCCAAGCGTTCGACCGGGACACCGGCGAGGACGTCTTTTGGTATCGCAAGGACTTGGCGACGCTCGAGGATCTCATGCTGCGCGTGCGCGCGAGCAGCACGCTTCCGCTCGTGATGCCGCCGGTGGAGATCGACGGGCACGTGTATTACGACGGCGGGCTGGGCGTCGGCGGCGGCATCCCGCTCAAGATGGCGCTCGACTCGGGGTGCTCGCGGATCTTTGCGATCCTGACGCGTCCGAAGGGTTTCCGCAAGCCGTGGCCCGATATCGGGCGTGCGGCGCGCCTGACGGCGGAGCGCTATCGCCGTCAGCCGTTCGTGCATGATGCGCTCATGACGCGTAACAAGTGGTACAACGCCGAGCTCGATCGGCTGGAAGAGCTGGCACGCGAAGGCAAGGCCTACATCGTGTATGCCGACGACATGGCGGTCGAGAACAGCACGACCGACCTGGTGCGCCTGCGCGCGAGCTACTTCGACGGCTACGCCCAGGCGCAGCGCGAGCTTCCCCAGTGGCTGGAGTGGCTGGGCGTGTAGCCTGCGGAAGAGGAGGCGGGGCCTTGCGGTTCGCGCGGCCTCACGGACTGCGCTACATGAACGCGATGCCGGCTGCCTCGAGAAGCGCGCCCCAGACGACGCCGGTCGCGTAGAGCCCGGCGAGGATGAGCAGGTTCTGTTTGATGCGTCGGTTCTCGCCGAAGAGCACCAAGAGGCCGACGCCGGCCGACACCAAAAGGCCCGCCATCATCGCGCCGGTTCCCAGCATCCCATCAAGATAGAGTTGCGTGATCACGACGCTCGCGCCGCAGCTGGGGATGAGCCCCACCAGCGCTGAGCCGAAGATCGCGATGCCGGGGTTCGAGGACAGGAACGTCGCGATGGCTTCTTCGCCCGCGATCTCCATCACCGCCACCAGGGCAAGCGAAATCAGGTAGACGATCGCCGAGACCTGCAGCGTATGCTTCACCGCGCTTACGACTACGTCTTTCCAGGAGCTGGATTCGGGCCCGCAGGAGCAGCCGGCGTTGTGGCAGTGGTGGTGCGAGAAGGTCGCGGCGTCGTGCCCCTCGGCGATGGCCTCTTCGACCAGGGCATTGGAAGCAGCAGAAGCGCTGGCCGCGGTCACCGGCGTGGTATCGTCGGCGCTCGCTGCCTTGCCTGCAGCACTGAGCGCCTCGATCTTGTTGCGCTCGCGTGCCGTTGCCGTGCGCACGCGCAGCCGCAGGGCGCCATCGATCGCGAAGCCCATGATCATGCCGATGACGATCTTCGTGCCGACGATGCCCGCCATCACGGCGGGATCGACCTGCTCGGCGATGAAGATCGGCAGCATCTCATCGGACGTGGACAGCAAGACAGCGAACAGGGTGCCCAAGGTGATGGCGCGGCTGGCGAACAGGGCTGATCCCGCGGCCGAGAACCCGCATTGCGGGACGGCTCCGAGCAGGGCGCCCACGAACGGGCCGGCGGCGCCTGCCTTGCGAACGAGCTCGGCGGCGCGATTGCCGGCCTTGTGCTCAAGCGCTTCGAGCGCAAGGTACGTCACCAGGAGAAAGGGAACCAGGTACAGGGTGTCCTCGAGCGCATGCTCGAGCAGGTGAAGCACGAGATCCATGTTAGTCCTTGTGCGTGGTCGCCTCGGCGGCGGTCGAGGAAGTGCAGGTGGAGGATGCAGCGTCGGCAGAGGATGCGGCTTGCGTGCCGTCGGTTGCGGCAGGCTCCGCATCTGACGCCGCTGCAGTGCGTGGTGCCGTCTCCGGGTCGTCGACTGCATCGGGCGTGCGCGTCGAATCGGCATCGTCGGTGGTGCCGTCTTCGGGCGCGGCCCCGTTGTTGGCGTCTCTCTTGGCGCGGGCAAGGCGCTCCCAGGCGGAGTCGGACAGCATGAGCCCCACGCCGAGGATGAACCAGACGGCGGGGTGGATGCCCAGCACGGGAGTTTGGCCCGCAAGGGCGGCGATGCCAATACAAATCAGCACGAATCCTATGACAAGGGAGCTGATTTTTTTCATGCGGTCGCATTCCTTCGTTTGGGGGTACGGGCTGCGCCCGATCCGGCGGTGTACTGCTCTATTCTTCGCTGATATGCCCTCATTAGCTCAGGTGTAACGTCGTTCTTACAAAATGAGCATCACTTTCGCTCAATAATGGGGGCAAACAGGGGACATGGCATCAGAAGCCATGATGGCAGAGTGCGCGCCTTCTTTTCATTGCTATCGGGTAGGGTGTGGCATAAACTCTGCAGAAGGTAAGAAAGTGTCCCTTATTCGTCGCTGTTTCCGTTGGATCGACGACGCTCTGAGGATGTTGGATAGACATGTCTGACGAGGGATCGAGGAAGAAGGAAGACCACCATGGAAGACAAACCCAAGAACCCGGAGGAGGCTCCGCAGCCTGAAGGCGCCGCCGATGTGACGCAGCCCGCTGCTCCGGCGCCTGCGCCTCAGCCGGCAGCACCTGCACCTGCGCCTCAGCCTGCAGCTCCCGCCGAGCAGCCGGCAGCGCCTGCGCCGACTCCCGCACCCGAGCCTGCAGCGCC
>CAVCDZ010000015.1:0-8984 GCA_963601095.1 Oscillibacter sp. MSJ-31 | reverse complement strand
GGGGGCGCTGGGGTACAGGCCTCGATCTCGTCGGGGCGAGGAGGGGCGCTGGGGGCATCGGGCGGTCTCGGCTCGCGTGGGGGCGCTGGGGCATCGGGCGGTCTTTGCGCTATGCGCGATGGGTGGGCGAGCGCGAGCGTCTGTGCGCCAGGTGTTATCATAGCTGCCAGACCATATTCGACTTCAAGGAGCTTTCCGTGTCCCTTTCCATCGGCATCGTCGGCCTGCCCAACGTGGGCAAGTCGTCCCTTTTCACGGCGTTGACCAAGAAGAGCGGCTTTGCTGCCAACTACCCCTTCGCCACCATCGAGCCCAACGTCGGCATCGTGCCGGTGCCCGACTACCGCCTCGAGGGCCTTGCCGCCATCGACCATCCGGCCAAGATCATTCCGGCCACGGTCGAGTTCGTCGATATCGCAGGTCTCGTCGCCGGCGCTTCGCAGGGCGAGGGCCTGGGCAACAAGTTCCTCGCCAACATCCGCGAGACCGACGCCATCTGCGAGGTCGTGCGCTTCTTCTCCGACCCGAACGTCGAGCACGTCTCCAAAAAGGTCGATCCGGCCTCCGACGTCGAGACGATCAAGACCGAGCTCGTGTTGGCCGACCTCGCCACGGTTGAAAAGGCGCTGCCTCGCCTGGAGAAGGAAGCGAAGCGCGACAAGACGCGCGCGTTGACCTTCGAGACGGCGAAGAAGGTGCTTGAGGGCTTGAACGAGGGCCAGCGTGCGCTGCAGCTCGGCCTCACCGACGAGGAGGCCGACGCGATCCGCGAGCTTTGTCTGCTCACGATGAAGCCGCTGCTCTACATCGCCAACGTCGACGAGAGCCAGCTTTCCGCCGAGCTTCCCGAGATCGATGGCCAGCTCCCGGTGCCAATCTGCGCGAAGACTGAGGCCGACCTGGCCGAGCTCGATGCTGAGGACGCCCAGATGTTCATGGAAGAGCTCGGGCTGGACGAGTCGGGCCTCTCGCGTCTGATCCGCGAGGCGTACAAGCTACTGGGCCTTCAGAGCTACTTCACGAGCGGAGAGACCGAGACGCGCGCCTGGACCATTCCGGTTGGCGCGAAGGCCCCGCAGGCTGCCGGTGTGATCCACACCGACTTCGAACGCGGCTTCATCAAGGCCGAGACGGCCAGCTACGAGGATTACGTTGAGCTCGGCGGCGAAGCGGGATGCCGCGCTGCCGGCAAGCTGCGCCAGGAGGGCAAGGACTACGTCGTCCAAGATGGCGACGTCATGCACTTCAAGTTCAACGTGTAGGGGCGCCGCGCGCCATGGCGCACGCCGTGCTGCGCTCGGCTGACGTGATGGCACACGCTGCGTCGTCACGACAGCTCGTAAGCGCTTGCGTCCTCCTCGCGCTCGCCTTCCAATAGCAGACGATACCCAGGGTCGCTTCGGCGGCCCTTCTTCTTTGACGTGCTATTCTGATCCTGTTCGCGCTTGCCATGAGCCCAAACGGCAAGCAGCAAACGAGAAGAGGTGCGCACGCGAGGGCGGGGGATGCCGCCGTGCGCTTTCATAAGGACAAAGGAGGGCGCCATGGAATTGCGCGCAATGGGGAAGACGGGCGTCAAGGTGTCGCCGCTGGGATTCGGCGTGATGCGCCTGCCGCTCAAGAACGGCGGCAAGGCGGACAATTCCGTCGGCATCGATCGAGTCGACGTCGACACGTCCATCGCGATGATCCGCGACGCGATCGACGGCGGCGTCAACTATTTTGACACGGCCTACAACTATCTGAGCGGCAGTTCCGAAGTGATCCTGGGACGCGCGCTCAAAGACGGCTACCGCGAGCGTGTGAACGTCGCCAGCAAATCTCCTGCGTGGCTCTATAAGACGTCTGAGGACTTCGACAGGTTCTTGGGCATCCAGCTCGAGCGCTTGGAC
The DNA here is from genome assembly GCA_963601095.1 of Oscillibacter sp. MSJ-31. Classification (GTDB taxonomy): domain Bacteria; phylum Actinomycetota; class Coriobacteriia; order Coriobacteriales; family Eggerthellaceae; genus Anaerotardibacter. Next base: position 7,092 of record CAVCDZ010000015.1, on the reverse strand, counting down.
ATGGATTACCTCGACTTCTACCTGCTGCATTCGCTGAACGGCGGCAGTTGGAAGAAGTCGCAGCGCAACGGCGCCGTCGAGTCGATGGTGCGCGCCAAGGCGGATGGGCGCGTGCGCCATATCGGGTTCTCGTTCCATGACGACCTCGAGCTGTTCGAGGAAATCCTCAACGCAGCGGACTGGGATTTCTGTCAGATTCAGCTGAACTATTTCGATCGCGATTACCAAGCCGGCCTCAAGGGCATGCGCATGGCGGCCGAGCGCGGCATGGGCGTCGTGGTCATGGAGCCTCTGCGCGGCGGCTTGCTGGTCGACCTCCCGCGCGAGGCGCAGGCGACGTTCGACGCGAGCGCGACGGGGCGCAGCAACGTCGAGTGGGCGCTCGATTGGCTGTGGAACCTGCCCGAGGTGTCGTGCGTGCTGTCGGGCATGAGCACGCCCGAGCAGCTGGCGCAGAACCTTTCGTACATGGACCGCGCCCGCCCCGGCATGCTCTCGGCTGACGAGCTAGCGGTGCTCGATCAGGCGAAGGCCGATCTTGACGCGCGCGTCGCCGTCCCGTGCACCGGGTGCAACTACTGCGTGGACATGTGCCCCAACAAGATCGCGATCCCGTACAACTTCCGCGCGTACAACATGGGCACGCTCTACGACAACATGGATCTGGCGCGCGAGTTCTACGCCGAGGAGGTCCCCAACTACGGCCGCAACGCGTCGTACTGCGTCAGCTGCGGCGCGTGCGAGGAGATCTGCCCTCAGCACATCGCCATCAGCGAGTGGCTGCCGAAGGTCGACGAGCTGCTGGGCGCATAGTTTGTGCGATCGGCCCGCATGCTCGCCGGGGTGCGGGCGCGTCTGCTACCGTGTAAACGTTCAATGAGTCAAGCGAAAGGAATTCGATGAATCCACGCGAGACGCAACGCATCTTAGAGGACGTCGCCGCCGGCGAGCTGACGGTGCCGGATGCGCTGCTTGCTCTGAAGCGCGAGCCCTTTACCGATCTGGGGTACGCGAAGGTCGACCATCATCGCGCGCTGCGCCAGGGCGCTGCCGAGGTGGTGTACGGTGCGGGTAAGACGACCGAGCAGATTTGCGGCATCGTGGCGTCGCTTCGCGAAGGCGGCGATGAAACGGTGTTGGTCACGCGCCTTTCGGAGGAATCCGCCAAGGCTTTAGGCGCGGATGCGCCCCTGACCTACGACGCGCTTTCCCAGGTGGGCATCGTCGGCCCCCTGCCCGATCCCGATGGCAACGGCACCGTTGTGGTGGTGTCGGCGGGGACGAGCGATCTTGCCGTCGCCGAGGAAGCGGCGCTGACCGCTGAGGCTCTGGGCAGCCGCGTCGAGCGACTCTACGACGTGGGAGTCTCGGGGCTGCATCGCCTGCTCGCCCATACCGACGATCTCATGGGCGCGCAGGTGATCATCGCCGTCGCCGGCATGGAGGGCGCGCTTGCCAGCGTGGTGGGCGGCCTAGCGTCGTGCCCGGTCATCGCCGTGCCGACGAGCGTGGGCTACGGTGCCGCATTCGGAGGGCTCTCTGCGCTGCTGTCGATGCTGAACTCGTGCGCGAGCGGCGTGAGCGTCGTCAACATCGACAACGGATTCGGCGCCGGGTTCCAGGCGCACCTGATCAATCACCTTCCGGGCAGCTCGACGAGCTCCCAGGGCTAAGGAGGACCTATGCAGCTGAAGCTCGACCTGACCGAGCGCGCGACGCGCGACGCCGTGCTCGATGCGCTCCTCGACGCCATGGACGACGCGGCCCGTGCCCGCTTCGATGCGGTCATGGACGGCGCCGTCGTGCCCGATCACCACCATCAAACGGTAGGTGAAGTGTACGAGACCGTCGATGCGCTCGACGTGCCCAGCGGCGTGAAGGACGACCTGCGCGCGGTCTATGGGCTGCTTGCCGGCGCCGAGGCCCAGGTGCATGGCTGCCCGGTCGATCAGACGCACTTCCACGAGGTGGGCGATGCGAGCGGCATCCGCAACGCGCTGGCCATCTGCGTCGCCTTCGACGCGCTCGCTCCCGATTCCGTGACGGCCACGGCCATTCAGCCGGGATCGGGCGAGATCGAGTGCGCCCATGGGATCCTGTCGATTCCGGCGCCCGCGACAGCGGCGCTGCTCGAGGGGCTGCCCCTTTGCGAGGATCGTCTGCCGGGGGAGCGCTGCACGCCGACGTCGGCAGCGCTGATTAGGCATTTCGTCACGTCATTCGAGGCGTAGCGTGGCGGGTGACCCTCGACGGGCATATCCTGACCGCGCGGGAAAGCCGGAGACGACGTACCTTGCGCACGACGAGGACGCGCCGCGCGCGCAGGGCGCACGGCGCAGCTCCGGGCGCACGACCGCCCTTCCTGCGCACGATGTCTCTGAGCGTTTCGACGAGGGCGACGACGGCGCGCCCGACGAGCTGCTGCTCGGGCGGTACATCCCAGAGCAAGAGGCGGGCGTCGGCGGGTTTTCCCACGTCATCGTAGCGTGGGACACGCGTATCCAGCGTCGCGTCGCCATCAAGTGCATGCCGCTTGACGAGGCGCCGGCCGGATTCGCCGCCCAGGGCGGCTCCATCTTGGTCGATGACGCGCCGGACACCGACGGCGTTCCGGGGCTTGAGGAGGCGCGCACGGCAGCGATGCTGTCGGACTCCGCCATCGTCCAGGTCTACGACTTCGAGGTCCAGGACCGCATGGCCTACCTCATCCTGGGATACGTCGACGGCATGACGTTAGGCGATCTGCTCGACTTCTTCGGCGACGAAGTGGATGCCGATGTGGTGGCAGCCGTGTTCAAGGCGGTCGCCCATGCCCTGCAGGTCGCCCATGCCCATCAGGTGCTTCATCTCGATATCAAGCCCGAAAACGTGCTGATCAACCGCGAAGGCAAGGTCAAGGTGACCGACTTCGGCTTGGCGCGCCTCGCGGGAGAGGCCGGCTACGGCTCGGCATCCGGCGGCACGATCGGCTACATGCCACCGGAGCAGATGCTCCAAGACGATCTGGATGAGCGGTGCGACGAATGGGCGCTTGCCAGCTTGACCTACGAGATGATCTCCGGGGGCAACCCCTTCATCGCCGATACGCTTGCCGCCGCCGAGGACGCGATCTACGACACCGAGCTGGTCATTCCTTCGCTGTGCATGGAGGGGCTCGACGAGAGCATCGACGACATCATGTTCTGCGCGCTCTCGCCCGATCGGGAAGGGCGCTACGACACGGTGAAGGAATTCGCCGAGCAACTGCAGCCGTGCCTTGGCGGCCCGCGCAGGGGCGCCAACAAGTTGAAGCGCCTGGTGGGCGATGCCGCGGACGAAGGCACCGGCGAGCTTTCTTTCGATGAGGCCGCCGACGACGGGCGCGACGAGCGTGCGCCACGTGTGCGGACGGGGCTCTCGCCGCGGGCGCGCGGAGCGCTGATGCGCCTGTGGGCTGCGGCTTCGGCGGCGGCGCTCGGGTTCGTGACGGTGAGCGCGATCGCCGAGCCCGACACCTGGTCAAAACCGCTTGCCTGGGGCGTGCTTGCCGCCTTGGTAGCGCTGTCGGCCGTGGTGCCGCGCGTGGGGGCGCTCGTGTCGGCCGAGGCGTTCGGCGTGGCGCTCTGCGTGTGCGGTGCGCCGGTGCCGGGCGCGGTCATGATCATGGCAGCGGGCGGCTGGTGGTTCGTGAGCGGTCGCGCTTCGGCGGCATCGTCCAATGCGGCGCTGGTGCCGTCGCTGGCTGGTATGGTGGGCTTGGGGCCGTTGGCACCGCTCGTGGCCGGGTGGACGCTGTCGGTGCGTGACGCCTGTATGACCTCGGCGTTTTCTGCGGTGCTTGCCATGTTGCTGGCTGGCTTTGGATCGTTGACGCTGACGAGCTGGGACGTGGTCGCTTACGCGAAGGGCGGCTTGTCGCCAGCCTTGGTGGATTCTCTGCTCGTGGTGGCGCAGAGCCCATCGACGTGGATCGTGGCTGCTGGTTGGGTCGCCGCCGCTGCGGCGTTGTCTGCTCTTGTGAGCTTGGGTCGGCGTGCGTGGGCGGTCGTCGGCATGGTCGTCGCGGCGGTGCTTCTGATTGGGACGATCGTGCTGGGATCGTGGGTCGACACGGTCGGTGCCACGTTCGTCGAGCGGCCGTTTGACCTGGTGTCGGTCGTTGTCGTGTCGATCGCCGGCATCGCGTTTGCCACCAACGCCGACCTGCCTCGCCGCCCGTAGGGTGCCGCGCCGCCAGACCGTCGACTTCCGAGCCCACTGCGGCGCTCTTCGCCGTCAACTTCCGACCCTTCGCTAGGCCGCCGCGCCGCTCCCCGTGGCCTGTAGGAGCCGCGCTGCCGAGATCCTCGACGGCCGGTCGCGCCGTCTCCGGTCGTCCTCGGCAGCATTCGCGGCACGCCTTCGCTGCAAGTGCCCCTGTTGCCAAAGTGCCTTCGGCATGACTTGCAGGATTTTCGGCCTCGTTTGGCAAATGAGGTCGGTTGTGAACGTTCTGTTCTCAGATCCCCCTCTTCGTTTGGCGAAAAAGCACGGTAATGTGCATCCTTTCGGTTAAATGGGAGCTTGAGCGAGCCCGATTCACTTGGTGAGATGTACACAACCGACTTCATTTGCCAAAACAGCCCCGGAAAAATGCAAATACGTTCACAAACGTGTTTTTTCGCCACCAGTCATTTACGTCGCAACTGCCGCAAGCTACGTGCTACCTAGGGAAAAGCTGCTGACGCAGGCGGTATCGACGGATCATGCTGTCGTTTCGCGTTGTTCTGATGCGATGTCCGATGCGGGCCGCAACGGTGTGCGCTAGCACGTCGAACAGGCGCGCATCCCTTACCTGGTCCCAAGATACCGAGAGAACGTGAGCGCTGGCATTCTCGATCCTGGTGCGCCTTATTGAATCGCTGTTGAGCTTTTCGGCGCCTGCATGATGGAGGTTGCTGTCGTACTCAAGCGCGAAACGTGCAGAATGCCAGTACAGATCGACGTGCATGGTCGCGTTGTCGATGGCAAGCGGGCAGTTGAGCTGTGGCTGCGGCAGCCCATACCCGCCGAGGAGCACGGGAAGGCTGAGGAGCAGGGCAAGCCGAGTTTCCATGGGCGATGCCGATCGATCCAGCATATATCCGAGCGCCTTTCGCGCTTTCTTGATGCCATAAGCGCCTGATGCTTGGTCAAGATACCGCTGCAATGACGCGCAGGTCATTCGGGGTGCGAGCTCGCGATTGCCATTCGGCAACTCTGTGTAGGTGCCACATAGCTCATACCCGATCACAATGAGCTTGATGAGATCCATGGCGGAGGCCGCCTGGAGAAAGGCGGCCTCTGGGGTGCTTAGATGAAACGGGTCTTCGATCGGGATATGCGAGTGGGGTGGCAGTTCCGATGGGGAAAGGTGGCATGCGATCCCTTCGATTCTCCGACGCGCTGCCTCATCGGCCACCACGAGATGGAGGGGAGGGGTCGTGAAGTCGGAAAGTGCGGGCAGCTGCAGGAGGCCGGCAAAGGGAGGATCGGCGAATGACCTGCACGAACGCGAAGAGGCGTCAACGACGAGATCGTTTTTCCTCCAGTAGTCGAGCGCCGTGTTGTATCCGATGAGGTATCGCATGCCCCAACGATAGCGTCGTGATCTCACATGACGTGGAAGGGATGCGGAAGCGGAGTGGAAATGGGGTGGCCCACGTTGGGCGCAGAGCAGCCGCGGGCGCCCAGGCTCGCGTCTGCCGCCTGGCTATTTCTCGATCGGCTCGCCCGAGAAGTCGAGCCCGCACGTGATCGAGCGTGCCGCCTCCTCGTCGAACCCGTCGCTCAGGAACAGCGGCACCGCGCGCGCCGCCTCGTCCTGCGCTTTCGCGAACAGGTCGAAGAAGCTGTCGGTGCTGATGGCGTGCGTGAAGGGATTCTCCCATGCGGCGTGCTCGTGGTTGTTGAACTCGCAGCTCGTCGCCTGAACGTCACGCGGCGTCATGGCCTGAATGAACGAGTGCGGGCGGAATACGCGCTCGATGCGCCCGAGCACGGCGCGCTTGCGTCCGCTCGGCGACTTGAACACCAGTCCGTCCACGGCGCGAAACGCCCGCACGCTCTTAGCGAACAGGTCGGGGCGCACGGCCAGATGGTATACGTCCTCGACGGCAAGCGTCACCAGATACGAGATCGCGGCAAGCGACCGCGCGTCGCAGTGCGGCGCGGCGCAGCGCGGCCGAAGGCTCGCCGTGGTCTTGCCGGTGCGCGTGAAGAGCATCACCTCGTCGATCGTGCTCTCGATGATGGCGTGCACCTCGCTGCCGTCGCGCTCGGTCAGCCCGTCGACGCCGGCGGCGCACAAGGCGCGCTCCTGCGCGTAGACGAGCGGATGCGCCGTGCGGTCGAGCAGGTAATGGCAGACGAAGCCGGCTGCCCAGGCGCGCGCAACGGGTCGTGCGGCTGCGGGCAGGTGCGAAAGGTTACGGTGCAGCGCGCAGAGGAACGCGGCGGGTCGCTCGTGGTGCATCTGGCTTCCCAGATGGCCGTAGCTTGCGAGCGCGGGGTTCGCGACGCAGTAGAACAGCGGGTCGGGGCCCTGGTTACCCAAGCGGAAGGCCTTTTGCTCCCGCTTGCTCGCGAGGAAGGAGGCGTAAGGCTTGGTCAGGGCTTCTCGTCCGAATTGATCGTGGGTGACAATGGCTGGCATGTTCGTCCTCCGATACTTAACGGATATTTCAGATTCGATCGAAGTGAAATAACTATACTGATGGGCGTTTCATTCGGGGGCGGTCGTCTGCTTGCTGTCGCACGGCGGTGCTGCCAGGCGGCTCTTTGCTGCGACCGGCGCGGTCGTACGGGCGGGTGCCGAGGTAGACGCAGGTGTTGCGGCGGGCGCCGCGCCAGGCGCAATCACCGCGAGTGCCGCGTGCGCCACCGGCGAGCGGGCTCGATGCCCCTCATCCCCGATGATACTCAAAGGTGAAAGGGCGGCAATGGCGATATTCGGACTCACGAAAAAAGAAGTCAGCTGGGTTCTCTACGACGTCGGCAACTCGGCGTTCGTCATGCTTTCCGCCGCGCTGATCCCGATCTACTTCAGCTCGCTTGCCGAGCCGGGTTCATCGGTGGTCGTGGCCTGGGGTTATG
>CAVCDZ010000014.1:0-5140 GCA_963601095.1 Oscillibacter sp. MSJ-31 | reverse complement strand
GGCTTGACGACACCGGTGCCGTCCTCATCGCCGACGAGAGCGGCTCACGCGCTCCGTTCGATCCGGCGGATGCCGTGATCTTCGCGTCGGGTCCGCTGACTTCCGATGGCCTGGCCGCCTATCTTCAACGCCTGACCGGCACGGACAGCCTGGCGTTCTACGACGCCGCCGCCCCGGTCGTGATGGCCGATTCGCTCGATCGCACGAAGGTGTTCAGCCAAAGCCGTTACGAGGACGGCGGGGGAGACTACCTGAACGCTCCCTTCGACAAAGAGACGTACGAGCGGTTCATGGAAGCCCTCGTGGGCGCCGATCGCGTCATCAGGCGCGACTTCGAGACGGCCGATCTGTTCCAAGCCTGCCAGCCGATCGAGGAGATCGCCCGCAGGGGCATCGACGCCCCGCGCTTCGGCCCCTTGAAACCGGTCGGCCTGACCGACCCGGCGACGGGCCGTCGTCCCTGGGCGGTCGTGCAGCTGCGTGCTGAGGATGCCCACGGGCAAAGCTACAACCTGGTGGGCTTCCAGACCAACCTCACGTTTCCTGAGCAGCGGCGCGTGTTCCGCATGATTCCCGGGTTGGAGCATGCCGAGTTCGCTCGCTATGGCGTGATGCACCGCAACACCTTCATCGATGCTCCGAGCCTTCTCGACAAGACGCTGCAGCTGCGTCGCGCGCCGGGCATGCCACCGGTGTTCGTGGCGGGCCAGCTCGGCGGCACGGAAGGGTATTGCGAGGCCATCGCCTCGGGCCTGTACGCAGCGGTGAACGTCGCGGCGCTTTTGCGCGGCATCGCGGCGCCCGAGCTTCCCGTCGACACCGCCTTCGGCGCGCTGATCGGGTACGCGACCGACCCGGCTATCGCGGACTACCAGCCCATGCACGTGAACTTCGGCATCTTGGCACCCCTCGAGCCGCGCATCCGCAACAAGCAGAAGCGCTACGAGGCCTATGCCGAGCGCGGCGGGCGTGCGATGGACGCGTACTGCGCGCGGCTGCGCGAAGCGGGATTGCTCGCGTGAGGGCGCATCCGATGGACGGCTCCGACTTCGGTGACGCGGACGAACTCGACGCCCTCGACCCCGCCCATACTTCGTTGCTCGAGGGCTTTTGCCGCGCGCTTTCGGTGGAAGACGGCGATGCGGCGCTCACCGTGCGCAGCTATCTCTGTGACGTCGCCGCGTTCTTCCGGTGGTGCGAGCGGGAGGAGCTGGATCCCCTCGTCGTCTCCCATCAGCAGATCAGGCGCTATCTGGCCTATCTCGATCAGGCGCGTTACGCCCGCACGACCATCAATCGCCACCTGAGCGCGCTCAAGGGCCTCTATCGATGGCTGGTCGTCACGCATCGCATCGAGTCCAGCCCCGCCGACATCCTCCAAGGGCCCAAGCAGCCGCGCTCCCTCCCGCGCGTTGTGAGGCCGGGCGACATGGAGCGATTGCTGGCGGTCAGCGTCGAGGCGAAAGACCCTGCCGACGTGACGCCGGAAGACCTTCGCAACCAGGCGCTGCTCGAGCTTCTGTACGCGTGCGGCCTGCGCGTGAGCGAGGCTTCGGGGCTGCTCGTCGCCCGCGTCGACCTGCGCGAGGGGACGGTGCGCGTGAGAGGCAAGGGCTCCAAGGAGCGCCTCGTGCCCCTGCATGCGACTGCGTGCCGTGCCGTCGAGCGCTATTTGGCGCAGGCGCGCCCGGTTTTGCTCGCGGGCCGCACCTCGCCCTACGTGTTCGTGACGCCGCGCAGCCTCCAGATGAGCACCAACGCCATGCGCACGGTGTTCAAGGCGGCGCTGCGCGCGGCGGGGCTGGACGAATCGCTCTCGCCCCATGCCGTGCGCCATTCGTTCGCCACCGACCTGCTCTCCGGCGGCGCCGATCTGCGCAGCGTGCAGGAAATGCTCGGCCATGCCAGCCTCTCGACCACCCAGATCTACACCCACCTGACGCCCGAGCACTTACAGCAGGTGCACCATCAGGCCCATCCTCGCGGGTAGGCGCCCTCGCGCGCTCGCTCTGCGCTCGGCGCTCGCAGACGGCTCGCGCGTGCGGCCTGCACCCGGCTCACGCATGCGGCTCGCGCGCAACATGTCCGGTCGCGCTAGAATGGATGCTTACCGTAGCAGCGCACGAAGGAGATGATTGGGTGGCGGACGCGGCATCGACGCATACCAAAAGCACGCTGTTCACGCGTCAGTTCATCGTGGCGGCGCTCATGAACTTCGCGATGTTCGTGAGCTTTCAGATGACGACGGCGGGCATGCCGGTGTACTTGCAGCATCTCGGTGCCACCGACCTGCAGATCAGCCTCACGGTGACGCTCGTCACGGGAGCGGCCATCGTCGTGCGCCCGTTTGCCGGCTACCTCCTCGACTCGTTCGGGCACAAGGGTGCCCTGATCGGCGGCCTGCTCATCATGTTGGTCGTGACGGTGGCCTACGTGGTGTTCCCCCTGATCGGCATCATCCTGGGCTTTCGCCTGATCCATGGCATCGGATGGGGCTTGGGCGCCACCGCGTCGTCCACCATCGTGGCGGGCATCCTGCCCAAGAAGCGGTTTGCCGAGGGCATGGGCTGGTTTTCCCTGGGCAACGCGCTCGGCATCGCGATCGGGCCGGCGCTCGCGATCTTTCTGATCGGCAGCGTGAGCGCAACCGCGATGGTCGCCGTTGCCGCCATCGCGCTCGCCATCGCGCTTGCCCTCTCACTGCTGATCGAGCCCTCCCGCCAGCCTCGCACGCGTGCTTCGCTGCGCGATGCCCTGCACGTGCATGCGCTCTTCGAGACCAAAGCACTGCTGCCGGCGGGGCAGATCCTCCTGTTCAACATCGGGATCGCCTCGGTCAACACCTTCATCGCGGTGTACGCCATCGCACGCGGGGTCGACGCCATCGCCCTCTACTTCGTGGTGAATGCGATCACCTCGATGCTCACCCGCCCCTTCTTGGGGCGCTTCGTCGATGCGCGGGGCATGTTCGTGCCCGGCATCTTGGCGACGCTGTGCATGGCGGCCACCCTCGTCATCGTAGGATGCGCCGATTCCGTGGCGCTGTTCTGCGTCGCTGGCGTCTTCGCCGGGCTCGCGGCGGGCATGGCGATGTGCGTGTTCCAGACTATGGCGGTGGCGTCGGTACCGCTCGATCGCAAGGGCGTGGCGACGTCGACCTACATGGTCGGTTTCGACGGCGGCATGTGCATCGGCTCGATCGTCGCCGGCGTCGTGGCGACGGCGCTCGGGTACTCGAGCATGTTCTTCGTGATGGCCGTCTTCCCGATCCTCGCGCTCATCCTCTTCGTCTCGACCTATGCATCGTGGAAGGCGCGCACCGACCGCGCGTCGTGAGGCGTCTCGTCCCTCCGCACCGACCGCACGTCGTGAGGCCCGCCCTCGCTCGCTTTGGCCCACGCACCGACCGCGCGTCGTCAGGCTCTCCCTCGCCCGCCGCACCCGCCAGGTTCCGGCGCGTTGACGAGTTGTGAAGGGCTGCTGACCCCCTTGATCCCTGCGCTACAATGGGTGGCTGCATAAAACAGGGAAGAGGTAGACCATGGGACAGAGCTCCATCGTCATCAAGGGCGCCCGCGAGCACAACCTGAAGAACATCGACGTCACGATCCCGCGCGACAAGCTGGTGGTCATCACCGGCCTGTCCGGCTCGGGCAAGTCGAGCCTTGCCTTCGACACGATCTACGCCGAGGGCCAACGCCGCTACGTCGAGAGCCTCTCGAGCTACGCGCGCCAGTTCCTCGGCCAGATGAGCAAGCCCGACCTCGACTCGATCGACGGCCTGTCGCCGGCGGTCTCCATCGACCAGAAGACCACGTCCAAAAACCCGCGTTCCACCGTGGGCACCGTCACCGAGATCTACGACCACCTGCGCCTCCTCTTCGCGCGGGTCGGCATCCCGCACTGCCCGGAATGCGGCCGTGAGATCAAGAGCCAAACCACCGATCAGGTGACCGACGACGTGATGGCGCTCGGCGACGGCGAGCGCGCGCTGATCATGGCGCCGGTCGTCGCGGGCCGCAAGGGCGAGTTCGTCAAGCTGCTCCAGGACCTACAGAAGGAGGGATTCTCGCGCGTCCGCATCGACGGCGAGGTGACGAAGCTCGGCGGCGAGCTCCCCGTCCTCAACAAGAAGGTCAAGCACTTCATCGACGTGGTCGTCGACCGCGTCGTGCTCAAGGACAGCGCGCGCACCCGCATCGCCTCGGCGGTCGAGATGGCCTGCCAGCTGGCGGAGGGCCGCGTGCTCGTCAAGGTGATGGAACAGGGAAGCGACGCCGCCGACGTCGTCACGTCCTCGGGCGCGACCGGCGGGCTCGCCGCCGGCGAGCACCTGTTCTCGCTCGCCCTGGCCTGCCCCGAGCACGGTCACTCGATGACCGAGCTCCAGCCGCGCGATTTCTCGTTCAACGCGCCCTATGGCGCCTGCCCCGATTGCCTGGGCATCGGCAGCCGCGAGGAGGTCGACCCGAGCCTCGTCATTCCCGACAAAGCGCTGTCGCTTGAGGAGGGCGCGGTGGCGCCGTTCCGTACCGGCAACTACTATCCCCAGGTCATGCGCGCGGTGCTCCAGCACTACGACGTCGATCCCGCAACGCCGTGGGAAGACATCCCCAACAAGGTGCAGAAAGCCCTGCTCTACGGCGCACCGAAGGAGAAGATCCGCGTCGACTACACGACGGTCGACGGGCGCGAGACCTACTGGTACATCGAGTGGGAGGGCATCTGCGATGCCGTCATGCACCGCTACTCCGAGGCCTCGAGCGACCGTCAGCGCCAGAAGTACGAGCAGTACTTCTCGATCATCCCGTGCGCCACGTGCGGCGGCAAGCGCTTGAACCCCGAGATCCTCGCCGTGACCGTGGCAGACAAGAACATCTACGACGTCTGCAGCATGTCCTCGCGCGATTCGCTGGCGTTCTTCACGTCGCTGTCGTTTCCCGCGTCCCAGCAGACCATCGCCGTGCCCATCGTCAAGGAGATCAAGACGCGCCTGCAGTTCTTGGTCGACGTCGGCCTCGACTACCTGACGCTCGAGCGCGCCACGGCGACGCTGTCGGGCGGCGAGGCCCAGCGCATCCGCCTCGCCACCCAGATCGGCGCCGGGCTCATGGGCGTGCTCTACATCCTCGACGAGCCG
>CAVCDZ010000013.1:0-16078 GCA_963601095.1 Oscillibacter sp. MSJ-31 | reverse complement strand
GATCGGGGACTCGCGCAGCACCGCGTAGCTGACCGAACCGAGCACGCCGCGAATGGCGCCCAGGCCACGAGAGCCCATCACGATCAGGTCGGCCTTCTCCTTCTCGGCGTACGAGAGGATGTCGGCAGCCGGCGTGTAACCGGGAACGACCTCGATCTTAGCGCGATCGCCGAGCGCATCGAGCGTAGCGCCGATGCCTTCCTTGACCTTGTCGGTCTCTTCCTGGATCGTCTTGTTGTACAGATCCATGATGTCCTCGACCGACAGCAGGTACTGCTGCGGATCGAACGAAGCGCTGTTGAAGTTAGCCGGCAGCTGGGCATTGGGATGCGTGGTCACGAACACGAGATGCAGCTTGGCCTCCGGTTCGCCCTCGACGATCTGTTCTGCCTTCTTGACGGCGGCAAGCGCCTGATCGGATCCATCGTAAGCAACAACTACGTTCTTGAATACCATGGTTACCCCTCCTTAAACGAAAGCTGTGAGGCGCCGCGCATTACCCTCTGCCGGCACCCGCCTATCTACTGCCACCATAGCACAGAAGAGCGTAAGGGCGAGCGAGGTTGACGATCCGTCGGTCTATTCGAATCATTTAGCCGCGCTGCCGCTCTGACCTGCAATGAAAGGAGCCGACGCACCTGCATCGGCCCCTTTGGATGTACTCTTTTGCGGCGTGAGGTGCACGCAGCGACTTCGTCGCGCACCGCCAGCCTCAGTCAGGCCGCGTCCGCGCCCCGGCAGGCCGCGCTGCCGCAACCGCGCCGGCTATTCGGACAGAAACGCACCCTTGCTCTCGATCTTGGGCAGTGAAAGCTCCAGGTCGCGGTCGACCATGATCGAGCGCAGGTACGTCTCGATCGCGCAGTCCACCTCATAGTCGATGTCGATCTGACCGTTGAACACGCACCAGTAGAACAGAAGGCCGGTCGAAGCGGCGGCGATGCGCAGCAGCGACTCGTCCGTGTCGACGTCGGGGCGGATCAGGCCCTCCTGCTTGCCCTCGTCCACCAGACGACGAGCCGTCGCCATGATGAAGTCGTCGCTCTCATCGCGATGGATGAAGTCGAAGAACGGGTTGTGGTTCGAGGCATAGAGGCCCGAGACGAACTCAAGTCCCATGTCCTTGCAGTACTGCACGTAGTAGCGATAGATCAGCAGGATGTGCTCGATCTGGTTGTAGTCGCCGCTTTCCGCCTCGGCTTTTTCGCGATAGGGGCGAAACGCGTACTTGAGGTAGTACGAGATCAGGTCCTCTTTACCGCTGAACAGGTTGTAGAAGCTGCCCGTGGAAAGCCCGGCTTCGTCGCAGATGTTGCGCACCGTGAGCTGCTTCATGCCGTCGCGGTTGACCAGCTTGATGGCGGCTTTGAGAAGCTTCTCGCGCGTCACCTGCGCTCGGGTCTCGTGGACGGACACGTATTGGTTTCTCCTGATCATCAGGAACATCCTTCCAGGTAGGCGCAACGCGCGCCGCTCTTGCGCCGCGCGCGTCGATCTGCCTTGCACATAATCGTCAATGCATTTAATCATCGATACGTAAGTTTACTCACGGAATCATAATAATGAACACGTTTTACCCATGTCTAGAAACGACGGCAAACGCTCCGTGAAACCCGCGTTATAAACGGGGAGCGGAGGCATAGCGCCGCACGCGCGTTGCACGCGCATCGCGCACGCACATTGCACGCGCGGCCGCGACCCATCAAGCGAGCGAAACCGTCGCCCCGCCGCAGCCGAACGCGAGCGCAGCAACCTCAGCCGCACGCTCACCGCCTACTGCCGCAACAGCTCGCCTAAGCGCGCGACACGCGAGCGCCCTGCGGCGTGTCCTCCACGACGAAGCCGAGCTCAGCCAGCCCGTCGCGCACGCCGTCGGCCAGCGCGAAGTCGCGCTCGCCGCGCGCCGCGGCACGGCGGTTGAGCAGCGCTTGGATGGCGTCCTCGCCGGAGGTACCCTCGTATCCCGCCAGGTCGGAGGCGAGCGTGAACAGGCCTGCCGGGTAGTCGTCGGCCGCCTCGTCGGCATCGTCGAGCGGGATGCCGAGCACGCCGAGCAGCTCCTCGACGGCACTCGCCGCAGCCGACACCGAAGCGGCGTCCTCCGTGCCCAGGCGCGCGCCCGAGAGCATCGTGTTGGCCTCGCCGACGAACGCGTAGACGGCGCCGAGCGCACCTGCTGTGTTGAAGTCGTCGTCCATCGCCTCGACGAACGCCGCGCGCATCGTGTCGATCGCGACGCCCAGCGACGCGCGATCGAACGCGCCAGGGTCGCCTGCAGCGGTCTCGACCAGCCACTCGGCGTTCTTCACGAAGTTCTTCAGGCGATCGAGCGCGGAAGCCGCCTCGTCGAGGCGCTCGTCGGAGAAGTCGAGCGGGCTGCGGTAGTGCGTCTGCAGCATGAGCATGCGCAGCACCGGCGCCGGCGTGGTCTTGAGCACCTCGCGCAGCAGCAAGAAGTTGCCGAGCGACTTGGACATCTTCTCGTGGTTGATCTGGAGCATGCCGCCGTGCATCCAATAGTTGCCGAACGTGCAGCCGCATGCCGCCTCGGACTGGGCGCGCTCGTTCTCGTGATGTGGGAAAGCCAGGTCAGCGCCACCGCCATGAATGTCGAACGGGAGATGCAGGTACTTCTCGGACATCGCAGAGCACTCGATGTGCCAGCCTGGGCGCCCCTCGCCCCACGGCGACGGCCACGACGGCTCGCCGGGCTTGGCGGCCTTCCACAGCGCGAAGTCGAGCGGGTCGCGCTTGCGATCCTCCAGGCCCTGCCCGTCGGCGCGCAGCTCGCGATGGCCCGATTCCATCTCGTCGACGTTG
This sequence comes from Oscillibacter sp. MSJ-31, assembly GCA_963601095.1. Taxonomy (GTDB): domain Bacteria; phylum Actinomycetota; class Coriobacteriia; order Coriobacteriales; family Eggerthellaceae; genus Anaerotardibacter. The sequence continues at coordinate 13,258 of CAVCDZ010000013.1, read as the reverse complement.
CGGTTGGAAAGCTGGCCGTACTTGGCGTACGAGCGCACGGCGAAGTACACGTCGCCCTCGACGGCGTAGGCATGGCCTTCGTCGATCAGCTTCTGCACCAGGGCGATCATCGCGTCGATCTCCTGAGTGGCGCGCGGGCGGATGTCGGGATCAAGCACGCCGACAGCGCGCATGTCGGCGATGAAGGCGTCGGCATACTCGGAGGCGACCTCAGCGGCCGTGCGACCCTCTTCGCGTGCCTTGTTGATGATCTTGTCGTCCACGTCGGTGATGTTCTGGACGAACGTGACCTCGAAACCGCGCCACATCAGATAGCAACGGATCGTGTCGAAGGAGATGAACGTGCGGGCGTTGCCGATATGGATGTAGTTGTACACCGTCGGTCCGCAGACGTACATGCCCACCTTGCCGTCATGAACGGGAACGAAGTCGCGCTTCTCGCGGGCCATGGTGTCGTAGATCTTGATCACGGGTCTCTCCTTGAGCATGTAGTCAAACGTCGATTGCGTCGGGTTCCATTATGAACCGACGACGCCGCTCTGGGGAACCGAAGTTAAGATTTCCTACGCAGAGGCAGCGGGAGAGCGGGGCAGGCACGGTCCAGCGCCCTTCAGATGAGGGCACCCCTCAGACGCAAGCAACCCTCACGCACGCGCCACGAGGGCGACGGCTTGGGCCGACATGCCCTCCTCGCGGCCCTCGAAGCCCAGATGCTCGGTCGTCGTGGCCTTGACGCCGATGTTGTCCACGGCGATGCCGCAGGCAGCCGCCAGGTTGGCGCGCATCTGCTCGCGATAGGGCGAAAGCTTGGGCGCCTGAGCGGCGATCACGCAGTCGATGTCGACGATCTCGTAGCCGCGCTCGCGCACGAGGTCGGCCACCGCCGCCAACAGCTTGAGCGAATCGGCGCCTGCGTAGGCAGGATCAGTGTCGGGGAACAGCTTGCCGATGTCCCCGCCGCGCACCGCGCCCAGCAGCGCGTCGGACACCGCATGCGCCAGCACGTCAGCGTCGGAATGGCCATCGAGCCCGTGATGATGCGGGATGTCCACCCCGCCCAAGATCAACTTGCGTCCCTCGGCAAACGCGTGCACATCATACCCAAGGCCGATGCGCAGCCCCGAAACCAGACCAGCCATCAGTCCCTCCCCTCGCGACGCTCTTCCAAGGCCGCATGGACCGCAGCCGAGATGAGCAGGAAATCCTCCGGAACGGTGAGCTTGATGTTGTCGCGCTTGCCCTCGACCATGATCACGCGGCCGCCCAAGCGCTCGATCAGCGACGAGTCGTCGGTGCCCACGAAGCCGTCGGACAGCGCCGAGGCATGGGCGCGGCGGTAGATGCCGGCGCGGAAGACCTGCGGGGTCTGCGCGTTCCAGAACACCGAGCGGTCGGGCGTGCCCACCACGACGCCGTTCTCAACGACCTTCAGCGTGTCGATGGACGGATGGCCCACGAGCGCGCCGTCGCAGTCGATGTTGCCCTTCACGGTGTTGATCGTATGCTCGACCAGCTCCTTGGTCACGAGCGGGCGCGCCCCGTCGTGCAGCATGACGAACTCGTAGTCCTCGGGCACCATCTCAAGCCCCGAGAACGCCGACTCCTGGCGGATCGTGCCCGCCGGCGCCATCACGATCGGCGTCACGAACGGGAACGGGTCGATCGCACGCGCCAGATACTCGCTCGTGCGCTCCTCGGGGCACACGATGACGATCAGGCCGATGTCGCCCACCGCGTCGAACACCTCGGCCGAGCGCGTGAGGATCGGCTTGCCGGCGATCTCGACCAGCTGCTTGCCGCCCTCGTGCCTGAAGCGCTCGCCGCTGCCTCCGGCCAGGATGATCACCACGGTTTTGGGGTTCTTGTTGACGACGCCCTCCAAGCGCGGTTCAACCTTCAAAGCATCGAAGTTCATGTCATCGAACATCGACATGGCGTGCTCGAGAACCGAAGGGGCATAGACCGGGTCGATCATCTTGTCGCTCATGGGGGCCTCCTTACGAAAAACGCCGTGCACGCAGCTCATTCGACACGCGCACGGCGTCACTATGCCTTATATCAAGGTTGTCGCCGAGAATGCGTGCCTAGTCGGCCGCCTGCCCCGAAGACGACCCACCGCCGCGCGTGGACAAGCCCGCGTGGCCCAGATCGTAGCCGGCCAAAAGCAGTTCGGCCTCGGCAGCTATGGTATCACGCTTGCGCGGCGCCGGGATAGAACCCGTGCCGGGCTTGAACACCAGCTTGCCGTCTTCGACCTCCACATCGATGACCGACCCGCTCGTCCACTTGCCCTCGAGGATCTCCTCGGACAGCGGATCCTCGATCATGCGCTGGATCGCGCGACGCAGCGGGCGGGCGCCGAAGGACAGGTCGGTGCCTTCCTTCGCCACCAAACGGCTGGCCTCGGGCGACAGGTTGATGGTCATGTTCTGCTCGATCAGACGCTCGCGCAGATCGCCCACCATGAGGTCGACGATGCGCACGATCTCGTCCTCGGTCAGCGACTTGAACACGATGATCTCGTCGACGCGGTTCAGGAACTCAGGCCTGAACAGCTTCTTGACCTCGCTCATGACGCGCGAGCGGATCTCCTTGTCGTCCATGCCGCCGTTGCTGTTGCCGCTGAAGCCGAGCGGGGCGGTCGAGGTGATCTCGCGCGCGCCGACGTTCGACGTCATGATGATGACCGTGTTGCGGAAGTCCACGACGCGACCCTGACCGTCGGTCAGGCGACCCTCTTCCAAGATCTGCAACAGGATGTTGAAGACATCGGGATGAGCCTTCTCGATCTCGTCGAAGAGCACGACCGAGTAGGGGCGCTGGCGCACGGCCTTGGTCAGCTGGCCGCCCTCGTCGTAGCCCACGTAGCCCGGAGGCGAACCCACCAGGCGCGACACGCTGTGCTTTTCCATGTACTCGGACATGTCGAAGGAGATCAGCGCGTCTTCGGAGTTGAACAGGAACTCGGCGAGCGCCTTGGACAGCTCGGTCTTGCCCACGCCCGAGGGGCCTAAGAAGATGAACGAGCCAGCCGGGCGCTTGGGATCCTTCAGGCCCGAGCGCGAGCGGCGGATCGCCTTGGACAGCGCCGTGACCGCCTCGTCCTGGCCGATCACGCGCTCATGCAGCACGGATTCCATGCGCAGAAGCTTTTCGGTCTCGGCCTCGGTCAGGTTGGACACCGGCACGCCGGTCGTCATCGACACGACGTCGGCGACGTCTTCGACCTCGACCTCGTTGACCTGCTTGTTGGTCTTCTCTTCCCAGTCCTTCTGCGCCTCGGCGCGCTTGGCCTTGAGCTTTTCCTCCTGGTCGCGCACGGATGCGGCGCGCTCGAAATCCTGATCGGCGATGGCCGCTTCCTTGTCGGAGCGCAGCTTGCGCAGATCATCGTCGATCTTCTGGATGTCGTCAGGCAGCACCATGTTGCGGATGCGCATGCGAGCGCCGGCCTCGTCGAGCACGTCGATGGCCTTGTCGGGCAGGTAGCGATCCTGGATGTAGCGATCGGCCAGGTTGACCGCCGCCTGGATGGCCTCGTCGGTGAAGTGCACGTGGTGATGCTGCTCGTAGCGATCGCGCAGGCCCTCCAAGATGCGCACGGCCTGCTCCTCACTCGGCTCCTTCACCAGCACCGTCTGGAAGCGGCGCTCGAAAGCGGAATCCTTCTCAAGGTACTTGCGATACTCGTCGAGCGTGGTGGCGCCGATGATCTGGATCTCGCCGCGCGACAGGGGCGGCTTCAAGATGGCCGCTGCGTCGATGGAGCCCTCGGCGGCGCCCGCGCCGATCAGCGTGTGCAGCTCGTCGATGAACAGGAGGATGTCGCCTGCCTGCTCGACTTCCTTGATGCACTTCTTCAGGCGCTCCTCGAACTCGCCGCGGTACTTGGCGCCGGCGACCAAGGCCGACACGTCGAGCGTGACCACACGCAGGTTGCGCAGCAGATCAGGAACCTGATCTGCCACGATGAGCTGCGCTAGGCCCTCGACCACGGCGGTCTTGCCCACGCCGGGCTCGCCGATGAGCAGCGGGTTGTTCTTCTGGCGGCGCGACAGGATCTGCATCACGCGCTCGATCTCGCCCGCGCGGCCGATGACCGGGTCGAGCTTGCCGTCGCTCGCCTTCTTGGTGAGGTCGGTGCCGAACTCCTTGAGCATGCTGTCGGACGCGCCGGCGTTGGGGTCGAAGTTCGTGCCGGCGTAGACCGCCGACTGCCCCACCAAGTCGTTCAAGGCCGAGCGGATCGCGTCGCCCGTCACGCCCATGCGTGCCAAGACGTCGATCGCCGTGCCCTCGCCTTCGCGGACGATGCCGAGCAGAAGATGTTCGGTGGAGATGTAGCTCTTGCCCATCTGCATGGCCTCACGCAGGGAGTTCTCCAGCACGCGCTTGACGCGCGGCGTGAAGCTCAGATGGCCCGAGACGTCGGCTGATTCGTCGATCGTGACGACCTGACGCACCGTCTGGACGGTCTCGTCGTAGTGGACGCCCAGATGCTCAAGGGCTTGAGCGGCCAGGCCGTCCTCTTCCTTCATCAGGGCCAAGAGCACGTGCTCAGTGCCCACGTAGGGCTGGTGCAGAGCGCGCGCCTCCTCTTGGGCAAGCACGAGCACCTTTCGCGCTTTGTCGGTGAATTTGTCGAATGACATGTAAGCCTCGATTCTCGCGGCTGATGTTCCAGTGGTTCGCGGATAATCCTAGCACTCCCCAAAAGAGAGTGCTAACGCGTTGCCGTTCTGTTTCACTATACAAGAGGTCATCACACGGACGATGTCCTCCGTGATAAATCCGGGTTTCGGCGAGGCTACGAACGGACGCGGATCAGCCGCAGGAGGCGGATAACGAGACAGGCACGAGACTGCCGGCTGGATACGCGCGGCTATCGGGGCAAATAGGGTGCACAGGCGGGCAAGCAGCGCCATCGGCAAGCGCCATCGCGCGAAGGTGGGCACGCGCCGCGAGGCCGCACAATGCGAAGGCACGGCGCACCACCGGTAGGCGCCCTGTGATCCCCGCTCCCCTTACGGCAGCGAGCGAATCAGGCGCGTGAGTTGGGCAGGCGTGGCGCAGGCAGGCGCGAACCGAGCGGCGAGGCCCTCGTCGAACGTCGCCACGCAGCTTGCCTTGCTGGTCTCGGCCGCGGCCATGAGCAGATTGTCGTCGAAAGAGGCATGGCGATCGCGCATCAAGCGAGCGATCTCGCACTCGGACACCGAGAGAGACGTTGCCGTCGCCACCTCCGCCATCTTGTCGACGCAGGCCCAGGCAACCGATGCGGGCTGCTGCGCGAATGGAGCATCCGCCTCGGCACGCACGGCATCGTGCACCAGGCAGAACACGTCCTTGAAGCTTATCGGGGTATAGAGCAGATCGATGTCCTGTTCAGCGCAGGCCTCGAACAGCCCAAGCGCTTCAGCGCAGCGCTCCTCTTCGCCAGCGAAATAGGCGAGCCACACGTCGGTGCCCACTAGGATGCGCGAGGGTTTAAGCATCGTCGATCAGCCCCTCTGCGCACACTCCATCCTGCTCATCGTGCGACTCCTCGCGAGCATGAGAGGACGGAGAGCACGGAGACCCCCCCGACGCAGGCCAGGCCAGCACCTTCGCGCAGCGCGGCGATCCGTGCGCTCTTGCCGTCTTCGTCCTGGCTCGACAGCATGAACTCAGGCGGACGCTGATGGTCGATCGCGTAGTTCCATACGGCACGCACCACCAGGCTCGGAGTGAGGCCGAACCGGGCGAACACGGCGTCTCCCTCGCGCTTAACGCGGGCATCGATGCGCGTATTAAGCTGCGTCGATTCGTTAGCCATGACATCCTCCTTCCCGGCTCCACTCTGAAGACGAGCTTAATGAAGCCGGATGCAAAACGCAACAGCGACGGAGATGCGCCGCAGCGCCCCGTCGCCCTCAACCACAAAAGCGCGGCGCCTCGAAAGGCGCCGCGCTCCCAAGGATCACTTGATCTTTTTCCTGCTGATCACCAGGCCGCCTGCTGCCACGAGGGCGATGATGCCAAGGACTGCCAAGCCCGCCGCAGACAGAACATCGCCGGTCTTGGACAGCTGCTCGGCAGGCTGCCCCGCCTCAGGCTCACCAGGCTCGGGTGCCGCCGGATAGACGTTAGTGAACTTCGCCGTGCCCAGCTTGTCGGCCGCATCGCCCGCAGGATGGAGCGCCGCCGTCACTTCAAGGCCGCTTCCGTCTTCGGCGTTGGTCACGTACACCGCAAGCGTGTAGACCGCATCGTCGTACGTGCACGCGTCGTTCGCGCCGGCCTGCTGGTACACCGTGTACGTGTAGGTGCCAGGCGTCGTGTACGTGATCGCCGGGAACGTTGCCGCACCCGGGCCGTCGATCGTAAGAGCGTAAGCGCCGTCCGCAGCGCCGGCAGGCAGCGGATCGGCTGCGTCATCGGCCTTCAGCACCACCGTGTACTGCTCGGGCTGATCGGGCGCCGCGCCTTCGAGCGACACCTCGACCGGGAGGGCCAGGCTCGCCGCTTGCCCGGCAGCGTACGCCGGCTGGGCGTGCGCCGCAAGCCCGATCATCACGGCAAGGGCGCACAGCAGAGCGGCAACCCCTGCCCCTGCGGCATGGGCGCGCGATTTCGTTTGAGCGATGGTTCTGTTCATGTCACTTCTCCTTGCCTGCTTCACGAGCGGGCCTTCATCGTTGCCAGCACTACCGTGCGTGCCTCGGTGTAGTCCGAGGAGCACGTGCAAAGCGCGAGCACCTGCGGGCTGGCCTCCCCGCTCAGGGAATCCAGCACGTCAGAGCGCACGTGCAGCGCGTTTTCGCGAACGTAGGACGCGAGCTGCCCTCTGTTTCCGGCCTGCCAGGAGGTCGGATCGAATATGCGATCGTCGCTTGCCGTCACCGTCAAACAGGCGAACACCTGCAGATCGTACGAGCCGTCGGGCACCAGCAAGGTGCCGGTGGCGTTGTCGTTGAAGAACTGAGCGTCCTTGTAGGAATCAAGGCTGCCGAACATCGAGCCGTCGGCCATATGATGGCCGTAGAGCAGCGAGTAGGCGTCACCGAAGTTCCGGTCGCAACGCGTGTCCAGGAAGATCGACCCCGCCAGGGCGAACGACCCGTACACGTCCTTGTTCAGGTACTCAAGGTTGTCGCTGCCCTGCACCACCGGATAGTCGACCTTCGTGCCGTCAAGCGTCACCCAAGCACAGACGTCGGGGTTGAGGGCCAAAAGCTCGTCGAACGACGGACGGTCGCCGTCGGGCTTGAGGTTGAGCATCTGCTGCTGCACGTCCTGCGCCGCGGCGTAGACGCGGTTGTTGTCCCACAGGGCGAAGGCGGCGTAGGCAGCCATGACGAGCAGGACGAACGCGACGAGGGCCGTCAACGTGCGATCGGCTATGTTCAGGATCTTCTCGGACATCTCATCGGGACTTCCCGGATCGACCTCTTTTCTTCGGGCGCATCCGTGGCAGCGGATCTGCGCCCGTACGTGCAGGCATCGGCCTGCGAGACGGGTACGCGGCGCCCGCTGCCGCCAGAGGAGACGGGAGTACCATGGCCAACCTAGGGGACACTACATCAGCCATGGCACCCCGGCCGCCTCTGGCGGGGCAGCGGGGCAAGGTGCAGGGGCCACGTCCGCGAGCAGGGCTTGCCCGCTCGCGAGACGTGTACCGTGCAAGCCTTAGAACTGGCGAGCGCGCTTGCGCAGGGCCAGGGCGGCGATGCCGGCGACGGCAACCGCGAGCACCGCGATGAAGGGCAGGTTGTTCAGCACGATGCCGGTGTCAACCTCAACGCCCTTGTTGTTGGTGATGGTGGCGGTGTCGGTGACGGAGTCGATCGTGCCCTCGGCATTGTCGTACTGGGCGGCGTCGTAGCCCTCGCCGGTGTAGTCGCCCTCGACCACGGTGTACGTCACGCCGTAGGGAAGGTTGTTGAAGGTGAGCGTCTGGCCGTCCTTGAGCGAGATATTCGCCACGAGGGTGCCGTTGGAGAACTGGCCCGTGGTGCCGTCAGGCAACGCGATGGCGCTGTTCACCGTCTTGCCCTCAGGGGCCGTGAAAGTGACCGTGACGTCGAACGCCTTGTTCTTGTCGCCCATGTTACCGGTCACGTTCTTGGTGACGGCGAGGGAGCCGGCGTTATAGGCGTTGGTGATGCCGGAAACCTTGTCGCCCTCGACGGAGCCCTTATGAACCGCGACGTTGCACTCGAGGCCGGCTCCGGGATCGCCGGCCTTGTTGGTGACCTGCACGACCACGTACAGATCGTCGGCAGAATACGTCACGCCCGCCGTGCCGTTGTCGGTCTCAGCGACCTTGTACACGAACTGGCCGACGCCCTCGTAGGTGGGCAGGGTAACCGCGAAGGTGCCCGTGCCGTTGCCCGTCAGGGCGTCGAAATCAGCCGCAGCGATCGTGAGGTCCTTGGTCTTGTCGGCTTCAACCGCCACGTCGCTGGAGCTGTCGAGTGCGGCGGTCGGCTCAAAGCTCTCCGCCGGAGCCGTGCCGTTCTCAACGGTATACGTCTTGTCGATGGTGAACGTGCCGCCGTTTGCCACGCCCTTGTTCAGGTTGTCGGCGTACGCCGGCTGGGCGAACGCCGCCGCAAGCGCGCAAGCGACCAGCGCAGCGAACAGGGCGGACAGCGCCCTGGTCAATGCCATGTCTTTCATACTCATCCTCTTTCTCCCTTTCGGTCGTTTACTTCTTCTCTATGCAACAAGGCCGCTTATGTGCCGTGTTCCCACCGTCACACCCCGCGTCTGCGCAGGATGGTTATCACCTTCGCCTTGACGTCCGATGCGGCTATCGCACCGAAGTCGCGGCTGTCGGTCGCCTGCGTGCGCATGTCGCCGAGGACGAACACGCTGCTCTCAGGCACCTGGTACGGATACGTCACCGCATCCTTCGCGTAGGTGGGATACACCACCTCCGCGTCGAGCGTCGTGCCGTTGACCTGCACCGACCCGCTCTCGCCGAGCGAGACCGCATCGCCTGAGGTCGCCACCACGCGCCCGATGCGCTCCTGGCCGCCCGCGGCGTAGACCACCACGTCTCCCGACTGGTAGGCGGCTTGGAGCCGATAGCCCAGCACCACGTCACCGTCCTTCACGGCAGGGAACATGTCGTTTCCCTGCACCTGGCTCACCAGCAGCATGCAGCTGAACAGCAACACAGCCGCGATCGCCACCACCGCCACCCGAACGCCCAGGCTCGCATAGCCCCGACGCACCGCGAGCGACCGCTGTCGCGCGCGAATGGCCGCAGCGCACCCACCCAGCTTTGCGGGCTTGACACCCGGCGCCTCGGGCGGCGCGGCGCTTTGCGCGCCTGCCGCCGCACGGCCGCGACGCCTGCCGAACACGCTCATGGGCGGCGCCCCGTCGCGGACGCGGCAGTGTGAGCTTGCAGCCTGCGCTGCACCTCTTGGGTCACCCGCTCCCGCAGAAGCGCGTCGTAGCGCGCTCGCTCCGCCGCCAGCGCCGCTTCGTAGCGGTCGTTCAGCTCGGCGATCTTGCGCCACACATCGGCCTCATCCACCCCACCGAAGCGTTTGGGCTTGAAGCGGACGCTCTCTAACCACTCGCGAATGAGCTTGTGCTCGTAGTTGAGGGGCGCCTGCGTCGGGTGAGGCTGCACAGGGGCCACGTGGTTGGCCGACTGACCCTGCGGACGTCCTGCCAGCGGAGGCTGACGACGGGCGCCCGCCCCGTGCGAGGCAGACGGCCCCACCTCCGGTACGTGATATGTCTGCTGATGCCGAGGCACAACCAACCGCTAGTTCTTGCCCGCAAGCGAGCGACGCTTCATGAGCGAGCGGAGAGCCAGAGCCGCGCCACCCGCCAGAGCCACCACGCCGATGGCGATCGGACCTGAAGAGTCGAGCTCGACTCCGACGTCGACGCTGCCGTCCTTCTTGTTGGTGACGGTGATCGACGTCGTCTTATCGGACAGGGTGAGCTCATCGAGCGTTGCGGTGGCCGCGCCGTCGTTCACCTGGTAGGTGGTTTGATAGCCATCAGCCGCGTCCTCGGCCAGCGCCACCTTGGCGCCGGCAGGCAGTGTCATGGTCACGGAGCCTTGGTGCTTCAGGGCGAAGGTCGCCGTGTCACCGGCAACCGTCACGGGGTCATCGGTGGCGAGCTTGCCCAAGGTGGCCTCGTCCGCCGACAGCGTGAAGCCGAAGTCCCGGTTGGCGTCGCCGAGGTTGCCGGTGACGATCTTGATGACGGTCAGGGTCACGGTCGGCAGATCCTTGGTGATCTTGCCGTTGTTGCCCAGCGCGACGGTGACGTTGCCGCCCGCGGCGCTCGGGTTCGACACGTTGGTCGCGGTGCCGGTGGGGTTGGACCCCTTCGCAACCGCGCTGCCTGCACCGTTCTCGTAGAACGCATTGCCGGCCGCAGGCGTGAAGGTTGCGGTGGTATCGCCGTCAGCACCGCCGGAATAGGCATTGGAGTAGAAGACCGCCTTGCCGTCTTCGGTGTGGTTGGCGAGGTACTCAGACAGAGCGTCATCGGGGTTGGCGAGCTCATCGTCGGTCGGGGCGTTCACGCCGAACTCGATGCGGACAGGCTCGGGATCTGCGGCCTCGCGATTGCCGTCGGCGTCGTACTGCGTCACCGGGACGAGGCTCGCCGGGACCGTCGCCGTCACCGTGCGCGTCGCGCTGTCATAAGAAACGGAGATGCCTTGTGCGCTTCCCTGGCCGTTGGCATTGAGGGTGATCGGATACGTCGTGCCGCCGACGACGACGTTGACGTTGCCGGTATCAAGGGCCATGTACTCACCGAGCTGGTCGGTGAACGTCAGGTTCGAGTTTTCCTGCAGGGGCGAAGGACGGTTGATCTCGGTTGCGATCTCGTCGAAGATGCTGCTCAGCTGATCGGCACTCGACGCGGCCTTGTAGTATGTGCTGTCAGCCTGCCTAGCGAGATTGGTATACGACGTCGCATTCGGGAAGTTGCTCGACACGGCGTTCATGTAGGCGTTGGTATGACCTTGCGTATCGGAGGGGTTAGCACCGTTGAACACGCCGATGGTGTAGATCGCGGCACCGGCATCCTTCATGCCCTTGGCGTTCTGTACGGCAGCGTTTGCGACGTCTCCCTCGAAGCTGCTGCCGCTCGTCGGCTCGCCGTCCGTGAAGAAGATGACGACCTGCTTCGCGTTTGAGCGAGCGTTAGCGTTCAGCTCGGTTTGTGCGTAGTGCAGACCGTAGTCCGCCTGCGTCGCGCCGCCAGCCTGAAGGCTATTAACCGTGTTCTTGAGAGATCCCTTGGTCGCATCGGTGCAGTCTTGCAGCTCGGACACGCGCTGGGAGTAGTTGTAGGTGTAAAACACTCCATAGGTGTTGTCGCCCACAGCGTCGGACTGCTTGCCGGCGAACTTCACCAAGGCGACACGATGTCGCTGATCGCCGGAAAGCGAGGCGTTGGCCTGCGCGGTCGCATCGATGAAGTTGTTGACAGCGGCCTGCAACGCCTGAAGCTTCGTCGTTCTCCCGCTCAACCTTTCGCCCATCGAGCCCGAGACGTCCAGCACCAGCACGATATCGAGCGGCTGGGTGGTGACGGTGCTCGAAGAAGACGACAGGGCGGACAGCGTCACAAGGAAATCGGACGTGCTTGAAGAAGAAACCGTTTTGTCGGTCAGAACCTGGCCGATGGCGCCGCTGCTCGTCGACAGGTCGGCCGTCGAGTCGTCGACGACCGTATCGGCCCATACCGTATGCGGCGCAACGAAGAACGCACACGCCAAAAGCGCGGCGAAGAGCGCCGCGACGATCGTGTACGTTATCCCCTTGCGAGCCTGGAGTGAGCCCTGCGCGCCTTTGCAGCTCGTGCCTCTCATCCACCGCCTCCTTTTTCCTCGTGCATGCTGCCCGTCCCGTATCGCCTAAGGGGCGCTCACGGAAACGTAGGATTTTGCGAGAGGGGATGCTACTATTTGTTGAAGCTACAAAAGCACAGGTCAATAAAGCGTTTCATGCTGAAACAAATGCCTACCTTTATTTCAGCAAAAAGTGCCCTTCTATCTGCCATGACGCTCAGAAATACCGCTTACGGGGCACATGGGCCGCCTGCCGCAGGCGCAGAATCCTCCTTCAGCCACTTAGAAAACGTCGTGACGCTGACCTGCAGCTCTTCTGCCGCCTGTCTGCGCGTCACCGCTCCTGATAAAAAAGAGTCCTTGAGAGCGGCGTACGCCTCGGGGCGCTCGATCCGCGGCCTACCGAAGCGCACGCCGCGTGCCCGCGCCGCCGCGATGCCCTCCGCCTGGCGCTGACGAATGCTGTCGCGCTCCACCTGAGCCACGTACGACAGCACCTGCAGCACCAATTCCGCAAGGAACTCGCGCGTCAGCCCGCCTTCCGTGTGGCGCGTGTCCAACAGCGGCATGTCAAGCACCACGATCGAGGCGTGCTTCTCCTGCGTGATCGAGCGCCACTGCGCCAAGATCTCCGCGTAGTTGCGGCCGAGCCGATCGATGCTCTTCACCACGACGACGTCACCCGGCCGCAGACGATGGATGAGTTTGCGGTATTTAGGGCGATCAAAGTCTTTTTCGCTCGCTTGATCGGCGTATACATTGGCTGGCACCACCGGGAAGGCGGCCAGCGCGTCGAGCTGCCGGTTGAGGTTTTGATCCTTGGTGGAGACACGGGCGTAGCCGTACACCTGAGTATCCATAGCTTCCTCCATTCTATTGTCCCTAACGCCTCTGTCCCTGAGGCCCTTCAATGAAAGGTAGCGCAGCGCAAAACTGCGGCTTGCTTCAAGCAGACAGGCAGCGGAAAGGAAGCGGGCACCGGGGGCGCGGTGCCATCGACCGCGCACACAAGCCGTTCAAGCGAGGATCGTCCCAGGTGAAAGCCGTATGTTCGCCCTAACGAACAAGACACCCCGAAGGGTGTCTTGATGAATGCGGAAGGGAACCTGGCGAGCGCGCAGCCGCCGAAGGTCACACAATTATTTGACAGCTTCCGGCTTCATATGAGGGAGCAAACAGCCCAGTGGGCTGTTTGGTTCCTGTCTAGGCGCCCGTGAGGGCGCGTGCTGCTGTTTCCTGCAGATAAGCTACAGAAGACAGCAAGCACTCTTTTATTTAACAGCCTCAGGCTTCATATGAGGAAACAGCAGCACATCGCGGATCGAGGGCTGGTCGGTCAGCAGCATGACCACGCGATCGATGCCGATGCCGATGCCGCCCGCCGGAGGCATGCCGTACTCCAGGGCGCGCACGTAGTCGGTGTCGTACTCCATCGCC
>CAVCDZ010000012.1:0-10005 GCA_963601095.1 Oscillibacter sp. MSJ-31 | reverse complement strand
GGCATCGACCTGCGTCGATGCCCCTAAATGAGACACACTTTTTGTCCTATAAGCCTGGGCTGCAGACCCCTCGCGGGTTCGAGTCCCTGGAAGGGCGGCAAAAAAAGAAAAACTCCCATTGCTGGGAGTTTTAAGTTTCAATGGTGGACCGTCGGGGACTCGAACCCCGGACCTTGGGATTAAGAGTCCCCTGCTCTACCAACTAAGCTAACGGTCCAAAGAAATGCGCGAAGCGCTTGGCTATATTAAAGCAAGATTCGTGGATGATCAAGTCCCGATTTGCTTTTTTATCAAAGTTGCGCTGGGGTGGGTAATCGGACTCGAACCGACGACCTCCAGAGCCACAATCTGGCATTCTAGCCAACTGAACTATACCCACCGTGAGCGCAAGTTGATAGTATACCGGGTTTTTCTCCCGGCGCAAGACCTTTTTACTGCGCGATGCAGCAGCTTCGAAGGGCGCCGCGACGCGGCTAAAGAGGAGCCATGGGCGCGATGGGGATGCAGCGGCGACGTTCGGGGTCGTGGCCGTCGTCGAAGGGTGACGGGCGTGACGCGCATGCATAAGGACGCCTGCGGGGAGTACCCGCGCGCAGGGCCCGCGCCAGGGGAGGGCAGCGAGGCTTCTCGGCCCGAAACCGTTCATCGTGCCCTCGCCGCCGCTCCTGTGCATATGCTGCCACGCAGCTCCCCTTTTTGTAGCGGCCCTATGTGTCCTGTGGCGTGGATCTATGATTTCCGGTACTTTAATAGAGGACGGAAGCACGACGAAAGGAGTCGCGTAGTGGAGGCATTCGAGCTCATTTTGCTTTTGATCCTTGCCGTTTTGCTTTCCGCCATTCTCGATCAGGTCGTTCCCCGCATCTCATCTCCGCTCATCCAGATCGGTCTGGGCCTCGTCATCGCCTTGTTGGCGATCTCGCCCATCGAGGTGAACGTCGACCCTGAACTGTTCCTCGTGCTCTTCATCGCGCCGCTGCTCTTCAATGACTCATTAGAAGCGGACAAGAAAAACCTTTGGGATAACAAGGCGACCATCGTGTCATTCGCCGTCGGCCTCGTGCTCGTGATCACGCTCTGCGTCGGGTTCGTGCTGCACTGGCTCGTGCCCAGCATCCCGCTTGCCGCGGCCTTCGCCCTCGGCGCTGCGCTCGGCCCCACCGACGCCGTCGCCGTCCAGGCGCTCAAGCGCAAAGCCCAGCTGGGCAAGCGCGAAGACGCCATCCTCCAGGGCGAGGCGCTGATCAACGACGCATCGGGCGTCGTATCGTTCCAGTTCGCGATCGCCGCGGCCGTCACCGGCGCGTTCTCGCTCGCCGATGCCACGACGTCGTTTTTCATCAGCTTCATCGGCGGCATCTCGCTCGGCGTCGTGCTGGCGCTCATCTTCCTCGTCGTTTCCGACCGCATCCGCAAGATGGGCCTCGACAACATCACGTTCCACCTCCTGTTCGAGGTGTCGATGCCGTTCGTGGTCTTCTTGATCTGCGAGCTCGTGCACGTCTCGGGCATCCTCGGCGTCGTCGCCTGCGGCATCGTGTGGTCGATGTTCCGCGACCGCAAGATCTCGCCGTACCAGTCGCGCCTGAACATCGCGCTGACGAGCGTCTGGAAGGTCGTGTCGTTCACCTTGAACGGCGTCGTCTTCGTCCTTCTGGGTATCCAGCTTCCCAACGCCATGCAGTCTACCTGGGACGACCTCTCCATCGCCAACGCGACCCTCATCGGCTACGTGCTCCTGCTCACGGTGCTGATCGTGGGGCTGCGCTTCATCTGGGCGGTCGTCATGGTGCGCATCGTGAAGAACTCCGACACCAATAAGCGCGAGCGGTTCGGCCGCAGCTTGGTCAAAAGCGCGCTCGTCACCACGGTCGGCGGCCCGAAGGGCGCCATCACCCTGTCGATCGCGTTCACGATCCCGTTCTTGCTGGCAGACGGCTCGTCGTTCCCGCAGCGCTCGCTCATCATCTTCCTGGCGTCAGGCGTCATCGTCTGCACGCTGCTCTTAGCCAACTTCCTCTTGCCGGTCTTGGCGCCGAAAGACGAGAAGGACATCGATCCCGACGAGCTCGAGCACCTCAACCGCGTCAAGATCGAGGTGCTGCGCACGGTGATCGAGCGGCTGATGGCCGACTCGACCGACGACAACGACCGCGAGACCAAGATCGTCGTCTCCTCGTACAACAATCGCATCAGGCGCATCCGCTCAACGGTCGACATCGAAGAGCCCTCAGTGGCCAAGCTGCGCATCGAGGTGCTCGACTACCAGGTCGACCGCCTGATCGAGGCCGTCGAGAACAAGCAGGTGGATTCGTACACTGCCTTCGAGTTCCTGCATCGCCTGACCCAGCACCGCAACCTGATCAACAAGTCGAAATCCACCTCGACATTCAAGACCCGGTTCCGCATCAGCCGCCTTCGCACGGGGCTTGCCATGCTGCGCCGCAACCTCGCCAGCACGTTCTCGGCGAAGAGCTCTGAGGACACGAGGTCGATGGACAAGGTGCGCGAGCTGTGCGAGGGCTACGCCGTCGAGTACCTGCAGGGCCTGGTCAACAACCCGGATTACCCGAGCGAGATCGTGGCTAAGATCCTGATCAGCCACGAGCACGCCCTGTCCGTCTTCGATCGCTCGGATGCGACGATGACCTCCGAGGCGGTCGAGAACGCGGTGGCCGGCATCGACGACATCCAGCGCCTCGGCCTGCAGCTCGAGCTCGACGTCATCCAGGACTTCTACGCCGACGGCCAGCTCACGCGTGCGCAGGCGCGCGACATGCGCAACAACGTGTCGCTCATGATGCTCGATCTGGAAGAGCACATCTAGGCGGCGCGTCCGATGGACGAAGACAAGCTTCAACGCATCAAGGAGCAGCTCGCGAGCGTTCCGACCGAGCCGGGCGTCTACCTGTGGAAAGACGCGCACGGCACGGTGATCTACGTGGGCAAGGCCAAGCAGCTGCGCGCCCGCATGCGCCAATACGTCAACTTCCAAGACGAGCGCGCCAAGATTCCGCTTCTGGTGTCGCAGATCGACTCGTTCGAGTACGTCGTCACGGCCAACGAGCACGAGAGCCTGGTGCTGGAGAAGAACCTCATCAAACAGCACTCGCCGTACTTCAACGCCGACTTCAAGGACGACAAGACCTACCCGTTCATCGCGCTGACCAAAGGCGACGTGTTCCCGGCGATCAAGTACACGCGCGAGGCGCATAAGCCGACGTCGCGCTATTTCGGTCCCTATACCGACAGCCGCGCGGCGCGCGAGCTCGTGGACACGGTGCGCCGCATCGTGCCGATCTGCGCCGCCTCGTGCGCCGAGTGGCGCCGGCTCTGCCGCAAGCTGGATCAGCAACCCTATGGGGAGGGTGTGCTCACCGATCGGCCCTGCTTCGACGCTCACGTCGGGCTCGGCCCGGGCGCCTGCTCGGGCCAGATCGACCCCGAGACGTATCGGGATCAGGTGCGCGCCGTCGAGCGCTTCTTGTCCGGCCAGCATGCCGAGTTCGTCGCCGAGCTCAAAGACGAGATGGCCTCAGCCGCCGCCGAGCTCGACTTCGAGCGCGCCGGGCGCATCAAGGCGCGCATCGAGACGATCGAGGCACTCTCGCAGACCCAGCACGCCGTGTCGAGCCATCGCTTGAACGCCGATGTCATCGGCGTGTTCCGCGAGGAGACGATCGCCGGCGTGACGGTGCTCATCGTGCGCGAGGGCAACATCGTCAACACCAACGAGTTCATCTTCAACAAGGGCAAGGACGTGCCGGCAGCCGAGCTTTTGCGCATGTTCGTCCTGCGCTACTACGACGACACCGAGTCGATCCCGCATGAGCTCATCGTCGACGAGCTGCCTGAAGACGCCGAGGTCATCGAGGGGTGGCTGACTCAAAAGCTCGACAGCGTCCACGGCGCCAAGGTGCGCCTGGTGGTGCCGCAGCGCGGGGAGAAGGCGGCGCTGATGGAGATGGCGCGCAAGAACGCGCGCCATGTACTGATGCGCTACAAGGCGCGCAGCAGCTACGACGACGCGCGCATCAACGACGCCCTGCTTCAGCTGGAAAGCGCGCTGGCCCTCGAGGGCCCGCCGCTGCGCATCGAATGCTTCGACATCTCGACGATCCACGGGCGCTATTCGGTGGCGTCGATGGTCGTCTTCACCAACGGCCGTCCCGACAAGGGGCAGTACCGCCGCTTCAAGATTCGCATGGAATCGGACGAGGCCAACGACTTCGCGATGATGGCCGAGGTCATGGCACGCCGCTACTGCGCCGAGCGTCTGGCCGACGAGCGCTTCGGGCGCCGACCCGACCTCATCATCTTGGACGGCGGCAAGCCGCAGCTGACCGCCGCGATCCAGCAGCTCGACGAGCTGGGTGCCGGCGACATCCCGATATGCGGGTTGGCCAAGCGCGACGAGGAGCTGTTCGTGCCCTGGCAGGAGAGCGGGCCGGTCGTGCTGCCGAGCGGGTCGCCGAGCCTCTATTTGGTCAAGCAGGTGCGCGACGAGGCCCACCGCTTCGCGATCACCTTCCATCGCGAGCTGCGCGGCAAGGGCATGACCACCTCGATCCTCGATGAGGTCATCGGCATGGGCCCGGTGCGCAAGAAGCGTCTGCTCAAGGCGTTCGGGTCGTTTAGCGCCCTGCGTGCCGCGAGCTTGGAGGAAATCAAACAGTCGGGTGTCGTGCCTGAGCAGGTGGCTGAGGACGTGTATGCTGTCCTTACGCAATATAATGGCAAGAAGGAGTCCGGCGCGAAGGCTGCCGGAAACACCGCAGATCAGAACCGCAATGCGCACGGGGGGCCGAGCGACTGAGCCCCTTTTCTTTAGGAGGAATGCCCCATGGCAGAAGATCCGAGCGAAGAGCCGGTGGCTGAAGAGCCGGAGGCGAAGGCCGCTTCCGGTGCCGAAGAGCCCGAGGCGAAGGGCAACCCCGGCCCCGACGTCGTCATCATCACGGGAATGAGCGGCGCCGGCCGCACCGAGGCGATGCACACGTTTGAGGACCTGGGCTATTTCTGCATCGACAACCTTCCGCCCTCGCTGATCATGAACATGATCAGCTTGGCGAGCCTGCCGGGCCACAACGAGATCGGCCGCAAGCTCGCCATCGTCTGCGACGCGCGCAACCGCGAGTACTTCAAGCAGCTGGTGGGGGAGCTTGCCAACATGGAGGCGGCGGGCATCACCTTTCGCATCATCTTCTTGGACTCCCGCGACGACGCGCTGATCGCCCGCTACAAGGCCTCGCGCCGTCGCCACCCTTTGTGCGTGAACAACTCGCGCTCGATCGCGCAGGCGATCTCGTACGAGCGCAAGCTCACCGAGGAGCTGCGCCATGTGGCCGACAGCTACATCGACACGTCCGACATGAAGCCGCGCGAGCTGCGCGAGGAGCTGCGCCGCCTATATTCCAAGGAGACCGACAAGGATGGGATGAACGTCGTCGTGTACTCGTTCGGCTTCAAGCACGGCGCTCCGACCGATGCCGACATCGTGATCGACGTGCGCTTTCTGCCCAACCCGTTCTACGTGCCCGAGCTGCGCGGCTTGACCGGCCTCGACAAGCCGGTCAGCGACTACGTGCTCGGCCGCCGCGAGACGCACGCGTTCCTCGACGCGTGGGAGAACCTGCTCAACTGCGTGATGCCGGGTTACGTCGCTGAGGGCAAGCAGCATCTCGCGATCGGCGTCGGGTGCACGGGCGGTCAGCATCGCAGCGTCGTATTGGCGGAGAAGACCGCTGAGATCCTGCGCGCCCAGGACTACAACGTGCGCGCCTACCATCGCGACATCGCTCTGGCCGACACGTCGAAGGCGGGGACCAAATGAGCGCGCTTTCCGAAAACGACGGGCCTTCCGAACACGGCTTTCGCCATGATGCCTCGATGACCCAGGCGTTTCGCGCCATCGGGTCGCTGGGCCATCGGCGCTCGGCGCGCGGCATCGACCCGACCAAGCTCAAAGCCGTTGTGATCGGCGGCGGCACCGGCGCGCCGGTGTCCATCCGGACGCTGCTCGCGATGGGCGTGCAGGTCTCGGCCGTCGTGGCGATGGCCGACGACGGAGGATCGACGGGTATCCTGCGCGAGGAAGCGCACGTCACGCCGCCGGGCGACATCCGCAAGTGCCTGGCCGCGATGGCGGCCGACCCCGATGACCCGTTGACCAAGGCGTTTAAATACCGCTTCGACTTCGCGCGTAATCACACGCTGGGCAACCTGATGCTCTCGGCGCTCGAGAACGCCACCGGGTCGTTTCCCGAGGCGATCAAGATCTGCGGCCAGCTGCTCGGCGCGCGCGGGCACGTCTACCCGTCCACGCTCAACAACGTGACGCTGTGCGCGCGAACGCAGGACGGCCGGACGCTGCGCGGCCAGGCCGTATGCTGCAAGTCCCAGACGGCGCTCGAGCAGGTGTGGCTCGAATCGCCCGATCAGTGCTTGCCGTACCTGGAGGCGCTGCGCGCGATCCGCTCCGCCGACCTCATCGTGCTTGGCCCGGGGTCGCTGTTCACCTCGATCATCCCGAACCTGCTGGTGCCCGGCATCGTGGACGCGATCTCGCAGTCGCGTGCGCGCACGGTCTTCGTGTGCAGCCTTGCCGACCAGCAGGGCGAGACCTGGGGGCTGTCGGCCCGCGAGCACGTCGAGGCCCTGATGCGCCATGGGATGGCCGGCTGCCTCGACTACGTGCTCATCCACAGCTCGGGCAAGCCCGCGCACGCGCGCTCGATCACCGGCGCGTTCGAGGCCGTGGCGGGTCCGGCGTCGCAGAAGAGCGCAATGGCCGAGGCGCAGGCCGGCGTCAACCTCGAGCGCATTCGCCCGGTCAAAGTGAACCAGGCCGACATCGACGCGATTCAGGCGCAGGGCCCGGTCGTGCTCGTGCGCGACATGGTCGATCCCGAGCGTCCTACCTGGCACGACCCGCGTGCCCTGTCCGATGCCTTCATGGGGGTGTTCAAGCTTTGTCGTTCACGACGGAGGTAAAAGAAGAGCTCTCGCGCGTCGAGCCGGTGTGCTCGCACTGCGATGCGGCGACGCTCGCCGCGCTCATCCGCATCGAGGGGACGATCCTGCTTGCCGGGCCGGGCAAGTTCCGCCTTGAGATCTCCACCGACGCCCCGCAGGTCGCGCGCTTCATCATCCGCGCGCTCCATGGGCGCTACCAGCTCAAGACCGATCTCACGATGCGCCGCAGCGTGCTGCACAAGACGCCGAACTGGCTGATCGAGGTGCCCACGCAGGCAGGCCTCGACGAGGCGCTGCGCGATCTGGGCATCCTCGGCGAGGAGGGGCTGCAGCGCGGCATCGCGCCCGAGCTCGTGCGCAAGTCGTGCTGCGCGTCGGCCTATCTGCGCGGCGTCTTCCTCGGCAGCGGGTTCATCTCCAACCCGCGCGGCGATTTCCACTTCGAGATCACGGTCGAATCGCAGACGATGGCGGGCGACATCGTCGCACTGCTCGAGACCAAGGGCATCAACGCCAAAGTCGTCGAACGACGCAACACGCACACGGTCTATCTGAAAAGCGGCTCGGCGATCTCATCGTTCCTCGCGTTCGTGGGCGCTCACCAAAGCGCGCTCAAGATGGAAAACGAGCGCGTGCTCAAAAGCGTGCGCAACGACGTGAACCGCCGGGTCAACGCCGAGATCGCCAACCAGGCCAAGACCGCCGAGGCGAGCGTCGAGCAGATCCAGGCCATCCGCACGCTGCTCGAGCATCGCGACATCAAAACGCTGCCGAAGGGGCTGCAGGACTACATCCGCCTGCGCGTGCGCTATCCCGAGGCCACCTTGAAGGAGCTCGGCGAGAGCGCCACGCCGCCGCTGTCCAAGTCGGCGATCTACCACCGCGTGCGCCGCATCGAGCAGATGGCGCGCGAGGTGTCGTCGTCCTATTAGGGCGCGCGCCGTCTGGGAAGGCGCACGAGCTGCCGTCCCGCGAGGGCATGCGCCGTCCCATGAGGGCGAACGCCGATCGCACCTCAGACGAGGCCTCTTCGCCTGCCGTCCATCGGTGGCAGGCGCGTTTTGGCCGATGGAAATGGCTTGCATGGTATGATGGTGCCATCATAAATCTGTTTGTGCGCTGCGTCGTCCAAGCATCTTGCAACACACGTGAAAGGGGAGCCCATGGCTACCAAGGTTGGTATCAACGGCTTTGGCCGTATCGGCCGACTTGTTTTCCGCGCAATGGAGAAGGACCCGTCCTTCGACATCGTGGCCGTCAATGACCCGGGCAGCGTCACCGCCGCCGCCCACCTGCTCAAGTACGATTCGATCCACGGCCGCGTCTACGATGACGTCAAGGTGGACGGTGACTACATCGTCGTTGACGATCGCAGGGTGCGCGTCTTCGGCGACCGCGACCCCGTGAACATCCCGTGGGGCGAGATGGGCGTCGAGCTCGTCATCGAGTCCACCGGTTTCTTCACCGACGCCAACGTTGCCAAGAAGCACATCGAAGCTGGCGCTAAGAAGGTCCTGATCACGGCTCCCGCCAAGAACGAGGACATCACGATCGTCATGGGCGTCAACGACGACAAGTACGATCCGGCCGTCCACAACATCGTGTCCAATGCCTCGTGCACCACCAACTGCCTCGCCCCGTTCGCCAAGGTCCTCATGGACACCTTCGGCATCAAGCGCGGCTTCATGAACACGATTCATTCCTACACCAACGACCAGCGCATTCTCGATCAGGCCCACAAGGACCTGCGCCGCGCTCGCGCAGCTGCGCTGTCCATGATCCCGACCACCACGGGCGCTGCCCGCGCGGTCTCGCTCGTCCTGCCCGAGCTCAAGGGCAAGCTCGACGGCTTCGCCACGCGCGTTCCCACCCCCGACGGCTCGATGGTCGACCTCACGGTCGAGCTTGAGCGCGACGTCACGGTCGAGGAGGTCAACGCCGCCATCAAGGCTGCTGCCGAAGGCCCGCTCAAGGGCATCCTCGCCTACGTCGAAGACCCGATCGTGTCGTCCGACATCATCGGCGATTCGCATTCCTCGCTCTTCGACAGCCAGCTCACGATGGTGCTCGGCGGCAAGGGCAACCTGGTCAAGTGCGTGTCCTGGTACGACAACGAGTGGGGTTACTCCAACCGCGTCAAGGACCTCGCCAAGATCATGCTCTAATCCCGTATGCCGTGGCATCGGATACGAGCAAAGCGATAAGCATGCATTAGGTACAAGAAAGAGAGCCTTCGTCGTGGAGGCTCTCTTTTCGTTTCTTTGAGAGAAAGGCGGAATATGAGCAACGTCAAGACCTTCACCGACGCCGACGTCGCTGGCAAGCGCGTGCTGTGCCGCGTGGACTTCAACGTCCCGCTGGCAGACGGCGTCGTGACCGACGACACCCGCATCAAGGCGGCGCTTCCCACGATCACCTCGTTGATGGGGCGCGGGGCCAAGGTCGTCCTCTGCAGCCATCTGGGGCGTCCGGAGGGAACGGGCTATCAGGCCGAGTTCTCGTTGGCTCCGGTGGCAAAGCACCTCGGTGAGCTGCTGGGCCGTCCAGTGGCGTTTGCCACCGACACGATCGGCCCTTCTGCGCACGCAACGGTCGATGCACTGGCCGACGGGGACGTGTGCCTGCTTGAGAACCTGCGCTTCGACAAGCGCGAGAAAAAGAACGACCCTGAGTTCGCCCGCGAGCTGGCGAGCTTGGGCGATCTCTACGTCAACGACGCGTTCGGCGCGGCCCATCGCGCCCATGCCTCCACGGCGGGCGTCGCGGCGTTTTTGCCGGCCTATGCCGGTGCGCTGATGACCAAGGAGGTCACCACGCTGTCTTTGATGCTCGACGACCCGCGTCGCCCGTTCGTTGCGATCCTCGGCGGCTCGAAGGTGTCCGACAAGATCAAGGTGATCGATGCGCTGATCGACAAGTGCGACACGCTGATCATCGGCGGGGGCATGTGCTTCACCTTCCTGCTGGCGCAGGGCAAGGCCGTGGGCACCTCGCTCAAGGAAGACGAATGGGTCGAGCGCGCCGGCGAGA
>CAVCDZ010000011.1:0-9941 GCA_963601095.1 Oscillibacter sp. MSJ-31 | reverse complement strand
CAAGGGCGAGGGCCGGTGAGCGGGTAAGACAGGCGGGGGCGCAATCGTGGCGCCGATGCAGGATCGCGAGGTGTGAAGCCAGGTTGAGGGACATGGCGCCGCAACAAAGTGGGCACCGCGGCGAAACCAGACGCAACCTCCCCTCCTCACCAGCGCAAACCCGACACGCATCCGCCCGCGTCCAGATCCTCGCCCCACCGACCTGCGCGCCCCTCAACTCAGGGGGTCGTACGTAAAAAATGCTCAAGATCACATCCTTGTTTCAATCACAGCGACGCGCGGAGCACGGCTTATAAGCGGTATACTTTGCACAGTGCGAAAAGCGATAGGAGATCCGCTTTTCGCATACATATAGGAGGGGGATTCGTTCCTAAGAGACAGGTGGGGTCTGCTTTGGTGCGCCTACTGCAGGAAACGAGGATTCATGATTACCGATCTCAAGGTCAACGCCAAGGACAAACAGGAGTACTACGCGAAGGGGTACTGGTCCGACAAGACGCTGCTCGATCACTGGAATGATCGCGTGCGCGACATTCCCGATCACGAGTATGTGAGCGATAACCTGGGCGTTCGCCTGACTTACGCAGAACTCGACGACAAGGCGGGCCGTCTCGCGGCATGGCTGCATGAGCAGGGGGTGCGAAACGGCGACGTGGTGTCGTATCAGATGCCGCCGTGGTCCGAGTTCTGCATCGTGCTCGTCGCCTGCCTGAAGCTGGGCGCGGTCAGCCATCCGCTGCCCGTCACCTTCAACGGCGAGGACCTGGATTACGCGCTTAACCTGGTGGAAAGCAAGGCGTTCATCTGCCCGACGTTCCATCACAAGACCAACTTCGAGGATATGATCCTCTCGGTGGTCGACCGCGTGCCCACGCTCAAGCGAAGCGCCATCGCTGTCCACGACAAGATGATGGAATCGCACGGCACCGTGACGCTGAACCAGATCTTCAAGGACTTTGAGCCCTACACCGCGCCGTGCGAAAGCAAGTCCGACGACGTGACGGTCATCCTGTCCACCTCGGGCACCACCGGTCGCCCGAAGGCGGTCTTGCTGTCTCACAACGCGCTGATCTTCTCCGAGACCACGTTTGCCAAGGGCCTTCACCTCACCAGTGACGACGTCATGTTCATGCCTGCGCCGCTCAACCACGCCACCGGCTTCAACCACGGGCTGCTGTGTCCGATGCTGCTGGGCGGTCGCGTCGTGCTGCAGCAGGAATTCGATGCCTGCGAGGCTATCGACATCATGAACAACGAGGGCGTCACCTGGTCAATGGGTGCTACGCCCTTTATTTATGACATGCTCAACTGCCTCGAGGAGTATTCGCGCTCCTTCACGACGCTCAAGCTCTACGTCTGCGGCGGCGCGCCGGTTCCCGGCACGATGGTGCAGCGCGCCCATGGGCACGGGCTGCTGCTGTGCGAGTGCTACGGCTCCACCGAAAGCTGTCCTCACCTGGGTGTTCCGCCTGAGCACTGCCTGGAGTGGAACGGCGAGTGGTCCGGTGTCGCCTTCGAGGGCATCCAGACGAAGGTCGTCGACGCCAACGGCAACGAGGTGCCCCACGGCACCCAGGGCGAAGAGGTGTCGCACGGACCGCATATGTTCAGCGGCTACCTCAAGAATCCCGAAGCCACGGCGAAGGATCTCGACGATGACGGATGGTTCTACAGCGGAGACCTCTGCTACCAGGATGACCTGGGGCGCATCCGCATCAACGGCCGCAAGAAGGAGATCATCATCCGCGGCGGCATCAACATCTCGGTCAACGAGGTGGACGAGAACCTGGCGGGCTGCCCCGGCGTGGGCGAGCATGCCACCATCGGCTTGCCGGATGACCGCCTGGGCGAGCGCATCTGCACGTTCATCGTGCCTGAGGGCGACGAGCTGCCGACGCTCGATTCGATCGCGGCCTACCTCGACTCCATCGGCGTGGCCAAGCGCCTGCGCCCGGAGCACATCGAGTTCATCGACGAGATCCCGTACACCGAGTCGGGCAAGGTGCAGCGCAACCTGCTCTCCGACGAGCTGCGTCGCCGTCTGAAGGAGCGCGCGTAACGCATCGCCGTCGGCTGCTCGCGCGCGGTCGGCCGACGAGCGCATGTGTGCAAACCGGGACGTGCACAGATCATCATGAAGCCCAGTCGCCCCTCCGTGAGGCGGCTGGGCTTTTTCGTGGGTTGGAGTAAGTGGAGGGGAGGCGCCCAGCCGCAACCGGCGACGACCCATCTGCAGGCCGATGCTCCCTGCCCGCGACCGGCGCCGACCCACCCGCGGGTCGATGTCCCCCGCCCGCGATCAGCCCCTCCCCTTCCCCTACAATGAAACCTAGCGAGGGAAGGGGACGAACATGGCCTACGAAACCATCAAGACCGAGGCGGCCGACGGCGTGCTCACGATCACGCTCGCCCGCCCGCAGGCGCGCAACGCCATGAGCTCGCAGATGATGCAGGAGTTCTCGGACGAGCTTGAGCGCTGGGACGCCGATCCCACGCAGCGCGCGTGCATCATCACCAACGAGGGCAGCTGCTTTTGCGCCGGCGCCGACCTGAAAGAGATCGCTGCCGGGACCTACCACCTACCGCCCGGCAAGGAGGACTGGGGGCTGTTGGGCATGTCCAAGCACCAGTTCACCAAACCGCTGATCGCCGCCGTCAACGGCGTCTGCGTCGGCGGCGGGCTGGGCATCGTGCTCGCCTGCGACCTTGCCGTGGCAAGCGCCCATTCCACCTTCGGCCTCCCCGAGGCACGCCATGGCCGCGCCGCGACCGGCGACGGCGCCATCCTGCGCCTCATGCAGCAGACCCCCTACAAGTACGCCGCCGAGCTGATCTTGGTGGGCGAGCCCATCGATGCGGCGCGCGCCGAGCGCTGGGGGCTGATCAGCCGCGTCGTCGACGAGGCCGACCTACTGGCCTGCGCCCGCGCGATGGCACGCGGCATCGTGCAGAGTGCGCCGCTGGCTATCGAGTACTCGAAGGCCGCCATGAAAGAGACGGTTGCCTGCGACGATTTGGAGGGCGGCACGGGCTGGGCGATCATGGATCACTACCAGGAGCTCATCAACGCGACCGAGGATTCGCTCGAAGGGCCGCGCGCGTTCGCCGAGAAGCGCGCGCCGCGCTGGCAGGGGCGCTAGCCGCACCACGCAACGAGGCCCGTGGCAGGCAACCACACCTGCCACGGGCCTTCGCGTTATCGAAAACGTCTCAGAGCGCTCGCGACCCGCTGCACTCAGATCGCGAGGCCTGCCGCTACGAGCTCAGCTCCGGCGTGCGGCCTTCCTCAAGCCCCGCCTCGTCGACGCAGACGGCCATGAAGTGGCGCACCACGTCGGAACGATCGATGAGCCCCACCAGCGTGCCCGTGCCGTCCACCACCGGGATTTTCTTGAGGTGATAGGCACCCAGCACCTGGCACACCTCTTTCAAGTTGTCCCCTATCTCCACGCTGATGACCGGCTTCTTTGCGATGGCCATGATGTTCATCTGCATGAGGTCGCCCATCCGGGAATAGATTCCGCGGCCGGCCGCATCCGCCCCGATCACGAGGGTGATCATCGACATGGGGTCGGTCAGCACCTCATCGCGCCGCGAGAGATGGCGCATGATGTCGCCATCCGAGACGAAGCCTGCCAGCTTGCGCTGATCGTCGACGACGGTCACGCTGCCGATCTTTTTGTCGGACAGCAGGCGCATCGCGTCGAGCACGGTGGCGCTCGACGGCAGCGCATAGGGCTCCGCCTTGATGAGCTCGGTCACCTCGAGGGCACTAGCCGACGCTTCTTCGGGCAGCGCGCCCTTGGGCTCGTCTCTCACCAGCACGATCACGATGATGAAGCCGATGAAGCAGATGGCAGCCGCCACGGCAAACGCGATGTCGATACCGTACACGCTTGCGTCGAGCGGGCTCATCGCGCCCGCCTGCGACGTGCTTGCCGCCGTGGAGATCGACACGATCAACGCGGTGCCAAGCGAACCTGCCACCTGGCGAAACGTGTTGTTGAGCGCCGTGCCGTGGCTGATCAGCTCGTCGTCAAGCGCGTTCATGCCCCAGGTGTTGAGCGGCATGTTGACCAGCGCCAGGCCAAACATGCGCACCGCGTAGAGGATCATCAGGTACGCGAACGTCGCGCTCAGGTCGATGAAGGCGAACAGGACGGTCGAAAGCGTCATCAGGGCAAGGCCGATGATGCCCAGCCACCGCGGGCCGTGCTTGTCGAACAGGCGACCCGAGACCAAACCCATGACGCCCATGATGATCGCCGCCGGCAGCATCGCGACGCCCGACTCGGTTGCCGACATCCTCAGGTCGGTCTGCATGAAGATGGGGACCAGAACCGCGCCGGCCATCAGCGAGCCCTGCACCAGCATGATGATCACCGTAGCGGTCAGGAAGCGACGGTTCTTGAGCACGCGCACGTTGAGCATCGGCTCAACGTGCGTAAGCTGGCGCCGGAAGAAGAACACCAGGGCGATCGCGCCCACGATCAGGCCCGCGAAGGACACGACGGTCGACCCCGACGAGCCGATGCTCGACAAGCCGTACAGCAACCCGCCGAAGCCCAGGCACGAGAGGATGACCGACGGCACGTCGAGGTGCGCGTCGGGGTTGGTAGCCTCGCTCTTCTCAAGAGCGAACATCGAGACGACGATCACCAGGGCAGCAAGCACGGCGATGCCATAGAACAGCACGCGCCAGCCAACGGTATCGACGACGAAGCCAGCAAGGGTCGGACCGATAGCCGGGGCAAACGCAATGACGATGCCGAAGATGCCCATGGCGGTGCCGCGGCGCTCAACGGGAAACGTCCTGAGCAGCACCGTCATGACCAGAGGCTGCAAGACGCCCGCGCCGGCGGCCTGAACCATGCGCCCGGCGAGAAGAACCCCGAACGTGGGGCCCCATCCGGCGAGTAGGCTGCCCGCGACGAAGATGCTCATCGAGACGCAGAAGATCGCGCGCAGCGAGAACTTGTCCATCAAGAAGGCCGTGACCGGAATCATGACGGCGTTCACGAGCGTGAATCCGGTGGCGAGCCACTGAGCCGTCGAGGCGTCCACGCTCATCTCCACCATGACCTTCGGCAGCATAGGAGACACCACCGTCTGGTTGAGCACGGCGACGAAGGTGCCGAAGATGAGCACGCAAACCAGCACCAGCTGCTTGCGCGTTATGCCCATTGCCATATCTGTTTCCTTTCTTCATCGAAGAGCGGGGATGCGGCGATCGGAGCTGCCGCATCCCCGCTTGCAGCCTGCGGGTGGCCGGGGCGCCCGCCCCCTCCGCTTGAGCCCTTCCGGGCGATCGGGGTGCCCGCCCCGCCTGCGGCCTGCGGCTGGTCGGGACGGCCACCCCCGCCTGCGGCTTACGGGTGATCGGGACGGCCGTCCTGCTCACGCCCCGCGAGCGGCCGCACTCCATCCGCTTTTGGTTTACCTACTATAATTTTTTACTGAGTACATTTTTAGGTGCATGCTATAATTCGCAAAGTCATCACATGACAGGGGTTTTCTCGTATGAAACAGGAAGAAGCAGGCGGGCTGCGCGCCCGCAAGAAGGCCGAAACGCGGGCTGCGATCGAGCGCGCCGCCGTTCAGCTCACCGACGAGCGCGGGTTCAAAGAGACGACGGTGGATGCCATCTGCAAGCAGGCAAACGTCTCGCGCATGACGTTCTTCAACTACTTCCCGTCCAAATCCGCCGCAGTCCTCGGGCGATCCACCGACTTTCCCGATGCCGATCAGTTCGTGCACATCCTTGAAGAGCGCGAAGGGGCCTGCTACCTTGACGTGCTGGCTTCAGCGCTCGAGAAGATCCTCGTCAACGTTGCGGATCCCGACCTCAAACGCGCGCGCTACCGGATCCTCAAAGAGAACCCCAACCTTTTGACCGAAGAGCATCGCAGCGCCGCCGACGTCCAGCACAATGCCACGGTGGCGCTTGAGCGCTTTCTCGCGGAGCATCCCCAGGCACGTCTCATGCCTTCGCTTTCAGTTAAAGAAGAAGCGTTGTTGGCGGAATCGAGTATCCGCTATCTGTTCCGCATCGCCTTGATCCGCCAGGCGCGGGGGTACACGGAGACCCCCTTCGCCGAGCTCCGCGCGCACGTTGCGCAGTATCTGGCAAAGGCGGGCAACCCAAGCGCCGACGTCTAGCGCGCGGCGACGCAGGCGCCCGCCGGCCGGCTGCGTTTGATTATGCCGGTCGGCGCGTGCAACGATGCGCCGCACGCGCCGACCGTGCGTCTTGTCTAGAGCAGCCCCAAATACGCGAGCTGCGCCTTGATGCTGCGGATCGACGCGTCGCGCAACCGCGGATCGACGCCGCGGTAGACCACCTCGAACAGTGCATCGGGATCGGCAGGCACGCCCTCGGCCAGCGCCTCTCTGATCTGATCGAGGCGCTCGATGCGATGAGCGCGCGTCGCTTCGATGATGCGCGCGGGATCGTCGATCGGGTAACCGTGGCCGGGATAGAACCGCTGCGCGCGGCCCGCGTCCACCAGGGCCTCGAGCGTATCAAGGCTGCGCAGGTAGTCGCCGAGCACGCCATCCGGGTAAAACACCACGGTTGGCCCATGCCGAAACAGCATATCGCCCGTGAACAGGGCTTTCTCATCGGTCATCAACAAGCCGACCGAGTCGGTCGAATGCCCCGGCAAGTCGATCACCTCAAACGACGGCGCCCCCTCGAAGGGGCAAAACGCGCCCTCTGACACCGTATGGCGTTCAATGCCAGGATAGCCTTCCAAGATCCGATCGAGCACGGCGGCATCGCGGGCGAAGACCGGCACGCCTGTGCGCGCCGCCAGCTCCGCAACGCCTTCCGTGTGATCGGGGTGGTCGTGCGTGACGAAGATGGCAGCGATCTCAAGCGCGCGCTCATCGCACAGCGCGACGATGCGCTCAACCTGCGCGCCCGCCGGTGCCGGGTCGATGACCAGGCACTTCTTGCTGCCCGGTTCCGCCACGACCCAGGTGTTGGTGCCCACGTACGTCATCGGGCTGGGGTTGTCGGCGCGCACGCACCAGGCGCGCTCGCTCACGCGCCCACCCTGCCACGGCGTCTCGTCGGCGATGAACCCTCCCATGAGGATCGCCTACTTGAAATCGGCGCGCAGAACGACCGTGCCGTCGTCGCGGCGCGTCGGCATCGAGATGATCCGCTTGAGCGTGCGACGCGAGCCCACGAACTCGCCGGCGTTGCGCGCCTGCGCGATCGCGGTCAGGTTGTACATCGTGGGCAGCAGGATCTTCCAGCGGTTGGTATCCGCCTCGCGCACCGCATAGGCGGGCGTCACCCAGTCGGAGATGCGCGACTCGCTCGTGTCGTCGTCGGCGACCTGACCCTCGGGCATCAGCGCCGAGAAGAAGAACGTGTCGTAGCGCTTGGGCTCGAACGGCGGCGTGCACCAGTTCGAGATCAGGCCCAGCAGGTCGGTGCGCAAGACCAGCCCGCGACGGATGAGCATGTCGGCGAAGGCGAGCTCATGGTTGACCAGCGCCTCGCGATCGACGTGCCACGACGGGTCGGACAGATCCTCGACCACCGTGCCGTGCTCGGGGCCGGCGAGCAACACGCCGCACTCCTCGAACACCTCGCGCGCGGCCGCCACCACGATGCGACGGGCGTCGTCTTCCGAGCAGCCCATGTACTCCGCCCATTTGGCGGGAGCCGGCCCGCACCAAGGCAGGTTAGGATTCGAGTCGCGCGGATCGACGCGCCCGCCCGGGAACACCACGGCATCCGGCACGAAGTCCATCGTCTTCACGCGACGCATCATGAACACCTCAAGCTCTTGCCCGGTCGGGAAATCCGGCGGGAAGGCGCCGTCCTCGATGCGGTACTTCGTCTGGCCCGGCGCCGAATCGCGCACCAGCATGACGGTTGCCGCCAGGCGCGGCGTAACCCCTTCCGATGGCTCGTCGAGGTACGCCTCGATCTTCTCGCGCAGCGCGCCGGTCGGCTCGGTCTCAATGAATCCTGCGTTCGTCACCCTCATGGCGTCTCCTTTTCATGGCGTCCCAAAGCGGCTCTGTCGCCGCCCGGCACTCATCTCGTTTCCCGTCCATGATACCAGCGGACGCAACAGACACGAACCGGCGAACGCCACACACCTCGCCTCCTGCGCACCTTTCATGGATCCGCGCCGGGCCGCTCGTTTTGCTCATGGGTGGCGCACCCGCTGCGACCGCGGCTCGTCGGCTCACCCGAGCCCGCCGTCTGCGCGCAGAACGCGTCAAGCACGAAATCTGCCTCCCCTCACCCTTCCCCACCCAAACAAAAAAGGCACCCGCCGGGGCGGGTGCCTTGCAAAGCGCATCTCTGTGAGCAGCGCTTACATGCTCATCGCGGTGATGTAGCCGTCGCGAACGGCCTCGAGCAGACGCTTGAACTCAGGCGTGCCGTACGGGTCGTTGGCAGCGACGCCCTCCCAGTCGGTGTGGGGCGACGCGTTGCCGATGAGGCGCAGGTGCTCAGGATCGATAACGCCCTTGACCTCGTCATAGAGGGAGGTGTTGTCGACGCAAACCGTGCCGGCGATGATGGTGTCGGCAGGAACGGTGAATTCCTTGCCCTCGGCGTCCTCGCACAGAACGCCTTCGTCGGTGTAAGCCTTAACCTTGGTCAGGGTCAGGATCTTGACGCCGGCCTTCTTGAGCTTACGCAGCTCGGGGTTCTTGTCGATGATGCCGATCTCGGCGCCCGCCTTCTTAGCGGACTCGATGACCGTGACCTCGCGGCCGTCGTGCATCGCGGACGCAACCTCGATGCCGGCGAAGCCGCCGCCGATGACAGCCATGCGCTTCTTGACCAGCAGGTGCGTGCCGAGGCCCCACTTCATGAGGCCCAGCGGAGCGCCCAGGATGCCCATGCCGAAGCAGGACAGGCCCCACATGAAGCCCTGACCAGGGGTGTTGTGGCCCTCGACCAGCTCCTTCAGAGCGTGGGAGTCGATGACGTTCTTGCGGTCCTTGCCCGGAACGTCCGGAGAGGAGGTCTCGGGGCCGACGGCGAGGATGACCTCGTCAGCGCTGAAGTCCTTGATGTAGTTGACGTCGACCTTGGTGTTGCAGCGAACGTCGAGGCCGAGGCGCTTGATCTCGTTGTTGTACCACTCGACCATCGGCGGCAGCTCCTCGTTGAGGACCTGAGCCAGGTTCAGCAGGCCGCAGGGCTTGCTCTTCTGGTCGACGACGGTGACGTTCTTGAAGCCGCGCATCTTGAGGTTACGGGCGGTCTCGAGGCCGGACGGGCCAGCACCGACGATGAGGATCTTCTTCTGCGCCTCGTCGCCGGACACCTGATGATCCTCAGGCATGCCGTACTGGGAGAAGTAGACGTTGGCGTTGACCGAGCACTTGCAGGGCTTGCCGATGAAGATGTTGTCGAGGCAACGCGAGCACACGATGCAGGGACGGACTTCCTCGGAACGGCCCTCGGCAACCTTGATGCCGATCTCGGGCTCAGCGATCCAGTGGCGCGCCATGCCGGCTGCGTCGCCGGAACCGTCGGCCAGGATCTTCTCGCACACGTCGAGGTGGTTGATTCGGGTGCCAGGGAAGCACGGAAGCGAGGTGTACTTCTTGGCCTCCTTGGACAGGTAGATGAACTCGCCTTCAGGAACGAGCTGGTTGGCGACGGGGCGCGGAGCCTCGTGGAAGCCGGCCTGGATGGACCAGGCGTCGATGCCGTGGGCCTCAACGCACTCGATGACTTCCTTCAGGTCCTCGACGCGCTGGCCGCCGGGCATGAGGTCGTCGGCAGAGTAACGGACGAGGATCGGGTAGTCGTCGCCGCACTGGCGATGGATCTCGTCGATGATCTCGGTCAGCAGACGGCAGCGGTTCTCGGTGGATCCACCGTACTCGTCGGTGCGGTGGTTGGAGTACTTGGAGATGAAGCGCATCACCATGTAGCCGATGCCGGCGTGGAT
>CAVCDZ010000010.1:0-11141 GCA_963601095.1 Oscillibacter sp. MSJ-31 | reverse complement strand
GGCATCGACCTGCGTCGATGCCCCTAAATGAGACACACTTTTTGTCCTATAAGCCTAAAGTGACCACGATTCAATTCAGCAGCATCCGAAGGATGCTTTGCCCGCTTGATTCAGGCGCCTAGGAGGGTTGGCGGCTCGATCCGGGTGCCCGCAGGCGCCCGCTCGCGCCTCGATGTGCGCGCCGAGCGCCTTCAGGCACGCACGCAAAGCCTGCGCGCACGGCGAGGCGCGCACCCGGATACGCCAACCACCCCCGAAACGCAAAAGGACCCGGATACCCGGGCCCCTGCACAAGCGAAGTGCTTAGCGCGCGATGTTATAGAACGCGCTCCAGCCAGCGTACTGACCGGCCTCATCAAGCTCCTCCTCGATGCGGAGCAGCTGGTTGTACTTGGCAACACGATCGGAGCGGCACGGTGCGCCGGTCTTGATCTGGCCCGCGTTGGTGGCAACCGCCAAGTCAGCAATCGTCGTGTCCTCGGTCTCGCCAGAGCGATGGGACATGATGCAGGCGTAACCGGCCTCCTTGGCCATCTGCACGGCCTCGAGCGCCTCGGTCAGGCTGCCAATCTGGTTCACCTTGACGAGGATCGCGTTGGCGCAGCCCAGCTCGATGCCCTTTGCCAGGCGCTCCGGGTTGGTGACGAACAGGTCGTCGCCGACCAGCTGCACATGATCGCCGATGCGCTCGGTAAGCGCCTTCCAGCCGTCCCAGTCTTCCTCGGCCATGCCATCCTCGATCGAGATGATCGGGTACTTCTCGACGAGCGCGGCCCAGTAATCGACCATCTCGGCGCTCGTGAGCTCGCGGCCCTCACCGGACAAGACGTAGGTGCCCGTCTCGGCGTTGTAGAACTCGGTGGACGCCGGATCCATGGCGAACATGATGTCCTCACCCGGCGTGTAGCCGGCAGCCTCGCAAGCCTTGACGATGTACTGCAGGGGCTCCTCGTTCGTGGTGAAGTTCGGGGCAAAGCCGCCCTCGTCGCCGACACCGCCGCCAAGGCCCGCGTCATGCAGAACCTTCTTCAGGGTGTGGTAGATCTCGGTGCACCAGCGCAGCGCCTCAGCGAAGGAGGACGCACCCACCGGCATAATCATGAATTCCTGGAAGTCGACGTTGTTGTCGGCATGGACGCCGCCGTTCAAGATGTTCATCATCGGCGTGGGAAGCAGGTTGGCGTTAACGCCGCCAACGTACTTGTACAGCGACAGCTCGGCAGATTCGGCCGCAGCCTTCGCGCAAGCCAGCGACACGCCCAGGATGGCGTTGGCACCGAAATTGCCCTTGTTAGGCGTGCCGTCGAGCGCGATCATCGCTGCGTCGATCGCACGCTGGTCATCGGCCTCGACGCCGATGAGCTCGTCGGCGATCTCCTCGTTCACATGGGCAACCGCATTGAGCGTGCCCTTCCCCAGGTAGCGCTCGGAATCGCCATCACGCAGCTCGACTGCCTCGAAGGCGCCGGTGGAAGCGCCGGACGGAACCGCCGCACGACCAAACGAGCCGTCGTCCAAAACGACCTCGACCTCGACCGTGGGATTGCCGCGGGAGTCCAGAACCTCGCGCCCGTACACATCGATGATGGTACCCATGTAATTCCTCCTTGGAATGCGTTTGCAACAAACAGGTCAATGATACCATGCACGCCTTTGGGGCCTCGGGTCCGGACGCTCGATTGGGCGAGACGGCACACCAGCGCGGCGAGCGTGCCGGATTACAGCACGACGCAGACCGCGACGCAGCACGCCAGACCCGCCGCAAGCGCAACGACGCTGCCGGCGCCCAGCGCGCGGGCATCGAGGCTCGTGCGCTCGTGCGCGCCGTAGCAGCGCGCCTCCATGGCGTCGCCCAGAGCGCCAGCGCGCCTGAAGAGGCTCACGATCAGCGGGACGAACACCGTCTGCCACGACAGCACGCGCCTCACCAGGCCTCCCGCGACGAAGTCAGCGCCCCGCGAGCGCTGGGCGCGCTGGATGCCGTCGAGCTCGGCGGCGACGAGCGGGATGAAGCGCAGCGCAACAGACAAGGTGAGCGCCACGTCGTCGACCGGGACGCGCACGCGGCGCAAAGGACGTAGCAACGACAGAAAAGCGCCGGTCAAGCGCTCGGCAGGCGTCGTGAACGTGACGATGAGACTCGCAAACAGAATGAGCAGGATGCGCACCGCGTAGAAGAGCCCCCGCATGCAGCCCTCGGGAACGAAGCCGAACGAGCCCGCCAGCGCAATCGGCTGCCAGCCTGCGGCAAAGCCCGCCGACACGCCTCCCAAACCCGAGGGGGCGACCGATGAGATATCGAGGGCAAACGCATTGCAAGCCCAGATAAACGCCAGGATGATCACAAGAGGGATCGACAGCGCGCACAGTCGGCCTGCCGGCAGGCCCGCCACGACGATGCAGGCGGCAACGGCCGCGGCGAGGATGCCGAGGCCCGCCCACGTCTCGACGAAGAACACCGCGATCGACGCCGCCACGAGCATGACGAACTTCACACGCGCGTCTGCGCGGTGAATCGCCGAAGTGCCCGGATAGTATAGTGCCGTGATGCTGCCCATGCGACCCAGTATGCCACAGGCACGCACGCGCCCTCGGCGACAGGCACCGCGAGCGCCAGCCTCAGCCGCGCGCCCTAGCGTCCGGGATCGACCCAGGCGTGCGCGGCAAACTGGGGATCGTCGGCCCACAGGCGGACCTCGCCTGCAGCGCGCGTGGCAGCAAGATCGATGATCCGCTGGTTCGACGACCCGCGAAACCGCAGGGTGATGTCGTGGAGGTCTTCCACGTACGGGCCGTCGACCAGCACGTCGATCAGCCCCAACAGCTCGTCGGTCACCTCGGTGTGGCGTGCCGAGGCCGGATCGAGCAGGTCCTCGTACACGTCGCCGGTGTAGCACCACACGGTCTTCTCCGGATGAGCCGCCTTCGCTGCGCGCACCAGCGGCAGCAGGCCGCGCTGGTTGGCGGGCTCCATCGGCTCGCCGCCCAAAAGCGTCAGCCCGTCGACGAACACGTCGTCCAAACTCGCGACGATCTTGTCGAGCACGTCTTGACCGAAGGCGTCGCCATAGGAAAAGCTCCACGTCTCCGGCTGGAAGCAGTGCTTGCAGTGATGGGTGCACCCCGACACGAAGATCGTCGTGCGCACCCCTTCCCCATTGGCGATATCGCAGTATTTGATGTTCGCGTAGTTCATCGGCTCGCTCCGCTCCCTACCTGCCTTCGCACGTCGCCGCGCGGCGACCCTAAACAAAAGGCGACACCGCCCGCAAGGCGATGCCGCCAACCGCTTGCCCACCTCTCAAGCGAGCACACAGGGCCGCCGCACTGGGCGGCCCTGCCTATCCTAGAGGTGCAGCACGCGATCCTTGATCTCTTCGGTGCGCCCCTGGTTCCAGAACTGCGTTCCGATGTAACCGCAGGTACGGCGCGCGACGTTGAGCTTCTCCTGATCGCGGTTGCCGCAGTGCGGGCACTCCCACACCAGCTTGCCGTCGTCCTCGACGATGCGAATCTCGCCGTCGAAACCGCACACCTGGCAGCAATCGCTCTTGGTGTTCAGCTCGGCGTACATGATGTGGTCGTAGATGTACTGCATCACGCGGATGACGGCCTTCAGGTTGTCCTGCATGTCCGGCACCTCGACGTACGAGATGGCGCCGCCCGGCGACAGAGGCTGGAACTGGCTCTCGAACTTCAGCTTGTCAAACGCGTCGATCTCCTCGGTCACATGCACGTGGTAGCTGTTCGTGATGTAGCCCTTGTCGGTGACGCCGGGGATGGTCCCGAAGCGGCGCTGCAGAGCCTTCGCGAACTTGTACGTGGTGGACTCGAGCGGCGTGCCGTACAGCGAGAAGTCGATGTCGGTCTCTTCCTTCCACTCCTGGCACTTGTCGTTCATCTTCTGCATGACAGCGAGCGCGAACGGCGTGCCGCCGTCAGCGTCGGTGTGGCTGCGGCCGGTCATGTACTTGACGCACTCGTACAGGCCTGCGTAGCCCAGGCTGATCGTGGAGTAGCCGCCGTACAGCAGCGGATCGATCGGCTGGCCCTTGGGCAGGCGCGCCAGCGCGCCGTACTGCCACAGGATCGGCGCCGCATCGGACAGGGTACCCTTGAGGCGGTTGTGACGGCACATCAGCGCCTTCTTGCACAGCTCGAGGCGCTGCTCGAAGATCTCCCAGAACTTGTCCATATCACGGTGCGACGAGCAGGCCACGTCGACGAGGTTGATCGTGACGACGCCCTGGTTGAAGCGGCCGTAGTACTTGGGCTTGCCCGGCTCGTAGTTGCCGGCATTGGCGACGTTGTCATAGCCGTTGCCAGAGCGGTCCGGCGTCAAGAACGAACGGCATCCCATGCAGGTGTAGCAATCGCCTTCGCCCGGCTGCTCGCCCTTGGACAGCTTGAGCTCGCGCATCTTCTTCTCAGAGATGTAGTCAGGCACCATGCGCTTGGCGGTGCACTTGGCGGCCAGCTTGGTGAGGTAGAAGAACGGCGAATCCTCGTGCACGTTGTCTTCCTCAAGCACGTAGATGAGCTTCGGGAAGGCCGGCGTGATCCAGACGCCCTCCTCGTTCTTGACGCCCTCGTAGCGCTGGCGCAGCACCTCTTCGATGATGATCGCCAGGTCGTGCTTCTCCTGCTCGTTGCGCGCCTCGTTCAGGTACATGAACACCGTGACGAACGGTGCCTGGCCGTTGGTCGTCATGAGCGTGACCACCTGGTACTGGATGGTCTGGACGCCGCGGCGCACCTCGTCGCGCAGGCGGTTCTCCACGATGGAGGACAGCTGCTCGGCGGACGGCTCGACGCCGACCGCGTTGAGCTCGCGCACCACGTCGTGGCGGATGCGCTTGCGGCTCACCTCGACGAACGGAGCGAGGTGCGTCAGCGAGATGGACTGGCCGCCGTACTGCGAGGAAGCGACCTGGGCGATGATCTGCGTTGCGATGTTGCAGGCGGTCGAGAAGCTGTGGGGCTTTTCGATCAGCGTGCCGGAGATCACGGTGCCGTTCTGCAGCATGTCCTCGAGGTTCACGAGGTCGCAGTTGTGCATGTGCTGCGCAAAGTAGTCGGAGTCATGGAAGTGAATGAGGCCCTCGTCGTGAGCTTGCACCACGTCTTCGGGAAGCAGGATGCGCATGGCCAAGTCCTTGGAAACCTCGCCGGCCATGTAGTCGCGCTGGACGGAGTTGACCGTGGGGTTCTTGTTGGAGTTCTCCTGCTTGACCTCCTCGTTGTTGCACTCGATGAGCGCGAGGATCTTGTCGTCGGTCGTGTTGGACTGACGCTTGAGGTTCTGCACATAGCGATAGATGATGTAGCGGCGCGCGACCTCGAACTTGTGGAGGGCCATGATCTCGTTCTCGACCAGATCCTGGATCTCCTCGACCGACACGGTGTGGCCGGCGGACTCGCACGCGTCCTCGACGTTGTGGGAGGCGTAGTCGACCTGGCGGGCAGTGAGGCGCTCCTCCTCGGGCGACTCGTCGCTTGCCGCCTGGATCGCGTTGGCGATCTTGGCTATGTCGAAGACGACCTCGGAGCCGTCGCGCTTGATGATCTTCATATATGCCTCCTCGTTTCCTCGGACGCTCTGAAAGCCCTACGTCCGAGAACACTCTTAGTTCCGGTGGAGAGATACTATACGCCAAAAAATCGCAAGATGTTGTGGATTATCTACGCATCTTGGCACAACTAATAGTTTAAATGGAGTTTTGAAAGCTCCTCATCCGTGGAGTTTCGTACGGGCGTTCCTGGCGAAATTCGCGTCAAGAGGTCAATTCGCGCGCGTTGCGGAAGGGTGCCCCACAAACGGCGAACGGTGTCTGAGGCGCCCGCCGATGGCAGCAGCCAGCGAGAAGCCAACCGGTGGCGATGGCGACTACACGCGAAGCGCCAAGCGGCGGCGATGGCGACCGCACAAGAGGAGCCGGCCAAGCCGAGCGCGCCGGCCGACCGAAGCGAACCCGGCGCCGAGCGCGCCGGCAAGACGCCAGCGAATCGGTAGGGCAGCGCAGCGAGCGGCGCTACGAGCGGCGCTCGGTCTTGGTGCCACACTTCGGGCAGGTGACGCGCATCTTGCCCTTGCCGCGCGGCACGTTGAGCACGGTGCCGCAGCCCTTGCATTTGAAGTAGACCGTCGTCTTGCGGTTGTCCCAGCGATGCTTCGTCAGACGAAACCATGCGCGCGGACGCTCCATCAGCCGCTCGTAGGTCTCCAGCTCGCGGGCGCGCTGCGGGAAGTTGCGCGAGTAGACGCGCACCATCGCGAACACGATGGCGACGAGGGACAGCAAGGAGAGAAGGGCCGAGCCGGCAAAGAAGTTGATCACGATGAGCGCGCAGCCCACCAGCATGAGGGCGCGCGTCAGCTCATCGATGCCGTAGCGCCCTTGCATCCACTGCGCCATGTTGTTTTTCCAGTCGCGGTTGCCACTTCCTCGGGCCACGCCGCATCACTCCTCGTCATTCGCGCATCGCGTCCCCGTTGCCGGAACGCCTCGACCTCACGCTGGCGCCTTCAGCGAAGCACCGACGTCTCGCGCCGAGCGCCCGTGCGGGGCTCACGCCAAACGCCCGCGCAAGATACCCATCAGCCCCACGTCAAACGCCCCTTCACGGGGCGTTGCGGTTCACAGGTGGGCTTTCATCTTAGGACGCTTGCCCGCGCTCCCCGCGAAAATGCGGCAGATCGCCATGAAGCCGTTACCGGGACGGTACCCGCCCACCCTACGCGCAGGCAGACGCACCTCGCGACAACAGAGCACGCCCGCGCACCCCTACGACGCCCCTGTGCCCGCGCACCCCTACGGCACCCCTATGCCCGATCCCCTACGGCCCCCCAGTGTCCGCGCCCTCCCGATGGCGAAAAAACACGGTTGTGAACGCATTTGCAATTTTCCGGGGATGATTTGTCAATTGAAGTCGATTGTGTACACCTCGCCAAGCAAACCGCCTTCGTTTTAGCCCTCTCACGACCGAAAAGATGCACACAATCGCACTTTATCGCCAAATAAGGCGGGAGCGCTGCGAGCAGGATGTTCACAACCGACTTCATTTGCCAAACGAGACCGAAAATCCTGCAAATCGCGTAAGAGGCCTCGAGCTACCGCAATCGAGAGGCAAAGGTTCAAGCACTGCAGGCTGCGAGACGAGGTGCGCCGCGAAGCATTGGACAGGCAAGGAGAAAGACGTCGCAAGGCACCCGACCGACGGAAACGCCCCCACAAAAAAGCGCCCCTGGGTCGATCCCCAGGGGCGCTTCAAGTCGCGAAATCAGCTCGCAGGCCACTCAAACGAGGTAAGGCTACTCAGCCTTCTTCTCGTCCTTGGCCTCCTCGACGTCAGACTCCTCGGCAGCTTCCTCGGCCTTCTCGGCGGTCTCGGCAGCCTCAGCAGCAGCCTCCTCGTCGCCAGCGGCGTCGGCAGCCTCAACGGCCTCCTCAGCCTCAGCCTTGACGGCTTCCTCGTCAGCATTCAGTTCCTCGGCAGCAGCCTTTTCAGCCTTGGCCTCGGCCTTCTTGGCGGCCGGCTTCTCAGCCTTAGCCTTGCTCTGAACCGGCTCGGTGACGAGCTCCATGATGACGATCGAAGCGTTGTCGCCCTTGCGGTTGCCAAGCTTCATGATGCGGGTGTAGCCGCCCTGACGGTCAGCGAACTGACCCTGGGCAACCTTCTCGAAGACCTCGCGCACGAGCTCCTTGTCGCCCAGAGCAGCGATGGCCAGACGACGGGAGTGCAAATCGCCCTTCTTCGCCCAGGTGATGATCTTATCGACGTCGGGACGAATCTCCTTGGCGCGCGCCTCGACCGTCTTGATGCGGTCATTGGTGAACAGCGCGGCGACCAGGCTCTTCTTCATAGCCTTGGTGTGGCTAGAGTCGGTGCCAAGCTTACGACCCTTCTTGTTGTGCCTCATCTTATATATCTCCTATTGCTTCAAATTGAGGTCCATGGAAATGAGCTTGTCCTTCACTTCCTCGATGGACTTCGCGC
This sequence comes from Oscillibacter sp. MSJ-31, assembly GCA_963601095.1. GTDB lineage: Bacteria > Actinomycetota > Coriobacteriia > Coriobacteriales > Eggerthellaceae > Anaerotardibacter. Next base: position 3,140 of record CAVCDZ010000010.1, on the reverse strand, counting down.
CAAAGTTCCTGATGTTGAGCAGGTCGTTCTCGGAGTACTCGACCAGCTGGCGAACGGAATGGATGCCGGCGCGCTTCAGGCAGTTGTAGGAGCGGACGGAAAGGTCCAGATCCTCGATCTGCTTGTCGAGCTCGGCGTTCGTCTCCTGGTTCTCGGGAGCGAAGATCGAAACGACCTCGCCCTCCTCGTCCTCCTCGGCCTCGTCGAGCATGAGGAACGCGCCCATGTACTGGTTGATGATGTTCGCCGCGCGGCAAACAGCCTCGGTGGGGTTGACCGAACCGTCGGTCTCCACCTCGAGGACGAGCTTGTCGTAGTCCGTGCGCTGGCCGACGCGGGTGTCGGTCACGCTCATGGTGCAGCGACGCACCGGCGAGAAGAGCGAATCGACATGGATGATGCCGATCGGATCCTCCGTGCGCTTGTTGCGCTCCGCGGACACGTACCCGCGGCCCACGCCGATGCGAACGGTCATCTCGAGCGTGCCGCCGTCGGCGACGGTGGCGATGACATGCTCGGGATTGATCAGGGTGAACTCAGTGGGGACCTCGAGGTCGGCTCCGGTGACGGTGCAGGGGCCTTCGGCATGGACATGCGCGGTGGCCTCGGTAACGTCGCCGTTCAGAGCGCTGAAGACCAGGCCCTTCACGTTCAAGACGATATCAGTGATGTCCTCGATCACGCCCTCGGCGGTGGTGAACTCATGCTGGACGCCGTCGATCTGGATGGCGGTCGCCTTAGCTCCGTCCAAAGACGAAAGCAAGACGCGACGCATGCAATTGCCCAGGGTGTAACCGTAGCCACGCTCCAGCGGCTCCACGACAAAGCGGGCAACGGTGTCGTTGACCTCTTCGATCGTTACTGTCGGCCTCATGAACTCTGTCATATTGAATAAGCCTCCTTAATAAACCGCAGTGCGTACGTTACTTCGAGTAAAGTTCGACGATGAGCTGTTCGTTGATATCGAAATCGATCTGGTCGCGCTCAGGAAGGGCGAGCACGCTGCCCTGGAGCTTCTCAATGTCGACCTCAAGCCATGCCGGAACCTGGACGCTCTCGTTGGAGACGAGCGCGCTCTTGATGACCAGGAGTTCCTTGGACTTGGGGCAGACAGCCACGGTGTCGCCGGGGCGCACGCGGTACGACGGGATGTCGACGCGGCGGCCGTTCACCTGAATGTGACCGTGGGTCACGATCTGGCGGGCTTCCTTGCGGGTCTTGGCAAAGCCGAGACGGAAGATGACGTTGTCGAGACGAGACTCGAGGATGCGCATAAGGTTTTCGCCGGTAACGCCGGGCATGGACTTAGCGCGCTTGAAGTAGCCGCGGAACTGCTTCTCGAGAACGCCGTAGACGAACTTGGCCTTCTGCTTCTCGCGAAGCTGCATACCGTATTCAGATTCCTTGCGACGACGCTTGGGCTGACGCTTGGATTCCTTCTTGCTGCTGTAACCCAGAACAGAAGGATCCAGGCCGAGCTGGCGACAACGCTTGAGAACCGGAGTCCTGTTAATTGCCATTGTGTATCGATCCTTTCAGTTAGACGCGACGACGCTTGCGCTGACGGCAACCGTTGTGCGGGATGGGGGTGCAATCCTGGATGCTGGCGACTTCGAGACCTGCTGCCTGAAGGGAGCGGATAGCGGTCTCGCGACCGGAACCGGGGCCCTTCACGTACACAGCGACCTTCTTCAAGCCGTGCTCCATGGCGGTCTTGGCCGCCGCCTCGGCTGCCATCTGGGCTGCGAACGGCGTGGACTTACGAGAGCCCTTGAAACCGACGGTGCCAGCGGACTGCCAGGAGATCACATTGCCCTGAGGATCCGTGATGGAAACGATCGTATTGTTGAAAGTGGATTTAATGTGCGCAGCGCCAACAGCAATGTTCTTGCGCTCAGAACGCTTGATGCGCGTGCGGACGTTTTTCTTAGCTGCCACTAGTTACACCTCTACTTCTTCTTGCCGCCGATTTGCTTACGGGGACCCTTGCGGGTACGTGCGTTCGTGTGGGTACGCTGTCCGTGAACGGGCAGGCCACGACGATGACGCAGGCCGCGATAGCAACCGATCTCCATGAGGCGCTTGATGTTTTGAGAGACTTCACGGTGGAGGTCACCTTCAGTGGTGAGGTGCTCCTGGATGTAGTCACGAAGCTTGGAAAGCTCGTCTTCCGTGAGATCGTTGACGCGGGTGTCCGGGTTAACGCCGGTTTCCGCGAGGATCTTCTTGGAAGTGGTGAGGCCGATGCCGTAGATATAGGTCAAGCCGACTTCGATGCGCTTATCGCGAGGAAGGTCGACACCAACGAGACGTGCCATGAATACAAATCCCTTTCTCTTTAACCCTGACGCTGCTTATGACGAGGGTTCTCGCAAATGACGAGCACCTTGCCATGGCGTCGAATGATCTTGCACTTGTCGCACATTCTCTTGACCGAAGGACGTACCTTCATTTCAAATTCCTTTCGGTAAATGCGTTTACTTTATCTACTAACGCCCAGCCGCAGGCGATGGTTTGCAGTGTGTGCCCGTCAGATGCCGCTTAGCTCAAGGGGCGGCTTTTCCCGTTTGAAACGGCAAAAGCACCGGCGACGAACAAGCCGATGCACATAAAACCCGCACATCTCGCAGGTGCGAGACGCGCCGATCCGGAGCTTACTTGTAGCGATACGTGATGCGACCGCGGTCCAAATCGTAGACCGACAGCTCGACCTGAACCTTATCGCCCGGCAGGATCTTGATGTAGTGCATACGCATCTTGCCGGAGATATGGGCCAAGATCTTGTGGCCGTTCTCCAGTTCTACCCTAAACATAGCGTTAGGAAGAGCCTCGAGAACGGTGCCCTCCAATTCAATTGCATCTTCTTTAGCCAAAATTGCTCCTTCAAGCAAATGGGTTGACGATCGGCAAATGGAAATATTAACAAAAATCGCCGTCCTATCGCAAGTAACTATGAATAAAACTCCGGAATGCGACGATTGACGTCAAAGACGCTGTTGTACTGGAGCCACTGGTACTGGCGCAGGTCCTCGGTAAGCGCATCGGGGGTGGTGCCCGTGCGCGTTCCGTCGGCGTCGGTGAAGTAGCGCGCCGTCACGATCGGGTGGGCAGCGCGCAGATCCGACAGGTAGGACTGGTAC
>CAVCDZ010000009.1:0-2337 GCA_963601095.1 Oscillibacter sp. MSJ-31 | reverse complement strand
AGTAGGCGTTGACGTTGGCGACCGTGTTGATGAACAGGAACAGGATGATGATCAGCACGAGGACGAGCGACTTGCGGGCAACGCTGGGGCGCACGCACAGCGGCTCGACGGCCTCTTCCTCGCTGATCGAGGCCTTCGCGGCGGCTTTGGCGGTGCCGTAGGGCAGAAGGCCCTTGTCCTCAGGCTTGTTGGCCATGAAGAGCAGCACACCGACGGTCATGACGATGAGGGAGAAGATGCCCAGCTCGATGTAGCTGGCGCGCCAACCCGCGGTGTCGATGATGTACTGGCCGATCGGGGTGAACAGCATGCCGCCGAAGCCGGTGAAGGCGGTGGCGACGCCGATGACCAGGCCGACGCTCACGCGGAACCAGCGGTTGATCAGCACGGAGATGGCAACGCCGAGCATGACGCCGTTGGTGACGCCGGCGATCGCGCCGCCGACCCAGAGGACCGGGACGCTCGGAGCCATACCGAACAGGATGAACACGAGCGATTCGACGATGGCGCAGGACAGGATGATGATCTTGGAGTTGTACTTGGCCAAGAACAGGCCCGCGAACGGCGTCGCGATGACGCCCGTGATGCAGTCGAACGTGCGCCACAGGGAGATCTGGCTCACCGGGACGCCGAAGTCCTCGGCCATGACCGGGTAGTAGATGCCGGCGGCGCTGTTCAGGATCGCGGACGGCACGCCGCAGATCAAGATACAAACGATGATGATGGGCACGTAATGGATGAAGCTCTTTTCGACGAGCTCACCCGTGCCGGCGCTTGCTTTACGAGACATTGCTTTCCTTTCGGTGTGCGCCTCTGAGAGAGGCGGCGGGTAGAGACAACGAAGGCGTGCGCCACGAGCGGGACGCACGGTGCCTTAAGCCCTATCGCACTATGCCGCCGCGCCCACGATCGCACACGGGGCGGCACACTGCGATACGGCGTGCCCTTCGGCACGCACCTTATCCTGAGCGTTCTTCAATAGCAATCATATTGAACCCTCCTTCGGCAGGCCGCCGCACGATGCGGCTGACACTCCCTTGATTCAAGAACGCCGTCCCGACCGTGGCCTTGCCTGGCCGGCCGACGTTTCCCCCAATGAGGATCAGGGAAGAGATTTCCCCTCTTCATTCCCTTGATCACCTCTTCAATATAGGAAATGAACAGGTTCAAAGTGAAATATCGATAGCCGATAAGCGTGCGGATTTTTTTATATGCAAAACGCGTTCGGTTTTTCCGAATGCGCAAGCACAGGATTCGTCCGCATGAAAGCGCGGCACGGAGAGGGGGATCGCCTGGTCAGAGGGCGCGGCGCTTTCATATAAAAAAGGGCCGCAGGATCGAACCTGCGGCCCTCGTGCTCGCCTTATGAAACGCGATGCTATTCGGCTTCGCCCAGCACGAAGCGGGTGAAGGCGACGATCTCGATCGTGGAGCCCAGGGCCTTGGCAACCTCAGCCGTGTACTCGTTGACGGACTGATCGGGGTTCTTCACGTAAGCCTGCTCGGTGAGGCAGTTCTCCTTGTAGAACTTCTCCATGCGGCCCGTGGCGATCTTCTCCTGGATGTTCTCGGGCTTGCCGGACTCGGCGGCCTGAGCCTTGTAGATGCCCATCTCGTGCTCGACGATGGCCGGGTCGACCGACTCGCGCGTAGCGGAAACGGGGCTGGCAGCGGCAACCTGCATGGCGATGTCGCGGCCGTACTTCTTGAAGTCGTCGTTGGTGGCCAGCGCCGGATCGCCGAGCTTGAACTCGACGAGGACGCCGATCTTGCCGCCGCCGTGGATGTAGCTGGCGACAGCGCCCTCCATCTGGTTGGCGTAGGCGAAGCGGGACAGCTGGATGTTCTCGCCGAGCGTGTGGATGGCGTCGGTGACGACGGCCTCGACCGTCTCGCCCTCGATCTCGGAAGCCTTGAGGGCATCGAGGTCGGCAGGCTTGTTGGCCAGGACGGCACGAGCGATCTTGTCAGCGTAGGCGTGGAACTTGTCGTTCATGCCCACGAAGTCGGTCTCGCAGTTCAGCTCGACCAGCGCGCCTGCGTGGCCGCAGTCGGAGACGAGCGCCATGACGGTGCCCTCGTTGGTGGCACGGCCGGCCTTCTTGGCGACGGCGGCCAGACCACGGGTACGCAGGACGTCGACGGCCTTGTCCAGGTCGCCCTCGGCCTCGGTCAGGGCCTTCTTGCATTCCATCATGCCGGCGCCCGTCATCTCACGGAGTTCCTTGACGAGAGCTGCGGTGATTTCAGCCATGATGATTCCTTTCGCGTGTGGCGCCTGTCTCGGCGTGAGCAGGCGCGGTACCTATCTAGAACAGGGGTTACTCGGCAGCAGGG
>CAVCDZ010000008.1:0-5769 GCA_963601095.1 Oscillibacter sp. MSJ-31 | reverse complement strand
GTGCATGAAGTCCGTCGCGGGCTCTCTGCGCCTCGACTTGGCCGCGTATCGCGAGCTCGCTGCGTTCACGCAGTTCGGCTCCGATCTGGACAAGGCTACGAAGCAGCAGCTCACCCGCGGTGCGGTCATGACCGAGCTTCTGAAGCAGGGTCGCTACAACCCGATGTCCGTCGAGGATCAGTCGATCTCCATCTACGCAGGCAACAAGGGCTATCTGGACGACGTGGACCCCAAGAACGTCACGCGCTTCCGTTCCGAGATGCTCGACTACCTGCATCACTCCGGCAACGGCGTGGTGGAGAAGCTGGCAGAGACGAAGAAGTTCACCGACGAGATCGAGACCGAACTGAACGCCCAGATCGAAGCTTTCAAGCTTCAGTTCATCGCGTAAGGCAGGCTGACTATGCCCAACCTTCACGATATCGAAAGGCGCATTAAGTCCGTCGAGTCGACGAAGCAGATCACGCACACCATGCAGATGGTCGCCGCCGCCAAGATCCGACACTCTACCCAGCGTGTCGAGGCGGCGACGCCCTATGGTGACGCGGTCAAGGAGATGTTGGCCAACATCGCCCGCATGGGCGGCACGCATGTGCCGCTCACGCTCCCGCACGACGAGGTGAAGACGCTCCTTTTGGTGTGCATCGCCTCCGACCGCGGCCTGGCGGGCGGCTTCAACTCCAACGTGCTTCGCCGTGCCGAGCTGATCATGAAGGAACGTAAGGCGCAGGGTCAGAACGTCGTCGTTGCCGTGTGCGGCAAGAAAGCGATCAACTACTTCAAGTATCGCAAGATCGACACGGTGCTGGCCTTCCGCGACCTGTCTGCCGACCCGCGTGTGGAGGAATCGGATGCTCTGGCCGACTATTCGATCGAGCATTTCCTCTCAGGCGACATCGACGAGGTTGTGGTGCTCTACAACCACGCGAAGAACGCCGGTGAGCAGGTCTTGATCCAGCAGCCCCTGCTGCCCGTCAACCCGAAGGCCTTCCTCCCGAAGGGGGAGACCTTCAAGAAGGGCGGCGGCATCACCGAGCCCAGCCCCGATAACCCCGATCTTCCGGGCGCTATCGAGTACGAGCCCGGCGAGCAGGAGGTTTTGGACCACTTCCTTCCCGAGTATGTGGCAGGCCATTACTACTACATGCTCATCGACTCGGCAGCAGCCGAGCAGGCTGCTCGTCGCAACGCCATGAAGAATGCGACGGACAATGCCAATGAAATGATTGAGACCCTCAATCGTGTTTACAACCGCGTACGTCAAGGCGCTATCACGACCGAGATCAACGAGATCGTCGGTGGCGCCTCAGCTTTGGAGGACTAAATGGCTGAAGAAACCAATATTGCGCCGGAAGGCGCAGCCTCTGCGGCCAACAAGGGCGCGATCGGTCATATTGTCCGCATCGTTGGCCCTGTCGTCGACGTTGAGTTCGCGCCGAAAGAAATGCCGGCGATCTACAACGCGTTGACCGTGGAAGCCACCACCCCCATCGGCGACGTCAGTGTCCTTCTTGAGGTTCAGATGCACCTTCCCGGCGATCTGTGCCGCGCCGTTGCCATGTCGTCCACCGACGGCCTGGTTCGCGGTCTGGAGGTCAAGGACACCGGCGCTCCGATGATGATGCCGGTCGGCCCTGAGACGCTCGGCCGCATCTGGAACGTCATGGGCCAGCCGGTCGACGGCAAGCCCATGCCTGAGATCAAGGAGTGGGCTCCGATCCATCGTCCCGCGCCTGCGTTCGACACGCTGACCAACAAGACCGAGATCTTCGAGACCGGCATCAAGGTCATCGACCTGATCCAGCCCTTCATCAAGGGCGGCAAGACGGGCCTGTTCGGCGGCGCTGGCGTCGGCAAGACCGTTATCATTCAGGAGCTCATCAACAACCTCGCCCAGGAGCACGGCGGCACGTCGGTCTTCACGGGCGTCGGCGAGCGTACTCGTGAGGGTACCGACCTGTTCCTCGAGATGACCGATGCAGGCGTCATCAACAAGACCTGCCTAGTCTACGGTCAGATGAACGAGCCTCCTGGAGCTCGTCTGCGCGTCGGCCTGTGCGGCCTGACCGAGGCGGAGTACTTCCGCGATCAGGGTCAGGACGTCCTGCTGTTCATCGACAACATCTTCCGCTTCACTCAGGCTGGCTCCGAGGTGTCCGCACTTCTCGGCCGCATGCCTTCCGCGGTGGGTTACCAGCCGACGCTGGCAACCGAGATGGGCGATCTGCAGGAGCGTATCACGTCCACGAACGTGGGTTCCATCACCTCCGTTCAGGCTGTGTACGTCCCCGCTGACGACTTGACCGACCCCGCGCCGGCCACGACGTTCACCCACCTCGACGCGAAGACGGTTCTGAACCGCTCCATCGCTGAGATGGGCATCTACCCGGCCGTCGACCCGCTGGAGTCCAACTCCCGCGCGCTCGATCCCGAGATCGTGGGCGAGGACCACTACCGTGTGGCCGTCGGCGTTCAGGAGATCCTGCAGAACTACAAGGACCTCCAGGACATCATCGCCATCCTCGGCATGGACGAGCTCACGGAAGAGCAGAAGATCATCGTGAACCGCGCCCGTAAGGTGCAGCAGTTCCTCGGTCAGAACTTCCACGTCGCCAAGCAGTTCACCGGCCAGGACGGCGTGTACGTCAAGCTTGAGGACACCATCCGCTCCTTCGACCAGATCCTGAAGGGCGAGTGCGACGAGATCCCCGAGCAGTGCTTCCGCTCCACCGGCTCCATCGACGCTGTCTGGGCCGCTTACGAGAAGCTCAAGAGCGAGGAGTAAGTCATGTCTGTGATCAGGTGCGACGTCGTAGCGAAGAACAAGGTTCTTTTCTCCGGCGAGCTCTATAACGTCATGGTGCCGGGCACCGAAGGCGAGCTGGGCATCATGGAAAACCATGAGCCGTTTGTCAGCGCCCTCTCTGACGGTGTCATCTGGGCGCGCACCCAGGCCGAGGGCGGCGAGACGCTCTCTGCCGCGATCATGGGTGGCTATGTCCAGGTTCTGAAGGACCGCGTCATCGTCATCTGCGATAAGACGCGTCAGATCAAGCGCATCAACCTGGAGAAGCTCAAGCAGGACATCCCTGAGCTGGAAGCGAAGCTTGCTGCGCTTTCGGAGACGAGCATCATCTCCCGTTCGGTGCTGAGGCGCAAGCTGCGTTGGTGTAAGGTGCAGCTTGCCGCCAAGGAAAGGGAAGACCAGTACGTCTAGGGTTTCCACGATTACTCCGGACGTGCGGCCTTGACCGTCCGTACCAGCTAGGGCGATCCCTCTCGGAGGGGTCGCCCTTTTTTTGTTGGGGTGGCGTGCGGGCAGCTCGGCTCGCTCGTCGTGCCGCGCAGCGCCCAGGATGACGATTGGTTGATCCTTGTAAAACCTTGCCCTCGGGCCTTGGCGATGGTGGCACAATATATCGTTGAGAGAGACTGACGTTGCACATCACGTAGGAGAGGCGCATGGCTTTCGTTCACCTGCATAACCACACGGAGTATTCCCTGCTCGACGGGGCAACCCACATCTACGACATGGTCAAGCGCGCGGCCGATCTCGGTATGCCGGCCGTCGCGATCACCGACCATGGCGTCATGAGCGGCGTTCCCGAGCTGGCCGATGCCTGTGAAAAGGTGAAGAAGGAGACCGGCACCTGGGTCAAGCCCATCTTCGGCTGCGAGATCTACTTCACCACCGACAGCGAGCTCAAGAAGCAGAAGCAAAAGCTGCACCACATGATCCTGCTCGCGAAGAACAACAAGGGCTACCACAACCTGATCAAGCTCGTCAGCGAATCGCACGTCGACAACTTCTATTACCGTCCGCGCACCACCTTCGAGATGCTTGAGAAGTACTCGGAGGGCATCATCGCCACGAGCGCCTGCATCGCCGGCATCATCCCGCGCTGCGTCGACGCGGGCGACTTAGGCGGGGCCGTTGAATGGGCCCGTCGGTTTGCGGCCCTCTACGAGCCGGGCGACTTCTACATCGAGCTGCAGGACCAGGGCATCACCACCAACAGCGGCATGACCCAGCGCGAGCTGAACCAGAAGCTGACCGAGATCGCCCGCCAGCTGGGCTTGCAGACCATCGCCACCAACGACTTCCACTACCTCACGCAGGGAGACGCGCAGTCGCAGGACATCATGCTCTGCATCGGTACCAACTCCACGATCACCCAGGAAAAGCGCTTCAAGTTCCCGAACGACCAGTTCTACATGAAGACCGAAGAGGAGATGCGCACCGCGCTCGGCCCCGAGTTCGCCGAGGCCTGCGACAACACGGTTACGCTTGCCGAGAAGTGCAACGTCGAGCTCGAGCGCGATTCGATCCTGCCGAAGTTCCCGCTGCCTGAGGGCGAGACGGAAGAGTCGCTGTTCCGTAGGAAGGTCCAGGAGGGCCTCGAGCGCCGCTACGGTACCCCGGTCCCCAAAGAGGCGCAGGAGCGCGCCGACTACGAGATGGGCATCATCGTCCAGCAGGGCTTCCCGGCGTACTTCTTGATCGTGCAGGAATACATCGACTGGGCGCGCAGCCAGGGCATCGGCGTCGGCCCGGGCCGTGGTTCGGCTGCAGGCGCGATCTGCACCTACGCGATGGGCATCACCGACTTGGACCCGCTGCCCAACGGCCTGCTGTTCGAGCGCTTCCTGTCGCCCGAGCGCGTTGAGATGCCTGATATCGACGTCGACTTCGAAGATGAACGTCGCCAGGAAGTCATCGAGCACATCAAGGACTTCTACGGCGAGGATCACGTCTCCGGCGTCATCACCTTCGGCAAGCTGCAGGCGAAAAACGCCGTGCGCGACGCGGCGCGCGTGCTCGACTACCCGTACGCGGTCGGCGACAAGGTGGCCAAGCTCATTGGCAACGAGCTGGGCATCACGATTGACAAGGCCATGGCCGCAAACCCCGACCTCAAGTCGGCCTACGACAACGAGGAGGACGTGCATCGCGTCATCGACGCCGCCCGCTCGATCGAGGGCCACGTCCGCGGTGAGGGCGTGCACGCGTGCGCGACCATCATCTGCCGCGACCCGATGAGCGATCACGTGCCGATGAAGCGCGACACCAAGGGCGGCGGCATCATCACGCAGTACGACGGCCATTACACGCCTGACCTGGGCTTGCTGAAGATGGACTTCTTGGGCCTGCGCACCTTGGGCGTGCTGTCGCGCGCGTGCCGCAACATCAAGACGCGCTTTGGCATCGACATGGTTCCCGAGGAGATCCCGACCGACGACGAGGAAGCCTTCAAGCTGATGCAGGGCGGCAATATGGACGGTCTGTTCCAGGTCGAAGGCGCGCTGTACGTGAGCCTTTTCGCGCGCCTCCCACCGCATCGTTTCTCCGACGTCGTCGCATCGATCGCGCTCAACCGCCCGGGCCCGCTCGAGTCCGGCATGGTCGAGGACTACATCAAGGTGGCCAGCGGCAAGACGCCGGTCCACTACTACGACGATCGCCTTCGCCCGCTGCTCGAGGAAACCTACGGCACCATGGTCTACCAGGAGCAGATCATGCAGATCTCGATGGTCATGAGCGGGTTCTCTGCCGGCAAGGCAGACAAGCTGCGCAAGGCCATGGGCAAGAAGAAGCTCGACGTCATGCGCCAGCTCCAGGAGGACTGGAACACGGGCGCGGTCGAGAACGGCTTCTCGCTCGAGATCGCGAAGAAGATCTGGGAAGATGCCGAGAAGTTCGCTAAGTACGCGTTCAACAAGTCGCACTCCGCCGCATACGCCATCCTGGTCATGCGCACGGCGTACCTG
>CAVCDZ010000007.1:0-12593 GCA_963601095.1 Oscillibacter sp. MSJ-31 | reverse complement strand
GCAAGGCACTCCTGCGCCACGCCGGCGATGGCCTCGATGTGCTTGCGGCTGGCGATCTCGGGCACCACGCCGCCAAAGCGCGAATGGAAGTCGGTCTGAGAGGCCACTACATCAGCGACGATCGTGCCGGCCTCGTCGATGAGCGCCGCAGCCGTCTCGTCGCACGAGGTCTCGATCGCCAAGATGAGCTTGCCGTGGACCGGAATGCGCGTCGGCGTGGGCGCGCCATCAGGGGCAGCGGGCTCATCGGATGCCTGCGCCGCGTCGTTCAGATGCAGCTCCATGCCCGCCACGTCGTGCTCGGCAACCGGCAGCGGCCCCGTGTAGATCCACGCGTCCTCGCGATCGGAGTAGTAGCGCGGGCGCGTGCCGACGCACGAGAGGCCCAACCGCTCGTAGAAGGCATGCGCACCGGCGTTGGACGCGCGTACCTCAAGCGTCATCTCACGGGCGCCGAGGTCGCGCGCATCGAGCGCGATGCGCGCCAGCAGCTCTTGGGCGATACCGCGGCGACGATACGCCGGATCGGTCGCGACCTTCAACACCTGGACCTGCCCGTCGACGACCCACCCACCGGCATACCCGACAAGCTTCGCCGCGGCCGCATCGACCGTGCGCTTGCGGGGATCAGCGACCTCATACGCCGCCCACCAGGTACGATCGGCGCGCGGCAACTCGTCGGCCACCTGCGCCTCGCTCCATGCGTCGCTGCCCATGACCTGCGACTCCAGATGCGCCACTGCGCCTGCCCACGCCGCCTCGAGCGGCTGGTAGCGGATGACCGCACCGCCTTGGACGCCGCTGGACAGATCGCGCGCCTCGGCGGCAGACGCATCGCCCTGCTTCGCGAAGCGCGCCCGCTCCGCCTCCTCGGCATCGGAGAGGCGGGTATACACCGGCAGCAAAACGCACGGATCACCCGCCTGAGCGTCATCGGAATCGAGAACGCCCATGCGCCACTGCTGCTGTGCGGCAAGCAGAAGGCCCTCACCTGTCGGATGCTGACGCTCGGCAGGCACCACGATGCCGCACCCGCCCCAGGCGGCGGCGTATTTCTTGCAGGCATCGCCCGTGATCAGGCGATGATCCGATGCCCCCAGCCATGCCGGGAGATCGGCCGCTTTCATGACCATATCGGCGTTCAGGCGACAGATGCCCTCGTCCTCGAGCACGTAGCGAACCGGGTAGACTTCCTTGCGCATGGCGTCCCCCACAACCGCGAGATCGCCACGCACTCCGTCTGCCCACAGCTGGTGCGCCTGCGCATCGGCGGTCGACACGCCGAAGAGCGGCACGCCGAGCCCGACCGCGATGCCTTTTGCCGTGGCGAGGCAGATGCGCACGCCGGTAAACGACCCCGGACCGCGTCCGCACACCACGCACGCCACCTCGTCGCGCGCGACGTGCGCCTTTGCCAGGAGCGCATCGATCTCGGGAACGAGCCGCACGTTCGACGCGCGAAACGCCTCGACCTCGCGCGTGGCGCACGCCTCTATGCGCTGGCGTGACCGATCGAGGCACCCCACCGCAAGCGCAATCGTCTCGTTGGCGGTATCGAACGCAAGCACGTAGTCTTTCTGCATGGTCTCATCCATTTCATTCGTTTATCGGCGACGGCTTCGAAACCGCAGCACAGGGCAACGGCCTCGCGACTGCAACGCCAGGCGGCAAGCTCTCGGTCAGGCCCGACCGTGCGTTAAGCACGTGCAGCGCGCCACGCATCCAGCACGTGCGTAGCCGTACCCAGCCCCCGCGCGCGGATGCACCGCGTCGTCTCGCCTGTGACCTCGATATATACCTCAAGGCGATCGTCTGGCATCTCATCGGTGAACCTCGACGCCCACTCGACGCAGGCAACGCCATCACCCTCCACGTAATCGTAGAAGGCGATATCTTCAAGATCTGCCGGGTCGTCCAACCGATACAGGTCGAAGTGATACAGAGGAAGGCTGCCGCCCTCATAGACCTCCATCAGGTTGAAGGTGGGGCTCGTAACGGGTCCCGGCACGCCCAAGCCAGAGGCAAGCCCCTGCGTGAACTGGGTCTTTCCAGCCCCGAGGTCGCCATCGAGCGCGATGACCGAGCCAGGCGACACCGCAAGCGCAAGCGCGGCGGCGCACGCCTTCGTCTCGTCGGCCGCATGCGTCGTCGCGATTTCGATCCATCCGTCGCCCATGGGCATCCTTCCGTTCGTTTCGCCCCATGGTACCGCGAAATCGGGCGGTCAGACCAGGAGAGGAGGAAGATGCGCGACCACGGGAGGGAGCCGCCCTCGTCTCACGCCCCCCACCTTGGGGATGAGGGAGAAAACGCCCAAACGCCAGGAATGACTGCCAGGACTGAAGACGTGCGGCAAGGCGACGATTCGCCGAAGATCGAGCGTGACGGCAACGTGTCAGCCAGAAGCCCCTAACCGGGCCAAGACGCGAGAAAAGAAAACCTGCCTTTTTGGCAAGAAGCGACGGCTCTACGCAGCTCGCCCGCACTCCTTGCGCATTTTCACGTCGTCAGCGATCTCGTTACGCCACAATACTAGAAGGAATGGGGCATAACGTGCGCGTCTGTGCGTTGCAGCAGGCGGGATGCTGCGTACCTCCGCACGTGGTTGCCAGAATCGCCCGAATTTTTTTCTCTGGACCAGATTGAGGATGGAAAAACGAGCCCAGGAAGCCAAGAGGCGTGAAGGTAGCGGCAGTATGCGGCAAAAGGGACGCCGGACGCAAGAGGAGGTGAGGCGACCGGACATAGCGGGAAGCGCAACGGCCGTGCGAATGCGACGGGGAGCACAGCAGCCGTGCGAACGCGATGGAGAGCGCGGCAGCCGTGCGAGCGTCGCCCCCCCCTCACACACGAAAAAGCGCCGCGTGCCCATGACACGCGGCGCTCGCACACTCAGGTGGGGTTGGCGACGCAGCAGGCCGGGGGGTCCGTCAGCGCACCCCGCCAGCGACGCTAGCGGATCGTCTTTTCCGCCGCGGTGACGGTGTGTTCCATCGTGATCGACGTGGTCACCGAGCCCAGGCCGCCCGGAACCGGCGTGATCGCATCGACGATCGGGGCCACGAAATCGTAGTCCACGTCGCCGCAGAGCACGCCGTCCTTGTCGAAGTTGATACCGACGTCGAGCACCGTCTGACCCGGCTTGAAGTACGACGCGTCATAGGCGCGCGGACGGCCCGTCGCGCAGATCACGATGTCGGCCGTGCGCATGATCTCGGCCAGATCGGCCGTGCGCGAATGGCAGATGGTCACGCTCGCGTTGCGGCGCAAAAGTAGCATCGCGACCGGCTTGCCGACGACGAGGCTGCGGCCGACCACGACCACATGGCGCCCCTCGATCGGGATCTCGTAGAAGTCGAGCGTCTTGACGCACGCTTCGGCCGTGCAGGGCGCGAAGCCCTCGTTGGCATCGGTGAACACCGCGCCGAGCGAGGCGGTCGACACGCCATCGACGTCCTTGGCCATCGCCAGCTCGTCGCAGATCAGCTTGTCTTCCATGCCGTCCGGCAACGGGCGGAACACCAGGCAACCGTGGATCGCGGAATCGCTGTTGATGCGGCGCAGCTGCAAGAGGATCTTCTCCTGCGAGACCTTCTCGTCGAGATCGAACACGCGCGTGGAAAGGCCGAGGGTCTGAGCGCGACGGCAGGCCGTGCGCTCGTAGCTCAGGTCGTCCGGGCGCGATCCCACGCGCACGATAGCCAGCGTCGGATCGATCCCCAAGATCTTCAGGCGCTCCACACGATGGGCAAGGTCGTCGGCGATGGCGTCAGTGACGGGCTTAGATTTCAGAACTCGGGTCATGATTTACCTAATTTCCTCCAGCACATAGTTATAGATCTCATCCGCGCGGCGCCCGCACTCGACGATCATGCGGTCGGCCTCGTCGGTGTAGCGCTGCGCCTGCTCACGGTCGTCCATCAGCCGCGCGTTGACGTACACGTTGAGCGCCGCCCCCTTGAGGGCGCCCTTCGCGAACGACACGCCAGTCGCGACGTCGGAGACCGCTGTCCGCGTCCCATGATACGCCAGAAAATCGCTCAACTCTATCACGCGAGCGCACGCGTTCATGATGGCGAACGGCACCTCGATCGCGTCGATCAGCGCATGCTGGATCACGCCGTGGCGGTACTCCTTTTCCACGTCGGTCGCGCGCGGCAGCTTGTAGGCCATGGCGAGCGGGCCGAAGGCGGCGGCATCGCGGTCGACGAGCTCGAGCAGCTCGTCGCGGACGACGCCCAGGTCGTGCAGGTGCGCGACGACCTCGTCTTCCACGTCGGCGAACTTCTCCTTGCCGACGGTGAGGTTGCCGACCATCGACGAGAGCGCCGATCCCAGCGCGCCGCAGTACGCAGCCGCCCCGCCGCCGCCCGGCGTCGGGGTGCCGGCTGCCACTTCTTCGATAAAGGTACGATCCATGGTGAGTGTGCTCTCCCTAGAACAATCCGGTGATCTTGCCGGTTTCGTCGACGTCGATCTGGAAGGCCGCCGGGCTCTTGCCCAGGCCCGGCATGGTCATGACGTTGCCCGTGAGCGCGACCACGAAGCCCGCGCCGGCCGACACCTTCACCTCGCGCACCGTGATGCGGAAGCCCCGCGGCGCGCCGAGCTTGGCGGCGTCGTCGGAGAAGCTGTACTGGGTCTTGGCCATGCACACCGGCATGCCCGCGAAGCCCAGGCGCTCGAGCTTGGCGATCTCCTTGCGGGCAGACGGCGCGAAGTCGACGCCGTCGGCGCGGTAGACGCGCGTGGCGATGGCCTCGATCTTCTCGATGAGCCCCTGGTCATCGTCGTAGGCGAAGTGAAGCTCGCTGGGCTGTTCGCACAGGCGGATGACCTCAGCGGCCAACTCGGTGCCGCCCTCGCCGCCACGCGCCCACACCTGGGACAAGGCGACGTTCGCGCCGAGCTCCTGGCACTTGGTGCGCACGAGCTCGATCTCGGCGGGCGTGTCGGTCGGGAACTCGTTGATCGCGACGACGCACGGCAGGCCGAAGACCTTCGTGATGTTCTCCACGTGCTGCGTGAGGTTGGGCAGGCCGCGTTCGAGCGCCTCGAGGTTCTCCTCGTTGAGCTCGGCCTTGGGCACGCCGCCATGGTTCTTCAGCGCACGCACCGTGGCGACGACCACGACCGCGTCCGGCTTCAGGCCCGCCAGGCGGCATTTGATGTCCAGGAACTTCTCAGCGCCCAGGTCGGCGCCGAAGCCGGCTTCCGTGACGCAGTAATCGCCGAGCGCGAGGCCCATGCGCGTGGCCATGAGCGAATTGCAGCCATGGGCGATGTTGGCAAACGGGCCGCCGTGGACAAACGCCGGGGTACCCTCGAGCGTCTGCACGAGGTTGGGCTTGAGCGCGTCTTTGAGCAGCGCCGCCATGGCGCCCTCGGCGTGCAGGTCATGCGCCGTGACCGGCTCGTCGTCGGAGGTGTAGCCCACGACGATGCGGCCGAGGCGCTCCTTGAGATCGGTGATCGAGGTGGCCAGGCAGAAGATCGCCATGACCTCAGAGGCCACCGTGATGTCGAAGCCGTCCTCGCGCGGCACGCCATGGGCCTTGCCGCCCAGGCCGCACACGATGTTGCGCAGCTGGCGGTCGTTCATGTCGACGACGCGCTTCCAGGTGATGCGGCGCACGTCGATGCCCAGCTGGTTGCCGTTATGGATGTGGGCATCGAGAAGGGCCGCCAGCAGGTTGTTGGCAGCGCCGATGGCATGGAAGTCGCCCGTGAAGTGCAGGTTGATATCTTCCATGGGAATGACCTGGGCATAGCCGCCGCCTGCAGCACCACCCTTGATGCCGAAGACCGGACCTAGGGACGGCTCGCGCAGCGCGATGAGCGCACGCTTGCCCAGATGCGTCAGCGCATCGCCCAGGCCGACCGTCGTCGTGGTCTTGCCTTCGCCCGCCGCCGTGGGGTTGATGGCCGTCACCAGCACCAGCTTGCCGGGAGTGTGCTCCTCATCGCGCAGCAGGTTGTAGTCGACCTTTGCTTTGGTCTTGCCGTAGCACTCCAGATACTTCTCGGGAATGCCCGCCGCCTCGGCGACAGCGGTGATGTTCTGCGGAACCGCCGCCTGGGCGATCTCGATATCACTCAACACGTGTGTACCCACCTTTTCTTCTCAGCCAATCCGTCGGCTCTGTTGATGCTTTATCAGTGCGATTGATGGTGCAGCCCGCCCGAGACTCATCGAGCGATCCGGCCGTGCGCCCGCTATGAGCGAGCCATCTCACCATAGATCATGCGCAGGCCCTGCAGGGTCAGTTCGAGGTTGATTTCGGTGATGCGCTTGGAAACCGGGGCGATGCGGTGAGCAAGCCCGCCGGTCGCCACCACGCGCACCTCATAGCCCAGCTCCTCGCAGATGCGGTCGACCAGGCCGTCGACGCGCGCCGCCTCGCCGTAGACCACGCCGATCTTCAGGCAGTCGGCAGTGTTCGTGCCGATCGCCACGCAGGGATCCTCCAGCTCGAACGAGCGCAGAAGGGCCGCGCGCGACAGGACCGAGCGCACCGACGACTCCATGCCCGGCGCGATGGCGCCGCCGCGGAACGTCCCTTCGGCATCGATGACCTCGATGTTGGTCGCCGTGCCGAAGTCGCACACGATCACCGGGGAACCGTAGATCTTCTTGGCCGCGATCGCGTCGGCGACGCGGTCGGCGCCCAGCTCCCCGAACGTGCCGGGGTCGATGTTGATCATGTGGCCGCAGGCCTCGGTGCACACCACGAACGGCGTCACGTTGAAAGCGCGCTGACATACCTTTTCCCAGTTGTGGGTCAACGCCGGAACGACCGAGTCCATGATGGCGCCGTTGATATCCGGAAAATCGAGCCCCTCGGCCCGCATGAGCACACTCAATTTAATGCGAAGCTCGTCGCTGGTATGGTCGACGTTGGTGGCCAGACGCCACATGTGGACCAGCCGATCGTCGTCGTAAATGCCGAGGACGGTTTGGGTATTCCCCACGTCAATAGCAAGTAACATGTTCCTGACAATCCCTTTCAAAATGAGTGTTACGAGCGAATGCTATCATACTATCGAGTCTAGAAGATTTCGTAGCGCTCATATCGCAACCGGTCGGTCGGCGCACAGAAGGTGGAAATCAATGGACAACTCCCCCGCACGCATCCTCATCGTCGACGATGAGCCTTCCATCACAGAATTCGTCAGCTACGCCATGCAGAAGGAAGGCTACCGCACCGAGGTCGCCTCCAACGGCGAAGACGCGCTGGAAAAGATCGAGAACGAGCACTTCGATCTGTTCATCCTCGACATCATGCTCCCCGGCATCGACGGCTACGAGCTGTGCCGCCGCATCCGTGCGAAGACGTCCACGCCCATCCTGTTCTTGTCCGCACGCGACACCGAGCTCAACAAGGTCGTCGGCCTTGAGCTGGGCGCTGACGACTACCTCGCCAAGCCCTTCGGCGTGCGTGAGCTTTTGGCCCGCACCCGCGCGCTCCTGCGCCGCAGCCAGGGCACCGAGGCCGTCCAACCCTCAAACGAGGTGACGGCCGGCGGCATCACCTTGAACGAGGACACGCACGTTGCCCGCGGCCCCAAGGGCGACATCGATTTGACGCCGCGTGAATTCGAGCTTTTGTGCTGTTTGATGCGCAACGCCGGCAAGGTCGTCTCGCGCGAAGATCTGCTGCGTGATGCCTGGGGTTGGGAATTCATTACGGAGACCAAGACGGTCGACACTCACATCAAGCGCCTTCGCGATAAGATAGAGGCAGCGGGCTACGACCCGAAGCTTGTGGAAACGGTGCGCGGGTACGGCTATCGCTTTAAGAAGTAAGCGGCTCACTGCGCTCTCGGTGCGTCTTGGGCCTTTTCACGATGCCTGAGGTCACCTTTTTATGCGACTCTTCACCCATATTTCTTTTCTGACGACACTCGTGTCGCTGCTTGCGTGCACGCTCGTGGCGCTTGCCGCCGTCCATTTCTATCACGCACCCTATGCGCTGTTCGTGTTCGTGATCCCGATCAGCTGCGCCACCTACTTCCTGAGCATGCTGATCGCGCATTTCCTGAGCCAGCCCCTGCGCAACCTGACGCAGAAGGCCCAGGCATACCGCCAAGGCGACACGAGCGTTCACTTCACCGCCACCGGGCAGATGCGCGAGGTCGACGAATTGTCGGAAGACATCGAGGAGTTCACCCGCGTCTACGACGCGCGCCTCAAGGAGCTCACCACGCTCAAGCAGCGCCAAAATGAATTCGTCAGCGACGTTGCCCACGAATTCCGCACCCCCCTGACGGCGATCAGCGGCAACGCCGAACTCATGTTGGATCCCGACATGCCCCAGGCCACCCGTGAGCATTTCTGCGAGATCATCCTCGATGAGACCGAGCGCTTGAAGAAGCTGACGAATCAGCTGCTGGCCCTGCAGCACGTCGAGGAGGACAAGGCGGTCACCGACTTCAAGCGCCTGAACATCGAACCGATCGCGCGCGACGTGATCGATATGCTCGGCCCGATCGCGCAGGACAAGCACGTCGAGCTGTCGGTCGAAGGCGCCGCGCCCGACATCCTGGGCAACAACGACCGTCTGAAGCAGGCACTCATCAACCTGGTGGACAACGCGATCCGCCACGTCGACGAGGGCGGGCACGTGAGCGTGATGCTGTCCGGACTCAACAACCAGGCCGTCGTCGCCGTCAAGGACGACGGCTGCGGCATCGGGGACGTCGACCCGCTCCTGCTGTTCAAGCGCTTCTACCGCACCGACTCCTCGCGTGCCCGCAACAGCGGCGGCGCGGGGCTGGGCCTGGCGATCGTCAAAGAGATCGTCGAGAGCCACGACGGTACCGTGACCGCGTTCAACGCACCGGGCGGCGGCGCCGTGTTCGTGATGACCTTCCCTGCGGTTAAGTAGGCGCGCGTCAGGATGGCGCGATCCGCGCGTGGGTGCGGCTTCTGGCAGGCGTGTCGCCCGTAGAGCGCATCCTGCGAGAAGGCGCAGCGCACACAGCGCCCCCCCCCGAAACGCAAAAAACGGCCCAGCCCGAAGGCTGAGCCGCTTTTTTGGTGGAAGGGGTTTTGCGCTTGCAGGCTTCCTTAAGGGGAAAGGCGCACAGGCAAGCGATCCGCCCGCGCCCCTCTCAAGCGCTAGGCGCGCGAGCCGGAAGCCTTGACGGCAGCGCCGACGGCCTGGGCAAGAAGGACGGCGGCGATCATCTTGACGAGGTCGATCACCACGAACGGGGCGACCGCGGCGAAGAACGCGGCCTCGGCAGACATGCTGGCCGCATACATGAGCCATGCCCAACCAAAGGCGTACAGCACGATGAGGAACACGATGCCCATCACCAGGTTGCGCGCGAGCACGCCCGCGGCGATCTTGGCGCCGAAGAACGACTTCTCAGTCTCGGACGAGAAGGCGGGCACGCCCTTGACCAGGGCACCGACGGCAAGCGCCACGGCGCCGGCGACGAAGAAGCCCACGATGAAGCCGCCGGTCGGGCCGACAAGCGCAGCCAGGCCGCCCTTGAACGAGGCAAACACCGGCAGGCCGATCGCACCGAGGATCAGGTAGCCGGCGATCGAGGCCAGCGCCTGCTGGGGCGTCAGGGCGAAGAGGACGAACATCACGGCAAGCGTCTGCAGCGTGAACGGCACCGGGCCGAACGGAACGGTGACCCACGCCGCAACCGCCATGAGAGCGATCGAGAGGCCGCAGAACGCAACGGAGCGTGCGCGGGAGGATGATTGAGTGATTGTGGTGGCAGACACGGGGAGCCACTCCTTTCATGTTCGGTGAAATACGTGTGAGTATACCCTTCTGCACCGCTGTGAAAAGAACGTAAAAAACAAGGTTCTCAACCATGCAGCTCAGACGCGCGTCGCCCAAAACAAAATCTACACATTAGGTAGATTCGTCCTTTTTCTTGTACGGCGACACACGGTGTTTGAACCTTCAATGGGTCAGGGAACACCGTCGCTTCGGCATCTTAGCGCGCCTCGGCTCAGCATCCTGGCACGCCGCGCCCGCATGCACGATCATGGCGCCGGATACCGCGAGACGGCTCACGGCCCGGCTGCCCGATGCATGAGAGCGCCACTCCTTGGCGCCAGGAGCCTCCCCCCCTAGCGTCCCGAGGCGCTCTTGCCGAACTTCGCCGTGATCTCTCCCGCTTCGATGCGGCGCAGGCGACGAAGCTCGCCGGCGATGAACCAGGCCGACGTCAGCGTGGCCAGCGCATCGGAGGCCGGAGCGGCGACGTAGAGCGCATCGAGGCTCGTGAAGCCCGCTATCACCTGGGGCAGCACGATGGGCAGGACGATCAGGAGCGGGATCAGGAACAGCACCTGGCGCGTCAGCGACAAGATGACCGATTTCATCGGTTGACCGGTTGCCTGGAAGTAGTTGGACGACACGATCTGGAACCCGATGATCGGCAGCAAGAACAGCCAGATGTCGAGCGCGAACGCCGTGAAGTCGCGCAAGCCATCGTCGCGAATGCCGAAGATGCCCACGATCTGATGGGGAAAGACCATGATCAGCACCCACATGCACACGCCGATCAGCGTCGCACCGAGGATACCGTAGCCGAGCGTCGCCCTCACGCGCGGGATCAGGCCCGCACCGTAGTTGTAGCCCAACAGCGGCTGAATCGCCACCGCGGTGCCGATCAGGGACAGCACGGTAAACATCGCGCAACGCTGCACGACGCCGATCGAGGCCAGCGCCGCCTCGGCGCCCATCGGCGACTGGCTCCCATAGAACACGAGCAGGTAGTTGATCAAAAAGTTGATCACCGACATTGCCGTCTGCATGACGAAGCTTGCGACGCCAAGCGACAGGATCAGCCCAACCGTCTCGGACTCCAAGCGCAGACAATGCAGATGCAACTTGATCGCCACGTTTTTCGTCACGATGAAGTAGTAGAGCACGCAGGCGCACGACACCGCCTGGCCCAGCACCGTCGCCAGCGCACTGCCGACAACACCCCAGCCCAAGACCATGACGAACAGATAGTTAAGCGCGATACACGATGCCGTGCCGATCAGCATCGTGCCCAGCGCGCGATTCGGGGCGCCGGTGGTGCGGATGAAGTTGTTCACGCCCATGCCGATGATCTGGAAGATGAGCCCCATGCAGAGGATATAGATGAACGAGTAGGTGTAATCGTAGATCTCCGGCGTGGCACTGGAGAGGTGGAGCAGGGCGTCCATGCATGCGGGGATGTTCACCACCACCGCGACGATGAACGACAAGATGATGCCGAGGGCAACCGTGTTGCCCAGGCTCCGCTCCGCTGCGTCGCGGTTGCCCTCGCCCAGGCGCAAGGCCGCCAGCGCGTTGCCGCCGTTGCCGATCAGCATCGCCAACGCCATCGACACCGTCATGAGCGGCATAGCCGCCGTCGCCACCGACAGGCCCGTCTCGCCCATCGCCTGGCCAAGGAAGACCGAGTCAATGACGTTGTAGGCGCCGTTGACGAGCATACCCACGATCGACGGCACGGCGAATTCGACGATCAGCTTCGGAATCGAAGCCGTGCCCATGCGCGCCGTGCGCTCGTGGTGACGGGCGGGCGCGTCTGAGGATCCCGTCCCCTTCTCACGCAGCGACCCGCGCACGAACGTCGGGCCGCTCGCAGGCGCTGCCGCCTTGTCTGCGGCATCGGCGAAATCCGCCACCGCAGAGCCGACAGGACCGTCCGCCTCACGAGCATCGGGAGTCGTCGCGTCCTGTGTCTGGGAATCGTGCGCCATGAGCCTTCTCATTCCTCGAAGCGGCCATGCCGCCTTAAACCTCTGCTGCCTTGCCTGAGGGATGCCGCGATCGCGGGATGCGCATCCATCAGACTTTCTAGTATAAGCCTCACGCGACGGCTGCAAAGCGCTGACCTGCCCCGTCGGCCCCTGTTCTTCTCTCGCCCGCGCGCTCGAACGAAAACGGCGACCCGAGGGGCCCGACAGGCTTCTCGCAAAGCCACAAAAACCCGCGAATGACGCTTAACAAGCATCGGACATCGCGCGATAATACATCTTTATGTATGCGAAAGAAGGGTTACCGTGAGCACAGTTGAAATTCTCATTCTCGGTCTCGCACTCTCGATGGATGCCTTCGCCGTCACCATCTCAAACACCTTCGCCTACCGCAATCTCACCCGCGCCCGCGAAGCCTGGATGCCGCTGGCCTTCGGTATCTTTCAGGGGATCATGCCGCTCATCGGCTATTTGCTCGGCCAGCTCGTCAGCGATGTGATCAGCCAGTACGCCGGCATCTTGACCTTCGTCATCTTGGCGGGCATCGGCGGCAAGATGATCTGGGACGCCTTCCATGAAGAGGAGGAAGAAGAGGGAGAGGAATCGACGCTCACCCTCCCCCGTCCTGCTGTTCCAAGCGCTTGCCACGAGCATCGATGCGCTTGCCATCGGTGTGAGCTTCGCCGCCCTGTCGGTCAACGTCGGGTTCGCGGTTTCGCTGATCGCCGCCACGACGGCGCTCACCTGCACGGTTGCCCTGCTCATCGGCAAACGCTTCGGCAACGCGCTCGGCGAGCGCGCGACGATCGTCGGCGGCATCGTCCTGCTCCTCATCGGCATCAAGTCGCTCATCATGTAGCCCCGC
>CAVCDZ010000006.1:0-5066 GCA_963601095.1 Oscillibacter sp. MSJ-31 | reverse complement strand
TCGTCACCCTGGTCTCGGCGCTCACCCTGTTCTTCCTGGCTTCGGCTTCGGTCAAGGGCTTTGGCATGACGCTTGCGCTCGGCATCTTCTGCGACATCGTGATGATGCTGCTGTTGAAGGCACCGCTGATCCGTCTTCTGGCGCCGCATTCCATCGCGCACCATCCCGGGTTCTGGGGCATCAAGGACTCGCAGGAGGCTGCCGGCGTCTACGCCGAGCTGACCGGCGGCGACCGCAGCCCGCAGGCGCATGCCGAGGATGAGGCCGCAGGCGTGAAGAAGTCGTTCACGCACAAGACGCTCGACGAGCTGAAGGGCCGATTCATCCGCCACGACATCAACTTCATGGGCGTTCGCAAGGTGCTGCTCTCGCTGTCTGCCGTACTCGTCGTGCTGTCGTTCGTCGTGGTCGGCGTACGCGGCCTGCAGTTCGGCATCGAGTTCGTGGGCGGCACGTCGATCGCCTTCCACGACACGGGCGACGTCACGATCGATCAGATGCGCACGGCGTTCTCCGATGCCGGCGAGCCTGACGCGGTGGTCCAGACCACCAACGCCGACGGCGCTGAGGGCTACCTGATCCGCACGACCGACACGTCGGCCGAGGATGCGGCAGCCAAGGCCACCAAGGTCGTCAACGAGCTTGGCCTGTCGACCGACAGCTTCGAGGTCAACACGGTCGGTCCTGACTGGGGCCAGAGCGTGATCCAATCCTCGCTCATCGCGTTCTTCGTTTCGCTGTTGCTGATCATCGCTTACATCGCGATCCGCTTCGAATACAAGATGGGCATCATGGCGGTCGTCGCCTTGCTGCACGACCTCATAATCGTGGTGGGCGTGTATGCCTTGGTGGGCCGCGAGGTCAACCCGAACACGATCGCGGCGCTGCTCACGATCTTGGGTTACTCGCTCTACGACACGGTCGTCGTGTTCCACCGCATCACCGACAACATGAAGCTCGCCACGGTGAAGTCCACCTTCATGTCGATGGCGAACCACTCTATCAACCAGGTGTTCATCCGCTCGATCAACACGACGCTCACCTCGTTCGTCCCGGTTCTGGGCATGCTGCTCTTCGGCGGCGAGACCCTGAAGGACTTCGCGTTCGCGATGGCCGTCGGCCTGATCGCCGGCTCCTACTCGTCGATCGCGGTGGCAACGCCGCTCTTCGCGATGTGGAAGACGCGCGAGCCGCAGAACGCCAAGCTGGTGCGCAAGTTCGGCTCCGCCGTTCAGCTGTTCACCTTCGCGTCCACGCCGTACCCGGTGCCTGAGCTTCCGACGGCTTCGACCGAGGAGGGCGCCAAGGCTTCTGCCGATGCGGCGCAGGCGAAGGCTGCGGGCGCTGCGGCGTCGAAGCGCAAGACCAACCGTTCCAAGGGAAAGAGGAAGCGATGAGAGAAGGCTCAGCCCCCAACTTTGCCCCTCCCGTCAAGGAGGGCACCGTATTCACCTTTGAGGATGAGTCGGGCGATACCGTGGACATGGAGTTCCTCGGGCTCATCATCCACCACGACCGCCGCTACGGCTTCTTCTTCGAGGTCGGCGACGGCATCGAGGCCGGCGGATCCGGGGAAGTCACCATTCTCGAGGTGACGGACTTCGACGAGGACGGTCAGCCGTCGAGCTTCGAGCTCGTCTTGGACGAGTGCGTTGCCGCCGAGGTGTACGCCGATTTCCGCGAGGCGACCAAGGACCTGTACGACTTCGTCTAGGCGATTGATTCAAGGCTGTAAGGCCCCGTGCGCTGGTGCGCACGGGGCCTTCGTGCGTTTGAGGCGGGAAACCTCGCGGCAATGATCGCGGCGCGAGCGTGCGGTTCTGCGGTGCGTGCGCGCCGACGAGCGGGCAGGCCAGACCGCATTTCGGACCGATGAGGGCCGCTGGCTGCTTTGTAGCACGTTCGAAACAATCGAAGCTGACAATAAGGACGCTCTTACTCTGCTAAAGCGCCCGTGCAGCCGATCTGCTCATGCCCCGACGGATCACCTGAGCTGGCGCTTTATTCGGACATCCTGAAAACCGGAAGCGCCTTTGCCGGGCGTCTCCCTGACGTGAGGAGATCCATGGAAGACTTTCTTTTCCAGTTCTTCGTCGAACCATTCACCAGCTTAGGCGACGGCCTGGCAGCAGCCGGCACGGGCAGCACCTCGTGGATCGAGGACGTCGTGTCCGCGTTCGACGGCTTCGTGTGGGGTCCGATCATGATTCTGCTGCTGCTGGGCACGCATGTGTTCATGACGTTTCGCACCGGGTTCATCCAGCGCAAGCTGGGCACGGGCATCCGCCTGTCGGTGACCAAGGACGAGGGCGACGGCGACGTCAGCCCCTTCCAGGCGCTGACCACCTCACTCGCCGCGACGATCGGCACCGGCAACATCATCGGTGTGGGCACGGCGTTGCTCGCCGGTGGCCCGGGCGCACTGTTCTGGATGTGGCTGACCGGCGTTTTCGGCATTGCCACCAAGTACTCTGAGACGCTGATCGCGCTGAAGTACCGCGTCAAGGACCACAACGGCAACATGCTCGGCGGCGCCATGTACGCGCTTCAGCGCGGCTTCAAGAACAAGGTGCTCGGCAAGGTGCTCGGCATCCTGTTCGCGCTCTTCGCCGCCATCGCCTCGTTCGGCATCGGCGCGGCGGTGCAGACCAACTCCCTGTCCGGCGCGGTGGTGTCGCTTGCTGGCGACAACCCGCTTGCGACTGACACGTTCTCGGTGTTCGGCCTGTTCGACACCAGCTGGATGCAGATTATCGTCGGCATCGTGGTGACCGTGCTCGTGGCCGTCGTCATCCTGGGCGGCATCAAGATCATCTCCCAGGTGTGCGAGAAGCTGATTCCGTTCATGACGATCTTCTATGTGTTGAGCTGCATCGCGCTGATCGCGATCAACGGCGCGTATCTGGGCGACGCGATCGCGAGATCGTCGTGAGCGCCTTCAACCCTCAAGCGGCGTTCGGCGGCGCGCTCGGCACGACGGTGTCGATGGCGCTGCAGTTCGGCTGCGCGCGCGGCCTGTTCTCCAACGAGTCCGGCTTGGGCTCCTCGCCGCTGGTTGCTTCGGCGGCGATCGCGAAAAACCCCGCCAAGCAGGCGCTGATCTCGATGACGGGCACGTTCTGGGACACGGTCATCGTGTGCGCGTTGACGGCGCTCGCCCTGATGACGTCGGTTCTCGCCGATCCCCAGATCATGAACTTGTACGTGAACGGCGGCTTTTCCGCTTCGGCTGAGCTGGTGACGATGGCATTCAACCGCATTCCGGTGGTCGGGTCGTTCGTGCTGTGCATCGGGTTGGTGCTGTTTGCCTACTCGACGAGCCTGGGTTGGAGCTACTACGGCAACCGCTGCATCACCTATCTGTTCGGAAAGCATGCGATCCGCCCGTATCAGATCGTGTTCCTGTTCGTGTGCTTCCTCGGCGCGATCGGCGTGTCGGGCTTCGTGTGGAACATCTCCGACATCACGAACGCCCTGATGGCCATCCCGAACCTCATCGCGGTGCTGGGACTGTCGGCACTGGTGGCGCATGAGACGAAGCACTACGTGTGGCAGAACAACCTAGACGAGGTGGACGAGACACCGCTGCCGGTCGAGGAGGCCAAGTAGCGCGCGGCTCGTTTCCCGATTGCATTTCGCGTGATGAGCGCCCGGCGGCGAGACGGCTGCCGGGCGCTTTGCGTTGGGGCGGGTGCCGCGGCTCGCTTCGCCCGAGGCATTGGGGCGGGACGCGGTGAGCTCGAAGCCTCGGATAGGGCAGGGATTGGCGGCGTAGGGCGTGGGATAAGGTGGCAGAGAAAAAGATCGGGCAGTTTTTGGCAACCGCGCACGGAGGTACGCAGCTCTGCGGGGCTGTCCAGGCGGCGAGGACGTCTTCAGGCGCGAGATACGCAACGAATAAGGTCAAACTGTTGCGGAACAGGGGTGGTTAGGCGCTTGTCGGCAAGCGCGTGCTGCGTACATCCGACGGCGCTTGCCAGAAACCGAGGATATTTTTTCTCTGGCGCATCTTAGGCGGGTTTTTCGCGACCGGAGTGGCGAGGGTAGGCGAAGGCGAGGCTGTCGGGGTTGCCGGCGATGACCGCGTGCGTTGGTCTCAACCGGCGGTCAGGGAGGCGAAGGCAGGCCAGATGCTGCGTCTTAGATGACCGGACGGTGGGAGGCGCCCACACACGTTGCACTCCTCAGGTGTCTGCCAGAATGCTGAGGGGCGCCCACGCGCGTCGCCTCGTCGGCTGTCGGCGCGCTGAGGCAAGGGGCGCTTACGCGCTGGCAGCGAAGCCGTGCAGAACAGTCCTGCCTGGGCGTTTGTTTCCCAAACTACAGAGCGAAACCATAATTGAAAAAAAATTTCCTTGACGCTCATATATGCGCGACGTATCTTATTAGATCGTGTCTTTATGACAGATAACCGGTTGCACCGAAGGAGGAAACGACTCGTGGTTCAGTCTCAAAACCCCGATTCTACCAGCCGTTATAGGACTCGCCGGAGCTTCGCGAAGATTCCCGCCGTCATGGACGTGCCGAATCTCATCGCCATCCAAACGGAAAGCTTCAAGCAGTTCGTGGGCGAAGGCCTTTCGAATGCCTTCGCCGACATCAGCCCCATCGAATCCAACACCAAGGACATGTGCGTTGAATTCGGCAAGCATGAGTTCGGCGAACCCAAGTATAGCGTGGACGAGTGCAAAGAGCGCGACGTCTCCTATCAGGCTCCGCTGTTCGCAGAAATCCGTTTCATCAATCGTGAGACGGGCGAGATCAAGGAACAGGACGTGTTCATGGGCGACTTCCCGCTCATGACCCAGCGTGGCACGTTCATCATCAACGGCACCGAGCGCGTCGTTGTCTCGCAGTTGGTCCGCAGCCCTGGCGTGTACTTTTCCGCCGAGCGCGACAAGACGTCCGACAAGACGATCTACAACGCCAAGGTGATTCCGTCTCGTGGCGCCTGGCTCGAGTTCGAGACCGACAAGCGCGACATCCTCTCGGTTCGCATCGATCGCAAGCGCAAGCAGCCTGCGACGCTTCTGCTCCGTGCCCTCGGCATCGCCGAGACGCGCGAG
>CAVCDZ010000005.1:0-10974 GCA_963601095.1 Oscillibacter sp. MSJ-31 | reverse complement strand
GCCCAGCAGGGTACCGATTACCAAGCCTATTAGAATGCGCTGGATCAAGCTGAGGCTTGTCCATGCCTGAACGATCTTGTTCATGATTCTCCTTGATTGCCTTTTCATTACAAAAACGTTTCCAGTCTATCTGGTTTACGTGTCGAATGGGTTAACTCTTTTGTGTCTGGCTGGTTTTGTTCGACGATCTGATGCACGCCGTCTGAGCGCACCTGATGAGGTGCTTGCGCCAGCGCCTGCGCGTCCCGAGCGCCCACACGTCGCCCATGGGCCGCCCGCACGTCAAGTGCCCATGCCGCACGCGCCGCCCGAACCCCCGCAACAAAAAAGCGCCCCGACGGATCGGGGCGCTGAGTGCGCGAGCGCGCGTCACGCCGCAAGGGCGCAAACGCAGGATCGACGAGACTTACTTGGCCTTGTACTTCTTGACGAGCTGACGGCCAGCGATGTAGTCCATGATCTCGGTGGTGCCGCCACCCATCTCGTTGCCGCGGAGGTCAGCCCAAATGCGACCCACACGGATCTCCTTGGTGTAACCGATGGCAGCGTAGATGGACATGGCAAGGTCGGCGACGCGGGTCAGCTCGCGGCAGGCATAGCCCTTGAGCAGAGCGGACTCGAGGCGGGTGGACTCGCCGTTGTCGAGCATCGTGACCACCTGATAGAGACGGGCACGCACGTTCTGGATGATGTTCTCCATCTCGCAGAGGTGCAGCTGAATCGTGGTCTGATGCGCGATGGGCTTCTTGAAGCAGATGCGCTCGGAAGCGTACGCACCAGCGTCGTTCAGGGCAGCCTGAGCAAGGCCGAGGGAGGACGCGACGACGAGGCAGCGCTCGAACTCAAGCTTCTTCATGAGGAGCTTCCAGCCCATGCCCGGCTCGCCAAGGCGCATGTCCTCGGTGAGGACCACGTTGTCGAAGAACTGGTCGACGAACGGAATAGCCTGCTGACCGACCTTCTCGAGGTGGCCGATCGTGAAGCCCTCGGCGTCGTTCGGGACGAGCCACAGGGAGTACTTGTCGTTTTCGTAGGACGGGTCCTCGTCCTTGGCAACGACCATGGTGTAGATGGAGAGGCCGCCGAGGGTGACCCAGGTCTTCTGGCCGTTGAGCAGGTAGGTGCCGTCGGGCTGCTTCTTGGTGATGCAGGTCATGGCGTTGTTGTCGGAACCGGCGGCAGGCTCGGAGATCGCGGAGCAGGCGATGCAGGTGCTCTCGACGTTCTCGATCGCGTTCATGATCATTTCCTGCTGGGCCTCCGAGCCGAAGTCGATGACGTCGGTGATGGTGTTGAAGTCGGTGACGAAGGGGAGGGTCACGCCGGTGAACTCATGAAGCTTCTCGACCAAGAGGACCTCGGTGAGCTTGTCGACCGGCACGCCGCCGACCTCTTCGGGAAGACCGAGATGCATGAAGCCGGCCTCGCGATAAGCCATGGCAGCTTCGACGCTGATGTGATGGTCAACCTCGTATGCCTGCTTGACCGCTTCGTCGGTGAAGTAGCGCGTGGCATACTCGTGGGCGCTTTCGATGAGCAGTTCCTGTTCGTCGGTAAGCTTAAAATCCATAATACGATCCTCTCCTTATTACTTGATCGAATGGAAACGTTGCCATGACAGATGCCATAGCAGCAGTTCAGGGCTAATCGTAGCATTTGAACGTGTTTCGGACTACGTGCGAAGCTATTTCGTTTTTATATGTGAATGCGTTCAAAGGAAAAATGTACGTTATAGCTATGAAAAAGGGCGGAAAAAGCCCAGGTGAAAGACGGGGAACGAACTTCTGAGACACGGGATGCGCCTTCGTGCGGCGCATCGAGGGGACACCCGGCGCGTCCTCGTACGCGCGGTGCCGGGCGCCCCTCTTCATTAGATGCGATTAGCGCTTGGAGCGCGGCCCGTAGCTGGGCTCGAGCACCGAGGCGGGGACCTCGGGCCCGTCGTAGCATTTCACGGCCGAGCCGTCCATGCGCTTGATCTCCTCGTCGCTGTAGCCGAACTCCTCCATGATGCGCGCGGTGTCAAAGCCCACCGGGCGAGCGCGGCGCAGCATCGGGTCGCCGACCGAATCCAGGCGCACCGGCGCGGTGGGCAGCGTCTTCTCGCCGAACTCGTCGTAATGCAAGGTGCGCAGCTCGTCGTTGGCGAAGGCCTCCTCGTCGTGCAGGATGTCGTTGGGCAGGAACAGGCGCTGGTAGGGGATCTCGTTGGCCTTGAAGATCGGCTCCCAGTGGCTCCAGTCCTCGGTCAGGAAGTGATCCTCGAGCAGATGCACGACTTCGGTGTTGCCGCCCTCGCCGTTGTTGATGACCGCCGAGGTGGTGTAACGCTCGTCGCCGAGGATCGATGTGAGCCCGATCGAGGTCATCAGATGCTCGAAGAACAGGTCGTAGCTTCCGTAGCAGATGATGAACCACACGCCGTCTTTGGTGCGGTAAGTGTTGTTGGACGGGCAGGTGGCGTCGTAGCGGGACTTGGGCCACACGTCGCCGAACTGGGACGAGGCAAGCATGATCTGCATCGCCCACAGCGCGTTGTGGTGCAGGTTCGTGGTCACCTTATCGCCCTCGCCAGTGCGCTCCTTGCGGACGAGCGCCGCTAAAAGGCCGGCGGTCAGCGTGATCGAGCTGTTCCAGTCGCCGATCGCGGCCGGCCAGTTGACCGGCTGGTAGTGCTCGCCTGCCTGGGGCAGCGATGCCAGAAAGCCGCCGCGGGCCGCGTAGGCGGTGGTGTCGAAGCCCTTGGTGTCCTTCTCGGGGCCGTGCTCGCCGTAGCCGCGCATCTGCCCCCACACCAGATGGGGATGGCGTGCATGGACCGACTCGTAGTCGAGCCCGAGCTTCTTCAGCGCCTTGTCGCGGAAGCTCGTCACCATGATGTCGGCTTGGGCGAGCATCTTGTCGACGAACTCCATGCCGGCAGGGTCCTTGAGGTTGACGGCCAAGAACTCCTTGTTGAGCGATGCCGGGTCAAACGCCGGGTCGTCGATGTCGGTCTTGTCCATGCCGAACGCCGGGCCGTTGGTGCGGTACTCGTCGCCTGTGAACGGCTCGATCTTGTAGATGGTGGCGCCCATCTCGCCGAGGATGCGCAGGCACGCAGGCGCTGCGACGTATCCGGTCAGCTCGACGACGGTGATTCCCTCTAATCCCTTCATGTGGTCTCCTCATGTGTCCCTTGCGGCATGCGTGTTCATGCCGACGATCCCAAACAGTGTAGCGCCCTCGCACACGTTTGACGGGAATGGCTAGCGACCTCGAAAAACGGGCGTGCGCTTCTCCTTGAAGGCGGCCGTTCCCTCCTGCGCGTCGTCCGACGTGGCGGCGCGCTGCTGGAATTCGTCCATCAGACGCCAGCCGTCCGATTCGGAGATGAAGCTCTTGTCCATGCAGTCGTAGACCGCGAACTTGATCATTCGGATAGCGAGCGGACCTGCGGCCATGATGGCGTGTGCCAGGTCGAGCGCGGCGTCGATCAGCTCGTCTTCAGGAACGGCGCGGTTGGCAAGACCCCAGGCGACGGCCGTGTCGGCATCGATCGGCCGGCCGGTCAGCAAAAGCTCCATCGCGTGCTTGAGGTGAATGGAGCGCCCGATGCGCAGAGGGGCGCCGCCGTTTCCGGGGAACAGCGCGCTTTTTGCCTCCGGAAACGATACCTGCGCGTCGTCGGAGAGAAGGGCCAAGTCGCTGGCGAGCAGCATCTCGGCGCCGCCTCCGACCACCTTGCCGTTGGCGGCCACGATGATCGGCTTGGCCCACAGGCGCCGCGTCATGCCGCCGGTGCCCCACGTCTCGCAGCCAAGCGGCGGGTGCAGCGTGTGGCTGTTGTATTCCTTGAGGTCGGCGCCGGTGCAAAAGACCTTGCCGGTATTGGTGAGGATGGCGACGTGCAAATCGTCGTCCTTGTCGAAGCGGTCGAAGGCACGGCACAGCTCTTCCCAGAGCGCCGAGTCAAGGGCGTTGCGGGCTTCGGGCCGGTTGAGCGTGATGATGAACACGCCCTCGCGCTCTTCGGTGATCAGATGGGATGCGGGTGCGGTCATGGGTCCTCTTTTCATCGGATGGCAAATCGTTGAGTACAGAGGTATCACGAAGCGCTGCGGAGCAGGGTTTTTCTTCTTGAAGGTGGGCGCACTAATTTGAGGGTGTCAAAACGGACGGATGAAAGGGCAGGCCACGGGCGGCGCTGTTCCTCAAAGAGCGGCGATTGAGGGGTGCGGCTGGCCGGGCGCTGGCAGGAATATGTTGCGTGCACGACGGCAGGTGCGTGCGGCGCGTCTGGGGAGCGACGTTCGGCCGTAGCGGGCCTCAGGCGCTACGCGTGCAGCTCCTTGCCCAGCTCGGCGGCGAGTGCAGGCAAAAGGCGCGCGAACGTCTCTTCGCGGCGATCCTTCTTCAGCTCGCATTCCCAGATAACGTGGACGGTCCAGCCGGCTTTCTTGAGCTCGGCGACGTTGCGGCGATCGCGCTCGACGTTGCGCTCGAACTTGGCGGTCCAGTACTCCATGTGGCGTTTGGGCACCGAGGGGTTGCAGTGCGGGCAGCGGTGCCAAAAGCATCCGTTGATGAACAGGGCCACGCGCTTTCCGGGCCAGGCGATATCAGGCCTGCCGGCGACTTTCCACTGCAGGCGATAGCCGCCAAGCCCCGCTTCGCGCAGGCGCTCTCGCACGAGCAGCTCGGGTTTGGTGTCCTTTCGCTTGTTGCCCTGCATCGAGCGGTGCACTGCGAAGCTCGAGGCGGCCGGCGCGGTCGAGACGACGGCGTAGGAGAGGGAGCCCTCTTTCTCAGACGGGCGCACGATCTGCTCGTCACGCGCCCTGGTCGCGTTCTTCTCGCGTGCGTCGGCAAGGCGCGGCTCAAGGGCCTCGCACCAGCGCTCGCAGAGGCGCTCGGTGCGCCACGAGGCGTTGGCGGGACTCGTCGAGGGAAGGACGGTGGCCTCGATGCCTACTTTATAGAGAAGGTATTTCTTGTAGAGCCTGCCGGCGGTGGCGCCGTTGCAGAAGACCGTGTCGAGGGACGCGGCGGCAAGGATGCGCTCGATCGGCACCGGGATAACGTTTTTGATGCTGGCGTCCGACGACCCCTTGATATCGCATTCGGCGATCACGTCCCACAGCGCGATGCCGGAGGCAAGCAACAGCTGACGCTTCTCGTCGATGGTCTGCGGCAGGTCGTGTCCTGTGCAGGCGGCGATGATGCCCCAGAAGCGGTTGGCGGTATTGCCGTAGTAGAAGTCGGTTTTGCGGGAGATCACTGACGGGAACGACCCCAAGATCAAGATGCGCGAGCGCTCGTCGAACACGGGGCCGAAGCCATGCGCGATATGTTGATAGCCTGCCATGCGCGTAAGTATAGCGCTCGGGCACCAGGCGCACTGAGAGGGCAGGCGGTAGGCAAAGCGGGGTCGAGCGGCACCTGCTTGTCCGCTGGGGTACTGGTTTGCGCCGCTACCTGGGCTTATGGCGGTGTACGCCCCATGTGCTAAGGGACAATGGCACCAGGACAAGCAGTATCACTTCGAGACGACAACACTATATCTCACGTTCAAACCGGGCGGTATGCCTGGCTTAGATCCTCATTCCCTTTTGGAAGGATGGCGATG
This sequence comes from Oscillibacter sp. MSJ-31, assembly GCA_963601095.1. Classification (GTDB taxonomy): domain Bacteria; phylum Actinomycetota; class Coriobacteriia; order Coriobacteriales; family Eggerthellaceae; genus Anaerotardibacter. The sequence goes on along the minus strand of CAVCDZ010000005.1, from coordinate 5,366 downwards.
CGAAGATGGAAGCCGTCAATCTCTCCGACAAGCCCGCAACTTCGGCGCGCCTGGTAGAGCGCATAGCATCTGCGGCAGGCGTCGATCTGCGCGACTGCTATCAGTGCGGCAAATGCGCCGCCGGCTGCCCCGTCGCGCCGCGTGCCGATCTCACGTGCCGCCAGGTCATCCGCTCCCTTCAGCTGGGGCAGGCAGAGGCCGTGCTCGCCGCCCGTATGCCGTGGGCGTGCCTGGGCTGCGGGGTGTGCCTGGCGCGCTGCCCCCAAGGCGTCGACCTGCCGTCGCTCATGGCGGCCATCACGCGCGTCGCGACAGACGAGGGTTGCGTTGCGGTGCGCGACGCCAAGGTGTTCCAAGAGGTGTTTTTAGGCATCACCCACACCACCGGCATCTCCGATGAGGTCCTGCTTGCGGGCGGTTACAACCTGGCCAGCGGGCATGCGTTCCAAGACGTCGCGAACGTGCCGGCGATGATGCGGCGGGGTTTGATCGAGGTCGCCGTGCCGCGCACGGTGCAGGATCCCCAAGAGATCCAGGCACTTTTCGCTCGCTGCCGCGCGGCTCAAGAGAGCTCGCGTGAACGTGAGGACCGCCATGCGACGGCGCACCCTGCCGACCCTGCAGCGCGCCCTGCTGCTCCTGCGGCAGCCCAACAACCCTCTGCGCCTGAGAGCGAGGTGCCCCATGAATCGTAGATTTGCCCTGTTCCCGGGCTGCTCTGCCCAGACCACCGGCAAGGCCTATACGGAATCCTTTTCGTATGTGGCGCGCCGCATCGGACTGGGCATCGACGAGATCCGCGATTGGAACTGCTGCGGCTCGGCGGTGGCGGCCGGCGCCAACCCCGATCTGGGCGACGCGCTGCCGGCGCGCAACCTTGCTCTGGCAGAAGAGCAGTTCGGCGATGTGCCGGTGCTCGCCCTCTGCGCCGGATGCTATCAAAACCTGCGGCGGGGTCTGGTGCACACGCGCGCAAGCGAGGCCGACCATGCCCGCATCGAGGCGCTGATCGATCGCCCCTATGCGGCATCAGCCGAGGTCGTCAACGGCATCGAGCCCTTCCTGGACCCTGATGTCGCCGCTGCCGTGCGTGGACGGGTGATCGCGCCGCTGCAGGGCTTGAAGGTGGCGTGCTACTACGGCTGCATGCTGGTGCGCCCGCGTGAGCTGTGCAGCTTCGACGACGCGGAATGCCCCACGTCGATGGAGCAGGTCGTGGCGCTTTCAGGCGCCGAGTGCGTGGACTGGTCGTTCAAGACCGAGTGCTGCGGCGCCTCGCACCAGGTGAGCATGGCCAAGCACACGCGGCCCCTGATCGCGCGCCTCTTCGAGGCTGCGGCGGCCAACGGGGCAGACGCCATCGCGTGCGCCTGTCCGCTCTGCATGCCCAACCTCGACATGCGTGAAGCTGAGGTCAACCGCGCGCGGCGCGAGGCCGGCGCGCCGGCGTTCGACATCCCGGTGTACTACTTCACCGAGCTTCTGGCGAGCGCGCTCGGTGCCCTGCCCGAGGAATCGGGCGTCGCGCGCCACTTCCATCCGGCCGCTCGTCAGGTGATGGCCGCGATGACGCGCGGCGTCGACGCGACGCTCGCCGAGCTCGATCGCCCCGCGCTCTCCGCAGAAGAAGCGGCCTTCGAGGCGAAGCTCGCCGCCATGGACCCCGCGCGTGCGGCTAAGGTGCGCGCGGCCCACGAGGCCAAGCGCCGCCGCCAGGCCGCCGGCAAGGAGGTGATCGCATGAGCCGCATCGGCGTGTTCGTGTGCCACTGCGGCACCAACATCGCATCGACGGTCGACGTGGAGGCGGTGGCCGACGCCGCCCGCCTCATGCCCAACGTCGCGTACGCCGTGACCAACAAGTACACCTGCTCCGATCCCGGCCAGCAGGCGATCGCCGACGCGATCCGCGAACAGGATCTCGACCGCATCGTCGTGGCATCGTGCTCGCCGCGCATGCACGAGCAGACGTTTCGCAGGATGCTGGCGGAAAAGACGAGCCTCAATCCCTACCTGCTCGAGGTTGCCAACATTCGCGAGCAGTGCTCCTGGGTGCACAAAGACAAGGCAATCTCGACGCCGAAAGCCATCGATCTTGTGGCCATGGCCGTCGCCAAGGTCGACACGAACCACGCGCTTTCGACCTCCACGATCCCGGTGAACAAGCGCGTGCTCGTGGTGGGGGCGGGCATCGCCGGCATCCAAGCGGCGCTCGACGTGGCCGACGCCGGCTTTCCCGTGACGCTCGTGGAGCGGGCGCCCTCGATCGGCGGCAAGATGGTGAAGCTCGACAAGACGTTTCCCACGATGGACTGCTCGGCCTGCATCTGCACGCCGAAGATGTCAGAGGCCGACAACCATCCCAACATCACGATCAAGACCTGCGCCGAGGTCACGAAGGTGACCGGCTACATCGGCAACTTCGAGGCCACCATCAAAGAGCGCGCTAAGTACGTCGACTACGATCGGTGCACCGGATGCGGCGCGTGCGAGACCAAGTGCCCCAGCAAGACGAACAACGAGTTCGACGAAGGCCTGTCTGAGCGCAAGGCCATCTACAAGCCCTTTGCCCAGGCCGTGCCCGCCAAGCCGACGATCGACGCCGCCGCATGCCGCAAGCTCAAAGACGGGAAGTGCGGGGTGTGCGCCAAGATCTGCCCGACCGGCGCCATCGTCTACGACGATGAGGATCGGGAGTCCATCGAGACGTTTGGCGCCCTGATCCTTGCCACGGGCTACGACCTCATCGATTGGGCGCAGATTTACGGCGAATACGGCGGCGGCCGCTATGACGACGTGATCACCGGCCTGCAGTTTGAACGTCTCGTGAACGCCTCGGGGCCGACCGAGGGCCATATCCAGCGACCCTCCGACGGAGCCGAGCCCCGCACGGTCGTCATCATCAAATGCGTGGGGTCGCGCGATCCAGCCAAGGGCGTGTCGTACTGCTCGCGGGCCTGCTGCATGTACGCGGCCAAGCACGCGCACCAGTACCTGGACAAGGTGCCCGCCGGGCGGTGCTTCGTCTTCTACATGGACGTGCGCTGCGCGGGCAAGGCCTACGACGAGTTCTATATGAACACCCTCCACGACGGGGCGGTCTACGTGCGCGGGCGCGTCTCGAAGATCTACCGCGAAGGCGGCTCGCTCGTGTGCCTGGGCGAGGACACCTTATCGGGCACCGTCGTGCGCGTCGATGCCGATATGGTGGTGCTCGAGACGGCGATGGTGCCGTCAGCGGGCGCTTCCCAGATCGCGGGCGTGCTGAACGTGCAGCGCGGGCCGGAGGGCTTCTTCACCGAGGCCCATCCCAAGCTGCGCCCCGTGGAGACGAACACGGCAGGCGTCTTTCTTGCCGGCGTGGCGCAAGGTCCCAAAGACATCCCCGACACGGTGGCCCAGGCCGGCGCTGCGGCGTCGAAGGTCATCGGGCTGTTGGCGCGTGGGCAGATCGAGTCGAACCCGATGATCGTCAAGGTCGATCGATCCAAATGCTCGGGGTGCGGCGCCTGCGTGCCGATCTGCCCCTACGGCGCCATGGGGCTTACGGAGGTGACGGTGCGCGAGAACTCCCGCAAGGTGACGCGCGTCGTGGCCGAGCCTAACCCGGGCCTGTGCCAGGGGTGCGGTGCCTGCACGGTCGCCTGCCGGCCGGGCGCTGCCGATCTCTTGGGCTTCACCGACGAAGGAATCATGCGAGAGATGGAGGCGTTGTTGCGATGAGCGAGTCCCCGTTTGCTTCTGCGCCCACGGCCCAGGCGGCCTGCGCCGCTCCTGAGTCGTGGCACCCTAAGATCCTGGCTTTTTGCTGCAATTGGTGCACGTATGCCGGCGCCGATCTGGCGGGCTTAAACCGCATGGACTATCCAGCCGACATTCGTCTTCTGCGCGTGCCGTGCTCCGGGCGCGTGAATCCCCAGTACGTGCTCAAGGCCTATCAGAACGGATGCGACGGCGTGCTGGTCTGCGGCTGCCATCCGGGCGATTGCCATTACGCCACCGGCAACTACTTTGCCAAGCGTCGCATGCTGGTCTACAAGCGCCTGCTTGAGTACCTGGGGCTCGAGCCCGATCGCTTCCGCGTCAGGTGGATATCGGGATCGGAGGCGGGCAAGTTCCGCGACACGGTCATCGAGGTGTGCGATCGCATCCGCGAGCTGGGGCCGCTCGCCAACGACCTGCCCCATCTTGCGCCTGAAGACATCCCGCAGCCCATCGCCGCCAAGTTCGAATGGCTTGCGCAGCCCAAGAGTGGAAGGGAGGTGCAGTGATGGACGCGACTGATCAGGTGCGCGCACGGGCGCAGAGCCTGCTGTCCGAAGGGACGGTTGCCTGCGTGCTGGGGTGGCAGGCGGGACGGCTTGCCTACCAGCGCGCCCCGTTTGCCGCTGAGACGCCCGAGCAGGCCTCCGCCCTCGTGTGCGACGAGCACTGCGAGCAGCTGCTAGCCAAATACGTGCTCGAGCAGCGCGACAAGGGACGCGTGGGCCTCATCGCGCGCGGCTGCGAGGCGCGTGCGGTCAATCGCATGATAGCCGACAACCAGCTTTCGCGCGCAGACGTCTATCTCATCGGCCTCCCGTGCGCCGGCTGCGTCACGCGCGAGGGGATCGAGCTCAAGCGCTGTCATGAGTGCCAGTTCCGCAACCCCGTCATCTTCGACGAGCTGGTAGGGGATCCGGTGCCCGAGCCGAAAAACGACCGCTTCGCCGACGTGCGTGCCTTAGAGGCGATGAGCCGCGAAGAGCGCCGCGCGTTCTTCGACCTGATGTACACCACCTGCATCCGCTGCCATGCATGCCGGCAGGCCTGCCCGTGCTGCACCTGCAAGGTGTGCTTCGCCGAGCAGGAGCGCGAGGGCTGGCAGGGCAAGCAGTTTGACGTGGAGCAGGCGCGCTACTACGGCGTGACCCGGTCGTTCCATGTGACCGACCGCTGCATCGAGTGCGGCGAGTGCGAGCGCGTCTGCCCGATGGGGCTGCCGCTCATGACGCTGATGCACAAGCAGGTAAAAGACATCGACGAGCTGTTCGGCCCTTACGAGGGCGGCGGGCTCGACCCCGAGGGCATCGATGCTCTGCGCACCTTCAAGACCGATGATATCGAAGAGTTCATGTAGGAGGTGGTGGCAATGAAGCTGGAAAAGACCACGCTCGATGAGGTGCTGCAGGCGACGGCACGCGCGGCGCGTCTCTACGTCCCGGCGATGGTGGACGGCACGTCGCGTTTCGCCCTCTTTGGCGAGGGCGGCGAGGTCACGCGCGCGAACCTGGCGCTGCAGAACACGAAGATGCCCCCGAAGGAGCTCTTGTTCCCACCGACCGAGACGCTGTATACGTGGGGATCGGCAGGCGGTAAGGCGTACAT
>CAVCDZ010000004.1:0-2183 GCA_963601095.1 Oscillibacter sp. MSJ-31 | reverse complement strand
GGCCGTGGGGTGGGCGTGGCGGGTGGGATTAACGGGAGCCGTGGGGTGGCCGTGGCGGGTAGGCCGTGGGTGACTATGACGATCGATCGGGAGATGGGCTGGGTCGATCGCGGGAAGTAATGGTGGGAGATCGTCAAAGGGTCGTGGCGAGAGATCGTGAAAGGGCTTTGGCGGTGGATCGCGAGAAGGCCTTGGCGGTGGATCGCAAGCCCGCGCTCAGTAGTACAACTTGCCCTGCGACGTCAGCCAATACACGAGCTGGCCGTCGTCGCCTGTCCCGCGCTCGGCCAGCCCCCGATCGTGCAGGTATTCCAAGCTCGCAAACATCGTGGCGATGCGACGGCAGCGCACCGCAACCGAAAACCCATCGAGCCCGTGGGCGTAATGCCGCGCCGCCATCACGCTCGCCTCGCGCACACTCACGCGCCCCGCCTCGCGCACGTACCCTATCGTGCGGCGCACGAGCGACGCATAGCGTTCCTTAATCATGTGGACGAACCCATCGATCGACTGCGAGCCGAACAGGGGCTCGTGGTGGCTCATGAGCAGCACCTCGAGATCGAGGTTGCGCACAAGCGTCAGGCTCTTCAGATACTGCTCGATCAGATGCTGATCAGGCTCGAGCTGAGGCAGGCCGGGAGGCGCGTCGATCACATGATCGCCCGAGAACAGGATCTTCCGCTCGCGGTCGAGCAGGCAGAGATGGTTGCTCGTGTGACCCGGCGTGGCGATGACCTCGAACTGGAACCCCGCTGCCGGGATCACCTCTCCCCCATGGCAGGTGACGTGGTTGGTGGATCCGAGCCACGCGGCTGCATTGCCCACCATCAGCATATCGAGGTAAGGGTCCAGCTCGTCGCACGCCAAATCGCGCGCATCCACATCGCGCAGGAAGGCGTCCTTGCGCTCCTGCGTCGCGGGCCGCACTGCACCCGAGTACACCGTCTTGACGTGGTGGGACACGCAGTACGGGAGGTTGCCGTCGTGATCGTCGTGGAAGTGCGTCATGAAAACGCTCGTGTCCTCCCACGGCACACCGAGCATCCCCGACACGCCGGCGAGCGCGCGCGTGCCGCAAAGATCGGGATTGCCGGTGTCGATCAGCAGCGCATCGCGGCCTCGCCGCGCAACGCAGTACAGCTCAAGGCGCTTGCAAAACGGGAATCCCTCGATATCGAACGAGCTGCGGTAGATGTTGCGATATTCCCGGATGCCGGAGGACACGCCCTCAAGGATGCGCACCGTGTGATAAGACGCGTCAGGCCACCGCAGCGGCGATCTCTGCATCAAGGCGCACCCCCTCGCTCTGTCTCGCGCACCTGGAAGCGCGCATCATTCTCTAACCCATAAAAGATACGGCGATTCAACGACCAGGAGAAGCTCTAATCGGCAAGCGTTGCCATGATATGATCTGAGGGCTTATTGACCCCTCAGCGCGAAGAAGGACCCATGCTCGGCACGACGCTCGTCATCGTCAACCCCACCGCCCGCAGCGGCAAGGCGGCAGAGGCCGCAGCAGCCGTCGCCGGAACGCTCGATCGCCTGCGCGCAGCGGCGCCCGAGTCGCTGACGAGCGCGACGATGCGCTACACCGTTGCGGCAGGCGACGGGACGGCCATCGCACGCGAAGAGGGCGGCTCGTTCGACACCGTGATCGCCATCGGCGGAGACGGCATCGTCAACGAGGTCGTCAACGGCCTGATGGCGCTCCCCCGCTCCTCCCGTCCCCGCTTCGGGCTCATCCCCTGCGGCAACGGCGACGACTTCGCGCGCAGCCTCGGCATGGAGCGCGAGCCCCGCCGCGCCTGCGAGCAACTCGAAGCACAGGCGCTCCAAAGCACGCTGATCGACGTCGGTCAGGTGAACGGCCGCTGGTTCGCCGAGACGCTGTCGTTCGGGCTCGATGCGGCGATCGCGCTCGGCACGACCGAGCTGAGGCAAAAGACCAACCGCACCGGCACGAGCCTCTATGTGCAGTGCGCCCTCGACCAGGTGATCAACCACCTCGTCGCCCATTCGATGACGATCAGCGTCGACGGCGGCGCTGCGCAGACGATCGACGCCTACCTGCTCGCCGTCCAAAACGGGCCCAGCTACGGCGGCGGCTTCAAGATCTGCCCCGACGCCCAGCTCGACGACGGCCAGCTCAACCTCTGCTACGCCACGCCCCCAGTCTCTAAGGC
>CAVCDZ010000003.1:6216-23246 GCA_963601095.1 Oscillibacter sp. MSJ-31 | reverse complement strand
ATGGACCGAGAGAATGAAGGACGCGGCATCGCCCACGAGCTCGGTCGGGAGCGTCATCGTTGTCTCGATGTTCTGCTCGGCGAGGATGGGCTCGCCGGCGGCCACGTTGCCCACGAGAGGCAGGGCGAGCGTGTCGTCCGACCCTTCGCTTCCGAAGGCAGCCTCGTGATGCAGAGGCTCGGCGAGGGCGATCGAGCGAGACTTGAGCTTGTCGCGGACGATGTAGCCCTTCTCCTCGAGCGTCTTCAAGTGTACGTGCACGGTGGAAGGGGAGGAGAGGTTCACGGCGTCGGCGATCTCCCTCACCGTAGGGCCGTATCCCTTCTGCTGAATATAGGATTCAATGAAGTCATAGACTCGCTGCTGCCGGTTGGTAAGTGCGCTCGTCATGTAAGCTCCTCAAGTAATACGAACAAATGTTTGTAAAATCGTTGACAAGAACGTATGTTCGAATTACAGTATACACGAACAAAGGTTCTATGCAAGCAAAGGAGATTCATCATGGCACGTCACTCCACCTACTCCTATCGCACCGAAGGCTCGGCCGCTCTCAAGCCCGAGGCCACGCCTGTTGACCAGTCCGCCCACATCATCGACTTCGGTGACGTTCGCCGCGACGCCGATCTCTTCGATGAAGCGAATGTAAGGAGCGCGCGCCCGCTCACGCTCGCCGAGCGCATCGCCGCCAATCCTTTCCTGGGCTCGCTTTCCTCCGCCTTCATTTCCGATCGCAAGGCTTCGCGCGCGAGCAGCCTCGCCTTCGGCGGCGCAGCCGTCGCAACGGCGCTGCTGTTCGTGGCGCTTGCCATGCTGGGCGCATAGGGCGCAAGCCCGGCCCTTGCGAGCGGGGGTACGGATGCCCCGGCTCCACAGACAAGGTTTTATTTCTGCCTAAGACCCCTTACACCACAATATCTTGTATACTGATGCCAAGGTATGTGGGCGAAGGGGTCTTATGCGTTGTCCTTCTTGTGGTAATCTCGAATCCAAGGTCGTTGATTCTCGACCTGCCGAGGATGGCTCATCTATTCGTCGCCGCCGTGAATGCTTGGCATGCGGCACGCGATTCACCACCTATGAACGGTCGGGGGACAACCCGCTGGTGATCATCAAATCGGACGGATCCTCTGAAGCCTATGATCGCAACAAGCTGTTCCGGGGCCTCTTGATCGCGTGCGCCAAGCGCCCGATCTCGTCTGATAAGATCTCTCAACTCATCGACAGCATCGAGGCGGAGCTGCGCAACGCATCGCGTCATGAGACGAGCTCGAAGGAGCTCGGTGAGATGGTACTTGCGCGCCTGGCCACCCTTGATGAGGTCGCCTACATCCGATTCGCGAGCGTTTACAAGGACTTCAAAAACGTCGATGAGTTCCGCGAGGCTTTGAAAGGGCTGAAGTGATGAATCCAACCATGCTTGATCTCCCGATTAAGGCATTGAACGATAAGGCGGTCATTCCTCAGAATGCCTACAACGGCGATGCGGGATACGACCTTCATGCAACGGCGTCTCTCACGCTGGCTCCCTTTGAGCGCACGCTGGTGCCTACGGGGCTTGCCGTGCAGATCCCTTACGGGTATGCCGGCTTCGTGCTGCCTCGCAGCGGCCTTGCCTTGAAGCAGGGTCTGTCGATCGTCAACGCACCGGGTCTGATCGATAGTAACTACCGCGGCGAGCTCAAGGTCATCGTGATTAACCTCGATGCCCAAGAGCCGATCACGATCGAAGAGGGCGACCGCATCGCCCAGTTCGTGATCATGAAGGTTGAGAACATCAACTTCAAGCCGGTAGCAGAGCTGGAGGATTCTGAGCGCGGCGCGGGCGGCTTCGGCTCGAGCGGCGTGTCCGGCTCATAGGGCCTTCTGACGTAGGAACCAGCGCGACGTTGGCTCAATCGATGTGTCCGGCTCGTAGAGCCTTCAAAGTGACCAGTGCGACGCATCTTGCCCAAGGCAGGGTGCGTCGTTTTGTGTAATGCTCACATCGCCCTGCTCTCCGGCTTCCTTCATGCAACGGTGATAATATATGTTATGTAAACCTGTTAAGGAAGTTAAGGAAGGCTGGGATGCGTCGTGCGTGAAATGGCTACCCTTTTGGCGAGTAAGTTCGTTAGGTTGTGCGCGGATGGGATCTATTCGGCCATCATCCCTTCTCGCGCGTCTGCCGGCACTTCGCACGCTTCCGTTTCCCCAGGTGGATGGATTGAGACCTTTCCGTTTACCGCGGCGGCGCCTAGCGTCAGAGCCAAAAGCCTCTACCTAACGCACTTACTCGCCATTTTTAAGGTGAAATACGTGCACAGGGATTGCGGCGGGCGTATTCGCTGAGGCACCTTCGGCGTTGCGCGAGGCGTCCTCTGTCCCTATCGTTCACGACACGTCATGGGATCTCGCTCGCCGCTTGCGGGTTCGGCGATAAACGTTACCGCGCGGCAATCATGCGGGATTATAATCAGAACTTGTAAATCCCAATCCCTAAAGGAGTTTTTACCTATGCTGCAAGAACGCGAGCCTGATCCGTACTGCACCACCGACCGCTTTGCCGCCAAGAACGGCATGAAGGTCACCGAGCTCGGCGACGGCTGGGCCAAGGCTCAGAAGCTGATCACCGATTCCGATCTCAACGGTCTGGACATTCCCATGGGCGGGGTTTACTTCACCCTCGCCGACTTGAGCTTCGGCGCGGCGAACGACTACATCGCCCATGGCGTCGTCACCCTCAACTCCTCGATCGAGTTCATCGCCTCCGCGAAGCTCGGCGACACGATCACCGCCGAGTGCAAGACGGTTGCAAAAGCGCGCAAGATCGTCCGTAACGAGGTCGAGGTCACCGACCAGGACGGCAAGCTGCTCGCCCTCGTGCGCGTTACCGGCTATCGCAAGGAAACCTGGAAATAGCATCTCGCCATTAAACTCGCAGAGCCCGTTTCTCACCTGGGGAAACGGGCTCTGTTGCGCAAGAAATGGGTTGTGGAGCGCGGCGTGCGCCAGCCGGCAGGCCGTGCCACGTCTCCAAAAAGCGCTACTCCCCTCTCGGCTCGAGCGCTTCCTTGTAAGCGGCGAAGAGCTCAGGGAAGGTCTTCTTTTGGCTGACCGGCTTGAAGTCGCTGCTGCGCACGAGGCAGTGCAGGGTCGTCCCGGTGAAACGCGGCTTGTCGCGCGTCGGATCGTCTCCCTTGGCGAAGATGCGGTAGTAGTACTCGGTCTTCACCGCCGTCACCTTGGACACGCTCGTGTAGACCACGACGGTGTCTCCGTATCCGAAGGACTGGCCGTATTGAAGGTTGCAGGAAAGCACCGGCGACATGAACCCGGCGTCTTCCATGCTCTTATAGGGAAAGCCGAGTTTCTCGAGGAACTCCGTGCGTGCCACCTCAAGGTACAGCAGGTAGTTGGCATGATAGACGACGCCCATGGCATCGGTCTCTGAATAGCGGACCTTGATTTCGGTGGCTGTTTCCATGTGGGCTTTGTCCTTTCACGTGGCGTTGTAAGCGTTCTTATTATAATAGCGGCAGAAAAGGAGGGCGTGCCATGGCGTACGACGAGCATGAACAAAGCGCGAGTGCGCTCGCATCTGCTGATGAGGCGCGCTCGCTCGTCTCTTGCATCGAGCGGTACCACACGCCGTTTTCCGCGCTGCCGTTCGACGACGTCGACAGCCTGGTGCTCTCGTCGCTTTCGTACCTGAATTACGAGCGCTACCTCTTGGAAGACGTCGAATCGGCGCGCCCCGTCCCTCTCATCGACATTCTGCGTTTCACGCCCAACGAGGAGCTGACCTGCGGAAGCTGGCTCAAAGACGGCGACGACGTGCCGGACTTCCTGCGTGCCGTCGCGTGCTCGGTGCGCTACCGCACACTCGCTGCCTGCCTTTATGCGCATGAAGCGCCTCAGAACATCGACAAGCAGTTCTGCGCCGTGACCTTCGTAGCCGACGACATGCCGCCGTACGTGGCGTATCGCGGAACGGATGGCACGGTGGCCGGCTGGCGCGAGGACTTCGACCTTGCCTACAAGGACATCATCCCCTCCCATACAGCCGCGCTGCGCTACCTGTCGGGCGTCTTGAGCTCGCTTTCGGATGAGCCTTGCGTGAACGTCGGCGGCCACTCGAAAGGCGGCAACCTGGCCGAATATGCGGCTGCCTGCATCGATGAGGCGGGGTTCTCTCGCATCGCGGCGGTCTACAACCACGATGGGCCGGCTTTTCTGCAGGCGCCATCCCCGCGTTTCGATTTGGAGGCCTATCGGAGCCGCTGTCGCAAGACCATTCCCGAGTCGTCGATCTTCGGGATGATCCTCGAGCGGCGCGTCGACTATCGCGTCGTCCATTCCGACGCGTTCACGGTCTTCCAGCATCGTCCGTTTAATTGGTTGACGTCGGGTCATGACTTCTCATACGCCGACGAGCTCAACGACAATGCGCGCCTGTTCGACGACGTGCTCGATTCCTGGCTGCGCTCCTCGACGCCTGAACAGCGGCAGATCTTCCTTGACACCCTGTTCGATCTGGTGAAGTCGACTGAGGCGTCCAACTGGGAGGAATTCCAGGCGTCGTTTGCCTCGAACATCCCTTCCCTCTTGCGCAAGCAGTCGGATCTCGACGACGAGACGCGCGAGGTCATGGCAAGCGTCATGAGCCGCTTGGTCTCCCAGGCGCGCTCCGCGACGGTCGGCTACCTTTCCGATCGCTTCTCCGATTTCGCCACGCGCGTCAAACGCGGAAGAGAGCGCTAGGTGCTCCTCCCCTCTCCCCGCTGAAGCACGACACCGCCTGTCCTTGCGGTCGCTGCACGCAGCCACTAACCCTCTCGTTTATCAGAAAGTGAAACCATGTCACAGAAACCCTCTTCGCACAAGCCGCCCAAGAAGCATGCCTATGCCGCGCTCACGCCGGCGCTCGCCTTTCAGCTGGCCGCGCCTCACACTTGGGCGGCGGCCCTGATGCCGGTGCTGCTGTCTTACGTGTACTGCACCATCACGTTCTCGGGCCGCTTGAGCATCCTCTACGGCCTCGTGTTGCTGGCGATCTGCCTGTTGATGCAGTCGGCGGTCAACATCCTCAACGATTACTTCGATTTCAAAAAGGGTGTCGACTCCAAACAGAACTCGTCCGACGACGCCTTCGACGCGGTGCTCGTCTACCACGACCTCAACCCTCGCTCGGTGCTGGCCTTGGCCGTCTTCTTCCTCGTCATCGCCGCAGCGCTGGGGTTGTACCTGGTGGCCATGGTAGGCTGGCCCCTTCTGGTCATCGGCATCATTGGCGCGGTGATCGTGGTGCTGTACTCCGGGGGCAAGACGCCGATCTCCTATCTGCCGATCGGCGAGGCAGTCAGCGGCATCGTCATGGGCGGCCTGATCCCGCTTGCCTGCTGCTACGCGCTGACGGGCATCCTCCAGCCCCTCGTGCTGCTCGTTTCCCTGCCGTGCATCATCGGCATCGGGATGATTCTCTTCACGAACAACACCTGCGATGTCGCCAAGGATCGCGTTGCCCATCGCAAGACCATCAGCGTCGTGCTCGGCCACGAGCGCGCGGTGCGTGCTTATCGCGCGACGGTGCTGGTATGGGCCGTCGTCATCGTCGCGCTCGTGGGCATCTTCTATTCCGCCGGCATGCCGATCGTGCTCGTGATGTTCTTGGCTGCGTTCCCGACGCTGCGCGCGTTGATCAACAACCCGCTCATCCCGGCGTCCCGAGACGGCGCGATGGCTCAGATTTCCCAGCTCAACGTCGTTTTCGGCACGTTTTACTGCCTCGCGTTGGCAGCGGGAAGCTTCATTTCTTGGGTGTAGCGGCGCTGCGGGGCGCAGATCCGTCCCCGGCATAGGCTTCTTCGTCGTCCTCGACGATCCTCTGGCAGCCCTCGAGCGCCCCCAGATCAGCGCAACGGGCAAGCTCGTCGAGCGAGCAGGGAGCCTCCTCTTCGATCAGACCCGCGCGCCACGCCACGTGCCCGAGCACCTCGTCTGGTGTCCATCCCACCTCGTCGAGTAGATGCCCGACGTTGGCGTCGTGGTGGCGCTTGGCGAGGCGTCGCCCCGTGCGGTCGGTGAGCAGGGGCACATGGGCGTAGGCGGGATGGGGATAGCCCAGAGCCTCCTGTAAGAAAAGCTGTCGCGGCGTGGATGAGAGCAGGTCAACGCCGCGCACGACCGAGGTGACGCCCATCGCCGCGTCGTCGACGGTCACGGCGAGCTGGTAGGCGAAGACGCGATCGCTGCGCTGCACGATGAAGTCGCCGGAGCTCTCGGTCAGGTTGTAGGAGCAGATCCCCTGAAAGGCATCTTCGAAGGTGATCGTGGCATCGGGCACGATCACGCGCTGTGCAGGCGCGCGCATCTGCGAGCGGGCCAGCCTCTCGGCTGTGCTCAGGTGCCGACAGGTGCCGGCGTAGACGACTTCTTCCCCGAAATGGGGCGCATCGGCCGCATGCAGATCGGCGCGCGTGCAAAAGCACGGGTAGATGAGCCCAGCCTCATCGAGGCGTGCAAACGCCTCGCGGTAAGCCTCGGTGCGCGCGCTCTGATAGACGATCGGCCCTTCCCAGGCAAACCCCAGCCGCTCAAGATCGCGCAGAATCGCGTCGGCGAACTCGGGCTTGCTGCGCGCCGGATCGAGGTCCTCGACCCGCATGCGCATGACGCCGCCTGCGCGGCGGGCCATGAGTTCGGCGATCAGAAACGAGAACAGGTTGCCCAAGTGCAGGCGGCCCGACGGCGTGGGCGCCAGGCGGCCGACGAAGCGAGGATCAGGAAAGTCACCGCCGCTCTGACGGCCTGCCTCGCCGGCGCCCTGGGCGCAGGCCTCGTGTCCTGATGGCAACGGCATGGGCTCGTCAAGCCCTCTTATTCAGCGTAACGGAGGATGAAGCACCCGATCTGCACCACATCGCGATCGGAGAGCATGACATGGTCGACGTTGGCGTTGTTGACCCAGACGCCGTTGAACGAATCGGCATCCTTGATCGACCAACCCTCCCCTACGCGCTCGAGCAGCGCATGCTTGCGGGACACGGTCATGTCGTTGAGGAACACCTCGCACTTGGGTGAGCGGCCGATGGTGGCCTGATCGCCCTCGAGAGGATAGACGATGCCCTCCTGCTTGCCGTAGATGACGGTGAGCGTCGGAACGCTCGAGGCCTTGCGCGGAACGTCGGGCTCCTGGCCGTCGAGCGGCAAGACGCGCTGGAATTCCTGGGTGGTCTCCTGCAGACGATAGCCGCAGGCCTTGCAGGCGGTGTCGTGGGGACCCATCGGGCTGTTGCAAACGGGACACGTGCTCATAGTCGATTACCTTTCTAGTTCGTTTGACCGGTGATCGTAGCGTTGGCGCCGTAGATCAGAGGCGTGGTGTTGACGACGGTGCCTTCAGCGACCGTCTGTTGGTTGTTGAATCCGCGGAACAGGCGGTCCCACCAGATGCCGATGGCGTCGAGCGGGCTCGGTGCGGCACAGGCTTCCGCTGCCACGAGGTCGCAGGTGGCGATCACCTCGTTGTGCTGGTAGAACGTCACGGTGCCGACCTTCTGGCCAGGCGCAACGTCGCCGGTCACGTTGTCGTACTGAACGTCTTGGCTCACGTTGCCGTCGAGCGCGAAGACCTGCACGCTTTGCGTGGGATCGGAAAGCGTCGTCTTGAACGTTTTGTCGACCCAGCCGGCATGGGGCGCATACGCCACGACGGGAACGGTCGTCTGCTGGCCGTTCTGCTCGTAGGTCGTCTCCTCGTCGGAATGGACGAGCGGATAGTCGATGGTGTTCTTGAACACCCAGTCATCGAGCGTCTTGGCATCCTCGAAGCGCTGCGACTCGGAGTTGGATCCGAGGACGATCGCATAGAGCGTCTTGCCGTTGCGCTCGACCGCGCCGGCGAAGCACTCGCCAGCCTTCTCGGTATAGCCTGTCTTGATGCCGCAGGCGCCGTCGTAGGCGCTGGTCAGGATGTCGGTCGACTGGAGCGCGACGTCTGCCGAAGCGCCGTTGCGCGTGACCTGGATCGTGGTCTTGTCGGTGGAGACGATGCTGCGGAACAGGTCGTTCTTCATGGCCTCAGCGCACATGACCGAGACGTCGTGCGCCGACGAATGCATGTCGGCGTCGTACTGATCGAAGTCGAGCCCGTGGGGGTTGGCGAACAACGAGTCGTTCATGCCGAGATCCGACGCCTTCTTGTTCATCGCGTAGATGAAGGCATCGTAGCCGCCGTTGGGCACCTGGTTATCGCCTGAGTCTCGCAGCTGCTGGGCCACCTGATCCCCCATCGACTCGGCGATGCCTTGGGCCGCGTCGATGCCCGAAGCGAGCATCATGGCCTTCAAAGCCGTCTCAAGGTTCATCGTGTCGCCCGCTTGCAACCCTGCGGTCGACTCGCCGATGGCGGCAGCCGTCTGGCTGATCGTGATCTGGGTGTTTTGCGGATCGCCGTAGGTAAGTGCCGTCAGCGCCGTCATGACCTTGGTGACCGAGGCGATGTGCGCCTGGTCGTTGGCGCTGCGCTCGAAGTAGACGGTGCCGTCATCGGACACCACGTAGGCGCGCTCGGCGACGATGTTGGGGCAGTCGGCGGCGGCGAGGCCGCGCTGCTCGACGGAGGTGCCGGCGATCGTGTCGGATTGGCGCACGTCGGCAAAGCCCGCCTGCGGAAGAGCGACGAGGGCGATGCAGAGGGCGATAAGGCACGCGGAGACGCGTGTGCGAAGGCGGGTGGTGCGAGTATCAGGCAGGGACATGGGTATCTTTCGGTTGGTTGCAGGCGCCGGGAATCGTTAACGGCGGCTTGATGCCGAGGATCGGAGCGCAGATGCAGGCCAGATGAACGCCATGGCGGCACGCTGCGGTATCCGCTGCCGTCTTGGTTCGGGGCTGGTGGTACACCTCTTGCATCCTTTCCCGCGAATCTACGCGGTGTCTTTGACGATCACTTCGTTTTTGGGGGCATAGTCGGAGTCGAAGGTGTCCTCGTGCAAGATGGTGCCCGAAGCGTCCTTGACCGTGCGAACGATGGTGATGCTGCTCCCGTCAACCCCGGTGGTGGAGACATACTGGGTTCCGGACTTGACCGTGCTGTCTGACTTGTAGGTGACCGAATAGGGCTTGCCCTTCTTCCAGTCGCCGTACTTGGTGGACACCTGGTAGCCGGGATCGACTCCCCACAGTGTAGCGGTTAGGGACGAATCCGTGTATGACATCACGAGCAAAACATCGCTTGACGTGTCGTTTTGCCAGGCAAGGTTCAGATGCGGATAGGCGATGGCCGCATCGCGCCCTTCCGGGTAGCTCGAGATGCGCAGCGAGTGGTTGTGGCGCTTGGTGACGGGGTAGCCGGCATTGTAGACTGCGTTGAAAACCGTGGTCGCCACCTGGCAAATGCCGCCGCCGATCGCGTCGGAGTACTCCCCTGCCACGATGGCACCGGCGTCCTGGTACCCGCGATCGACCGTGGCCTCGCCAGCGATGTCGTTGAACGACCAGGTGCCGCCGTTGGCTGTCGCGATCGAGTCGTTCAGGAAGTCGGCGGCCGTGTGGATGTTGTGCACGCGCGCCTCAGCGCCCGACGAGACTGGGTCGTGAAGGTCGACACCTGCGTGATGATGCCGTAGTTGCGCGCGTCGTCGAGCGAGCAGCTTTGCGGAAGCTGCGTCGATCCAACCGTGATCTGAGGGGCCTCGGTGCGCTCGTCGGCCACGAAGAAGGTGTCGTTAAGATCCTTGATGGCCTCGACCGCCAACGGCACGGTGCCGGTTGAGTTCGTGGAGACGCTGATCGTGCCGTCGTCTGCCTTGGTGAAGGAGACGGCAAGGTTGCCGCCGTCGATGTTGGAATGGAGCGCGGAGATCAGCGCGGCCTTCGCCTTGGCCTCGTCGAAGACGGGCTTGAGCTGGGCTGCGTCGCCGTCCTGGTCGAGTGTGGTGGAAACCCATCCCGCCAAGTCCTCGCGCGTCGCCGTCCAGGACTGGTTCTCGAAGGTGAAGACGGCGCCTTGGGCGATCGACGCGTTGATGGAGTCGGCGACCTTCTGAGCATCGTCCTGGGTCACCTGCAGGGGCTCATAAGTGGTCTCGAGGACGTACTCGCTCTTCTCGGTGGTGCCGAGGAAGGCCTCGTTGAGATGATCGGTGAGCCATTGCTCGGTCACCTCGTCGCCGTCGTGCCCTTCGGTGATCTCGGCGGTGGCGTCGTCGTTCATCGCCACGTCGTAGTTGATGCGCTCGGTCCCGACAGCGGCCGTCATCTGGGAGGCGAGGTCGTCGAGCACGGAATCGTTGAGGCTGCACACGGGTTGGACGTCCCAGCCGCCGAAGGCGGCCTCGAGGCGCGCGACCACCCCTCCATCGTCGCGTCCGACGCTCATGGCCTGGTCAACGAGGTCGTCAACGTCGAAGACGGCGTCGACGTCGGTGGCGGGAACGGTCCATTGGGTGCGGTTCTTGAGCGACTCTTCATAGGAGATCTGCTCTTCGATCGTCTCATCGGTGTCGGCGATCTTGGGATTGGCCTTGTCGTCGTCGGTGGCGTAGAACACCGCCACGTTGGCGGCGACGCGGGGAGCGTACTCTTCCGATACGAGCGCAACGGCTTCGTCGTGGGTCTTGCCTGAGACGTCGACGTCGCCGATCGAGATGCCGTCGTGGATCTTGCCCGCGGTGACGATGCTGTCAGCGCAGAAGCCGACGACGAGTATGAGCACGACCACAAGGGCGCCCAGCACCGGTGCCGGCAGGCGACGGCGTTTGGGCGCGCGCGGGTGGCTCGGCTCCCCCACCGCCTGTGCGCGCACGACCGTGCTTGGCAGCCGGCGTCGGGGTCCACAGCCCCTGTGCCAGCGCGCCGTCGCCGATCGACGAGGGCGGCGTGGCGTTCTTGCGCGCCTTGGCGGCGCTGGCGCGGCGGGTGGGCTTGGCATGGCGCGCACGAACCGGGGCGGACGCGGCCGTACCCTCCTGTTTGGCGGGGTGGCGACTCGCGACGCGAGCTTCGGCAGCTTGGGCGGCGGGACGTGCGCCCGTGCGCTCGGGGCGCACGAACGAGCGTGCCTGTTTGTTGCGGCGAATCTGTTCGGAGGCACGGGGTCGACGCGTGGACGCAGTGGGCTGAGCGGCCGCGACGCTGGCGCGTCCCTGTTCCCTGATCTCGTTGATGCGCGCCGAGGCACGCAAAGGCGCATCGCGGCGCGCGGTGGGACGAGGAGGGCGCCGCGTGGGTTCTGAGGTGCGAGGGTTGCGGCGCGAATCATTCATAGGATCTCACTCCTCCGATTCAGAGGCGCGCTGCCCCGCTTCCCTCTTAGCTGCTTCCATGCCTTGCAGGCCCTTGCGCACGTAATACGTGGTCGTGGCGATCGCGAGCAGAAGGCCGGCGTAGACGAACCAGAATCCCCAGGAATAGGGATCGGCGGAAAAGCCGGGAAGCCAGGCGGCATCGACGAGGCCGAGCCCGGTGAGCAGCGGCCAGTCTAACAGGATGCCAGCGAATCCGACGTAGAGGAAGGTGGTGGCGAACTTGCCGGGATAGATCACGGCAACGCGCACCTTCCAGCGGGTCATAAGATAGCTGCCGCCGATGAGCATGAGCAAATCGCGGCCGACGACGAGCAGCACGATCCAAAGCGGCAAGCGGCCGATGGCCAAAAGGCCTAGGACGCCCGAGATCATGAGGAAACGATCGACGAAGGGGTCGAGCAGTTGGCCGAGCTTCGTGACCGTGTTGGTGCTGCGGGCCACGTGCCCGTCCACCCAGTCGGTGGAAGCGGCGATCGCGAAGACGAGGGTCGCCGCGAGGTTTTCCCCATGGACGAGCAGCACCAGGAACACCGGCACCATGCACAGGCGCACGAAGGACAGGAAATTCGGCAGCGTGAATATGCGGTTGGAAACCTCGTATGTCTCGTTGTCAGTGGCCACTCAGTCGTCTTTCTACGCACAAGCCGGGCCTACGCGAGGCCCGGCTTGAAAGCAGGTGGATTAGCGGTGCGATCAGGCAAGCCTGACAGGACGTGTGCCCTAGTCTTCGGCCTTTTTCGCGTCGCGAGCTGCTTTGGCTTCTTTTGCAGCCTTGATTCTAGCAGCTTTCTCTTCTTCTTTGCGTTTGAGCTCGGCCTGTTCTTCTTCCGTCAACTCAGGGCGATGGTACGTCTCCGACCCCTTCTCAGACGTGGGGCGCACGACGACGGGATCCATGGACAGGCAGTGCTTGGGGCACTCGCGGATGCACGAGCCGCACTGCACGCAGGCGAAGCGGTCGATCGTCCAGGTCTCCGCCTTCTTGTCGACGGTGATGGCACCGGTCGGGCAGCGCTTCTGGCAGATGCTGCAGAGGATGCAGTCACGCAGATCGCACTCGACCTTGCCCTTCATCGTCGCGGGATGCTGCGGCTCCTCGAAGGGATAGCGCACCGTCACCGGCTTGGTGACGAGCGAGCGCAGCGTCATTTTTCCGAGCTTGAAACCACCCATCTTACTGCCTACCTTTCGCTGCAGCTGATGCAGGGGTCGATGGTGAGAATGATCATATTGACGTCAGAGACGTCGCAGCCCTTGAGCGCCATCGTCATGCCCGCAATGTTTTGCGAGGTGGGAGTGCGAATTCTCATGCGCTCGAGGTATTTGGTGCCGTTGCCGGCACAGTAATAGTACACCTCGCCGCGCGGCTGCTCGAGGATGTTGCAGGCCTCGGACCCCGCCGCGGGGCTGCCCTTGACCGCCACGTGGACCGGACCCTCGGGCGCCTTGTCGATGAGCTCGGTGATGATGTCGATGGACTGCAGCACCTCAAGCGCGCGCACCTTCATGCGGGCATAGCAATCGCCGCCCTCGTCGAGGATCGGCTCGAACGAGGAGAGCTTGCCATAGCCGTCCAGACCGAGGCAGCGCACGTCATTGTTGACGTTGCTCGCACGCGCGAAGGGGCCGAGCATGCCGTACTCGAGCGCGCTGTCATGGTCGATGTAGCCAACGCCGAGCGTGCGGTTCTTGACCGAGGAATCCTTGAGGAAGGCGTTGCAAATCTCGCCGTATTCTTTTTTGATGCCCTTCAACGTATCTTTGATGGCCGCGAGCATCGGCGCGTCGATGTCCTTGGTCACACCGCCGATGAGCGTGTAGGACAGGATGACGCGGCCGCCGCAGACCGACTCGAAGATGTCGAGGATCCGCTCGCGTAAACGCCAGCAGTGCATGAAGAGGCTCTCGTAGCCGAAGGCGTCGGCGGCAAGGCCCATCCACAGAAGATGCGAGTGCATGCGCGAGAGCTCGTGCATGATCGAGCGCAGGTACTCGGCGCGCTCAGGCACCTCGACGCCCATCATCGACTCGACGCATTGGGCGTAGCCGTAACTGTGGCCAAACGCGCAGATGCCGCAGATGCGCTCCGCGACGTAGATGAACTGATGGATGTCGCGCGTCTCCACGAGGCGCTCCAGGCCGCGGTGGACGAACCCGACCTGCGGCAAGACGTCGATGACCGTCTCATCCTGCACCACGAGGTCGAGGTGGAGCGGCTCGGGAAGCACCGGGTGCTGAGGCCCGAAAGGAATGATCTGTGACTTCGCCATGGCTACTCCCCTCCCTTCTCTGCTTGAGCCTTGCGGCGCGCCTTGGCCTCCATGGCCGCTCTGACTTTGGCGGCCTTTTCCGGGTCCATGCCGGCAAGCTTCTCTTCGAGCGCGTCGTTGACGGCAGGCGCAGCCGGCTCAGCGGCTTTGGCTTCCTCCGCGGCCTTGCGGCGAGCTTTGGCCTCCATCGCGGCGCGCACCTTCGCGGCCTTCTCCGGGTCCATCCCCGCGAGCTTGGCCTCAAGCGCGTCGTCTGCCTGCTTCTTCTCTTCGGCCGCCTTGCGGCGCGCCTTGGCCTCCATGGCCGCCCTGACCTTGGCGGCCTTTTCCGGGTCCATGCCGGCAAGCTTCGCCTCAAGGGCCGCATCGGCGGCAGGGGCAGCAGGGGCTTCGGCGGCCTTTCGCTTGGCTTTGGCCTCCATCGCGGCGCGCACCTTCGCGGCCTTCTCGGGATCCATGCCGGCGAGCTTGGCCTCGAGGGCCGCGTCGGCGGCAGGCGCAGCAGGTTCAGCTGCCTTGGCGGCCTTCGCCGCACGGGCTGCCTTCGCTGCGGCGAGCTTCGCCGCCTTCTCGCGGGCGGCGAGCTGGGCGGGCGACACGATCGTCATAGGCGCCTCAACGTCCTCGGCGAAGCGGTAGAACGTGCCTTCGAAGTCGATCACGTTGCCGACGATATCGACGCCGAACAGGTCGTGCGCCTCGTTTTCGTTCACGAAGCACGCGATGTAGTACGGGGTGACCGACGGCACCTCCGTCTCGTCCTTGACGATGCCAGAGACCTTGAAATTGATCACGTCGGCGGCCATCACGAAGGTGTAGATCAGCGTGATCGTGTCGTCGGACTCGAGCTTCGGGGTGATCTGGGTCAGGCGATAACCTTTTTCCTTGAACTCCTTGCAGGTGGGGATCAGATCCTCAAGTGCAAGGGGGCGAAAATCTTGCTTGAGTGCCATGGCTCTTAGGCACCTCTCTTCTGCTTAGCGAGCTTCTTGGCCTGTCGGGCCTGCTTCTTCGCTTCCTTCTTTGCCTTCTTGACTTCCTTGGCCTTCTCTTCGAGCACGGCGACGCCCTGGACCACCGCGTCGATGACGCTCTCGGGGCGGATCGCGCAGCCGGGGGCGTAAACGTCGACGGGAATCGCGTTGTCGATGCCGCCGATGACGTTGTAGCAGTCGCGGAAGATGCCCGCCGAGCACGCGCAGGTGCCGCAGGCGACGACGACCTTGGGCTCGAGCATCTGGTCGTAGATCTCTTGGACCACATGGATGTTGGCCTGGTTGACGCTTCCCGTGACCAGGAAGATGTCGGCGTGTTTAGGGTTGCCGGTGTTCACGACGCCCAGGCGCTCGGCGTCATAGAGCGGCGTCAAGGCAGCAAGCACTTCGATGTCGCAGCCGTTGCAGCTCGACGCGTCGTAATGGATGATCCACGGTGATTTGGAAATAGCTGACATTGCTGCTCCTTACAGATAAATGAGCACGGCAAGGTTGATGCCCGCGCATACCAGCGTCACGATCCAGGTGGACTTCAAGAGGAGCTGCCACTTGACGCGCGCGAAGTTGTTGTCGATCCAGATCTCGAGGAAGTACAGCACCGTGAGCACGACGACGACCACGACGATGCAGATCGGGTTGCCCCATACGAAGAACATCCCCACCCACGCGAGGAAGAGCACGTTCTCGCACCAGTGCATGATCTCGACCTGCGCGAGCACCTTGCCCGACATCTCGGTCGTGATGCCCTTGACCAGGTCCTGATGGGCATGGTGGGCATACGACAGGTCGAAGGGCGACTTGCGCAGCTTGATCGTGAGGATGTAGCACATCCCCAAGAAGAAGCCGAGCGTCGAGCAGATGATCGGATGCGGCATATGCAGAAGCGTCGCCGTGTCGAAGCTGCCGCACGCCAGGAAGAACCCGACGGCAAGCAGGATGACCATCGGCTCGTAGGCCATGGCTTGCAGGATCTCGCGATGGGCGCCGACCTCGGCAAAGGGCGAGCGCGCCGCGTAGGCTGCCATGATGAAGAGCATCTCGGCGAGCGTGATCACGAAGGTGCACAGCAAGAAGTTGCCGCCCGAGAAGAAGATGCCTCCCGCGACGAACGTGAACAGCAGCGCCCAGAAGACGTAGGTGCCGATCGCGGCGTTGGGGCTGGCGTTTTCCTTGGCCAGAAGCTTACGCACATCGTAATAGGGCTGCAGGATCGGAGGGCCGACGCGCCCCTGCATGCGGGCCGTGATGCGGCGGTCAACACCGGCGAGCAGGCAACCCGCCGCGGTCGCGACGACGGCGAACGCGCACGAGACGAGAAGGGTGATGAGAATGGTGATGATGGTGCTCATGTCTTCCTCCCTTCCCTACATGATTCCTGCGACGACGATGCTGACGTAGGCCGCCCACCCAAAGGCGAGCGCCAACAGGATATAGCACGCGATCACGCCGATTGGGGCGATCTTCGCCTCGCCGAACATATCTTCCAGATACCAGTTGCGCGCCGTTGCCGCCTCAGGCCGCGACAGCGAGTTGGTGAACATGCGGTCGTCGTTGCTGACCGAGACGCCGGACAGGTAGACGTCGGTCTTGCGCTGGTCTCTCTTGAACTTGCGCATCGTGCCCAGGAGCACGATCGCCAACGCCAGCACCATGATGCCGGCGAGGTACAGATCGTCGTCGAGAACCGGCTGGATCGCGATGCCCAGCACCGAGCCGATGTAGGGCTCGACGAGGTAGTTCGAGATGAGCAGCACGGTGACGCAGCACAGGAGCGCGAGCACCGTGAAGGTCATCGTCGCGATCCATTCGCTCCAATGGACGGTCTTCTCGATCGACTCGGGCGTGCCGGTGATGCCGGCGAGCTTGCCGAGCCACTTGCCCCAGAACATGAAGGTAGCAGCCGAGCCGAACGCGAGCATGAGCAGAAGCGCGAACTGGCGCGTGTCGACGAAGGACACGAGCGTCGCCCACTTGGCCACCAGCATGCCAAACGGCGCCAAGAACATGATCATGATGCCGACGATCATCATGCGCGACAGGCGCGGCATGCGCTCGAACAGAAGGTCCATGTCCTCGATGTTACGGGAGCCGATATGGTGCTCGGCGGTGCCGACGCAGAGGAACAGAAGGCTTTTAGCCACCGCATGGAAGATGACCAGGAAGATGGCCGCCCAGATGGCCTCTGCCGTGCCCACGCCCGCGCAGGCCGTGATCAGGCCGAGGTTCGCGATCGTGGAGTACGCGAGCACGCGCTTGCCGTTGGACTGCGAGATGGCCAAGAACGAGCACAGGACGAAGGTGATGCCGCCCACGAGGATCAGCAGGAGCGCCGGGGCGAACGACACCGCGTAGATCGGCGCGCACTTGATGAGCATGAAGACGCCGGCCTTCACCATCGTGGACGAGTGCAGAAGCGCCGACGTCGGGGTCGGCGCGACCATCGCGCCCAAGAGCCAGGTATGGAACGGCATCTGCGC
>CAVCDZ010000003.1:1525-6206 GCA_963601095.1 Oscillibacter sp. MSJ-31 | reverse complement strand
GGTGAGCGGCAGGACCACGAGCGTCGGCGAGATCGTGCCGAAGACGATGAAGTCCATGAAGTCGATGCAGTTGAACTGGATGACCAGGTAGTACAGGGCCGCCAAGAACGACAGGCCACCGACGAGGTTCATGATGATCTGGCGAAACGCGTTGCGGATCGCCTCTTCGGTCTTCGTGAAGCCGATCAAGAGGAACGAGCAGACCGTCGTGACTTCCCAGGCGGCGAAGAGCCACACCAGGTTGTTGAAGAACACGATGCCGTACATCGCCGCAAGGAAGACGAACATCAGGGCGAAGAAGGTGGGACGGCGGTCGGGGCGCTCGACGTCGGGATGGTGGATGCCGAAGTAGAAGTCGTGCATGTAGCCGATCGAGTACACGCAGATGCCCGTGCCCACGATGCCGATGATCAACGTCATGATCAGCGACAGCGAGTCGAAGTAGATGCTGCGCGTGCAGGTGGCGTCAGGAGCGACGAACAGCTCGAACACGAGCTCGGCCACGAGCTGGATCACCGCCAAGACGAGAGCGGGGATGTTCTTGTACTTGATGCCGAAGCAGATCACCACCACGGCGACGACGACGCTCACGATCAAGCCGGCAAGATCGACGATCTCGGACTGGAACGTGTAGTACACGCCTTGCGTGCCGATGTTCTGCACCACGAGCGCGATCGAGGCGATGGCGATGACGGCGGAGCCGACGCAGACGATGACGTTGCGGGGCTTGGACGGGCGCACAACGGCGCACAGCACCGCTATGAGTAACGGAAACAAGATCAGGAAACCGATCAGTTCCATGAGCATCCCCCTCTTCTGGGACGAAACAAAAACGCGACAGAGCATGCCGCTTTTGCCTTACTTTAGCCGCCCGCACCGTCTCTTCCGGCAACCGGTCGCGCGTCATGTGCAAATGCTCGGTAAGTGGAGCGTGCCCGGCGTTTCATGCCGAAGTGCCCTCACCGCCAGCGGTTGCGTGCCTTCGGCATGCGGCGCACGAGCTTTGTGCCGCATTGTGACGGCGCGCTGTTGCGGATGGGTTACGGGCTTGCTCGCGCGGCGGATCGCGCCTTCGGCGGCGGAAAGTCGCTTAGGCGCCCTGCTGCTCGAGAAGCGTCTCGAGCGTGCGCCAGGCGAGCTCGGCGCATTTGACGCGGGCGGGCATGCGCGAGATGGACTCGAGCTCGGCGGCCTCGTCAAGGTCGATCTTGTCCTCCTCGGAGAGCTGATCGCCTTTGATCATGCCGAGGAAGAGCTCGACCAAGCGATGGGCCTCCTCGACCGTCTCGCCGGTGATGAGGTCGGCCATCATGTCGGCGGACGCCTGCGATACCGCGCACCCGCTGCCCACGAACGACGCCTCTTCGATCACGCCGTCTTCGATGCGCAGCTGCAGCGTGAGCTCGTCGCCGCAGCTGGGGTTGACCCCCTCGTGCGAGCAGGTGGCGTTGTCCATCTCGTACTTGTAGTCGGGATGGGCGTTGTGCTGCATGAGCGCGGCGGTGTAGATGCTTGCAGAAGACGCATTAGCCATGGAACATGCTCCAAACTTGCTTGAGGCCGGCGACGAGGGCGTCGATGTCGTGCTTGTCATTGTAAAACGCCAGGGAGGCGCGGCAGCACGACTCGATGCCCATCCAGGTCAACAGCGGCTGGGCGCAGTGGTGGCCGGCGCGGATCGCGACGTTGGACCCGTCGAGGATGCTCGACACGTCGTGCGGGTGGACGCCGCGGACGTTGAAGCTCAGGGCGCCGTAGCGCGCAGACGCGTCGGCAGGACCGACTAGCTCGATGAAGTCGAGGGCCGAAAGCTGCTCGACAGCATAGTCCATCAGCTGATGCTCGCGCATCTCGGCCTCGGCGATGCCGATGTTCTCAAAGTAGTCGAGCGCAACGCCGGTCGCGTAGATGCCGGCGGCATCCTGGGTGCCAGCCTCGAACTTCTCGGGGACGGGGGCCCAGACGGCGTCGGTCTCGGTGACCGAGTCGATCATCTCGCCGCCCGTGAGGAACGGCGGCATCGCGTCGAGCAGCTCATGCGTGCCCCACAGCACGCCGATGCCGAACGGGCCGAAGACCTTGTGCGCCGAAAACGCGAAGAAGTCGCAGCCAAGCGCCTGGACGTCGACGCGCACGTGCGGGGTCGACTGGGCGCCGTCGACGATCAGGTAGCCGCCCTGCGCGTGAACGCGGCGGCCGAGCTCGGCGACGGGGTTCTTGACGCCGAGGACGTTGGAGACCTCGGCGATCGAGACGATCTTGGTGGCAGACGTGATCTTGGCGTCCATCTCCTCAGGCGTGATGCGCCCGTTCTCGTCCGGGTAAAGGTAGACGAGCTTCGCGCCGGTCTCGCGGCAGACCTGCTGCCACGGGATCAGGTTTGAGTGATGCTCCATGATCGAGATGCACACCTCATCGCCGGGTTTAAGCACGGTCGGGCCAAACGCCTTGGCGACGAGGTTGAGCGCCTCTGAGGTGTTGCGGCAAAAGATCACGTCTTGAGCGTCGGGCGCGTTGAGGAAGCGCGCGACCGTCGCGCGCGCCCCGTTGATCGCCTCGGTCGCCTCGATCGACAGGCGGTAGAGGCCGCGCAGCGCGTTGGCGTTCATGGTCTCGTAGAAGCGCTTCTGCGCCTCGAGGACACAGGCCGGACGCTGGGCGGTTGCCGCGCTGTCGAGGAACGCGAGCTCGGGATTGGCCGCAAGAAGCGGGAAATCCTTCTTGTAAGGGTTCTTTTCAATAGCCTTCAAGGCGTCGTTGTTCACGGGTATCACCTCTCGTCGTCGTCCGCGAAGGCGGACGCGTCGATGCCACGCTGGGCAGCCAGGCGCGCGATGCCGGCGCGGATGCGCGCGTCGCCGTTGGCCAAGTAGGCGGCCTCGAGCGTGGCGACTAAGAACAGCTTCTCGGCGGCATCGTCGGACAGGCCGCGGCAGTTCAGGTAGAACCGCTGCTCAGGCCTGACGTGACCGATCGTCGCGCCATGGTTGCCCATCACGTCGTCGTCGTCGCACAAAATGACAGGCACCGTCTTGTTGACGACGCCGTCGTCGGCCAACAGCACGGTCTCGCGCTCGTTGCCGGTGGAGCCCTTGCAGCCGTAGACGAAGTCGATCGTGCCGCGCAGCGTCTTCTTGGCGCGGTCCGCGAGCACGCCGTTGGCGTCGAGCGAGCTGTCGGTGGCGCGGCCGCGCTGCTTGACGGAGTAATTGAACGAGCGTTCCTCGTCGTTGCAGCCCAGGTAGCGCGTCGCCGTCTCGATATGCGCCTCGTCGCCGCGCACGTCGGCGGCAAGGCCGGTGTAGGAGCGGCCGGAGCCGAGGACGGTGTGGGTCACGCTGACGCGCGCGCCGTCGCCCAAGATGAGCCCCTCGTCGTCAAGCACGGTCCAGGCGTCGTCGGCGATCTGGATCGTCGTGACGTTGACGTGGGACGACGCGCCGGCAAAGACGCGCAGCGTCGAGCCGATGAGGCCGGCGCCTGCGCTCGGCGTGTCGTAGACGATCGTGAGCGAAAGCGTCGCGCCCTCTTCGGCGACCAGATCGATCGCCGCCGCACGGGCGTACCCCGGCTCGCCGTCGAGGCGGATGCGCGCAGCGCCCGTCTCGTGGGCGGGTGCCGTGATGACGGTGCGCTCGCCGGCCAGGCGCGAAAGATAGACGTGTGCCTGGGCGCCCATGCCGGTCTCGAAGGCGGTGGCGACATCGCCGGCCACTTCCTCCAAGACGGCCTTCTTTTGATAGGCGGACAGAGCCGGGACGTCGAGATCGCCGGCCTCGGCCTCCTCATGCGCCGCGCGCACGACGGCACGGGGATCGTCGCCGGCAGGGCGACGGGCATCGAGCGTGCTCTGGAACGAGGCGACGGCCGCGTCGAAGGCGTCGTGAGACCCGAAGGTCGCAGCGCCTTCAAGCTCAGCAGCGACGGCGTGGGATGGCGCCGGCGGGACCGCGATCGCGATGACGTCGTCGTTGACGTCGAGGCGGTGCCAGGTGGGAGCCGGCATCGCGTTGACGGCCTCGAGGGCCGCCGTGGCTTGTTCGGTGGTCGTTGCCATTAGCCGATCGCTCCTTCCATCTCAAGCTTGATCAGGTTGTTCATTTCAACCGCGTATTCGAGCGGCAGCTCTTTCGACACGGGGTCGGCAAAGCCGTTGACGATCATGCCACGCGCCTCTTCTTCAGAGATGCCACGGCTCATCAGGTAAAACACCTTGTCGTCGCTGATACGGCCGATCGTGGCCTCGTGGCCGATGTCGACGTTCTTGCAGCGGATGTCCATCGTCGGGATCGTGTCGGAACGCGAATGGTCGTCGAGCATCAGCGACTGGCACGAGACGGTTGCAGCCGAGCCCGAGGCCTTCTCGGTGGCGACGACCGAGCTGCGAAACGTCGAGATGCCGCCGCCCTTGGAGATCGACTTGGTCTCGATGGCGGCAGACGTGTCGGGGGCGGCCAGCACGACCTTGCAGCCGGTGTCGAGGTTCTGTCCCCCACCGGCGAACGTGATGCCGGTAAAGGTGCAAGTGGCCTTTCGGCCCGCCAGGATCGACATCGGGTAGAGGTAGCCCACATGGCTGCCGAACGAGCCGCTGACCCACTCGATCGCGCCGCCCTCGTCGACGGTCGCGCGCTTCGTGTTGAGGTTGTACATGTTCTTCGACCAGTTCTCGATTGTCGAA
>CAVCDZ010000003.1:0-1477 GCA_963601095.1 Oscillibacter sp. MSJ-31 | reverse complement strand
GTTGTACATGTTCTTCGACCAGTTCTCGATCGTCGAATAGCGCAGGCGGGCGCGTTTGCCGACGAAGAGCTCGACGGCTCCGGCGTGCAGGTTGGCGACGTTGTACTTAGGAGCGCTGCATCCCTCGATGAAGTGCAGGTCGGCGTCGTCTTCGACGATGATGAGCGTGTGCTCGAACTGGCCGGCGCCCTTCGCGTTCAGACGGAAGTAGCTCTGCAGCGGGAAGTCGAGCTTGACGCCTTTCGGCACGTAGACGAACGAGCCGCCCGACCAGACCGCGCCATGAAGGGCGGCGAACTTGTGGTCGGCAGGCGGGATCAGCGTCATGAACTTCTCGCGGATCATCGCCTCCCACTTGGGCTCATGGAGCGCCTCTTCGATGCCGGAGTACACGATTCCCATGCGAGATGCCGTGTCCTGCATGTTGTGGTAGACGAGCTCGGAGTCGTACTGGGCGCCGACGCCGGCAAGGTAGCTGCGCTCGGCCTCGGGGATGCCCAGGCGGTCGAAGGTGCTCTTGACGTCGTCGGGCAGCGAGTCCCAGTCGCTCTTCTGGTCGGTGTTGGGCTTGACGTAGGTGACGATGTGGTCCATGTCGAGCCCGTCGACCGCCGGACCCCAGTCGGGGGTCTTGATGCGGTGATAGGTTTCAAGCGATTTCAGGCGAAAGTCGAGCATCCATTCGGGCTCGTCCTTCTTCTCTGAGATCTCGCGCACGATCTCGGGCGTCAGGCCCGCGTCGAGCTTCTCGGCGTCGGCATCGCTGAAGCGGAAGTCGTAGAGGCTTCGGTCGATGTCGGCGACTTCGGTGCGTTTCCTTTCCATGGCGTCTCCCCTACTCGCCGTCATGCTCGAAGCGATCGAATCCGTTGGCGTCGATGTCGGCGATGAGAGACGAGTCGGAATGGGCCACGAGCGAGCCCTTGACCATGACGTGGACGTGATCGACGGAGAGATGCTCCAGGATGCGGGTGTTATGCGTGATGATGACGAGCGCGCCGCCGGTGTTCTCCTTGTAAGCCTCGATGCCGCGAGACACGACGCCGAGCGCGTCGACGTCGAGGCCGGAGTCGGTCTCGTCGAGGATGGCGAGCTTCGGTGCGAGCAGCAAAAGCTGCAGCATCTCGAGCTTCTTCTTCTCGCCGCCGGAGAACCCGACGCCCAGCTCGCGATCGAGATAGGAGGAGTCGAAGTCCAGCTGCGAGGCGAGCGCGCGCACGTGCTTGCGGAACTGCTTGCCCTTCATGTCGAAGCCTTCGCGATCGGCCGTCATGGCGCGCAGGAAGCTGGAGATCGGCACGCCCGGGATCTCGGTCGGTGCCTGGAAGCTCAAGAACAGGCCCGCGCGCGAGCGCTTGTCGGGCGAGAGCTCGGTGATATCCTGACCGTCGAAGAAGAGGTGACCGCTGTCGACGGAATAGGCGGGGTCGCCCATGATGGCACGGCCGAGCGTCGACTTGCCGGCGCCGTTGGGGCC
>CAVCDZ010000002.1:25191-32463 GCA_963601095.1 Oscillibacter sp. MSJ-31 | reverse complement strand
CCTCAAGCGACTCCTTGAGCGAACCCCGCATGCGATCCATCGCCGCAAGCACGTCGTCTACCTGGGCAACGTTACTCGCCCCCACGGGAGCATCCAGGTCCTGGCGCGCCACCGCGTCAGCGGCCGCCATGAGCGGCTCCATCTTGCGCGTGAGAACATGAGCTGCCCGCAACGCCACGCCCACCACCAACGCCACAAGCGGAACGCCCATACACAAAAAATAAAGGTCTTGCGGGTTGGGCAGCGCAGAACGGCTTGCCTCATCGGCCCACTCGGGCATGATGCGATACGACAGCACGCACGAGCTGCCATCCTTGAGCGTCACCACATCGTAGATGCGCTCTGAGCCCTCCCCCGGAGCAACCGACACGAAAGGGGTATTGGTGCCCTGCTCTTTCACAGCAGCAAGGTAGCGATCAACTTCCCCGTTGTCCATCCCTGCATCCTTGGCAACAATCTGTCCATCCGCCCCCATATGCAGGTAGTGGTAGAGCGACGGTATGGCGTCCGCGTCAAATTGGTCCTGAGAAGCCAGCGCATTGGCCACCTCGTCAACGTGCTGCTCAGCGTAATTGGCAGGAAGCACCGAGCCGTTGGACAGCAAAACCCCGAAGAGAAGCGAAGGGATACCCACAACCACAGCGGCACCAAGCAGCACGTAGAGGAAGTAGCGACCCACCACAAACGAGAGCGGCAGGCGCAGATGCGAGCGGTCGCGCGGAGAGGCCGGCACCGCGCTCGGCGCGGCCGCCGGTGCCGCACCTGCACCCACCGGTCCTACGCCCGCTGTCCCCGCCGGCGCTGCGCCCTCGTGCCTCGCGCCTACGCCCGCCACTTGTATCCCACTCCCCACACCGTCCGAATCGGCTCCACGCCAAATTGGCGCAGTTTACCCCGCGCATTGGAGACATGCACCGACACGTTATCCTCGCTCGCTTCCGAATCCCATCCCAACACTTTCTCCCGTATCTGCTCACGAGAGAAGACCTGCCCAGGACGTCGTGCCAAGAATTCGCAGATCGCATATTCCGTGGGAGTCAGCGATACAGCCGTCCCGTCTACTAGGACCTCACGAGATGCCAGGTCCAAACGCACGCGCCCGAACGACAGCGTTGCATGGCGCTCGCGACGCTCGCGGCGCAGGTGCGCAGCCACCTTGGCGCGCAGCTCTCCCACGCCAAACGGTTTACGCAGGTAGTCATCGGCACCCAGCCCCAGACCCACCACGGCATCGGGCTCGCTCACGCGCGCCGTCAGAAACACGATAGGAGCATCCACGCGATCACGTATCTGTCGCACCAGCTCAAAACCGTCGAGCTCCGGCATCATAACGTCGCAGAGCACCAGGTCGAAACGCGCAAGATCCATCAGCAGAACCGCCGTGGGATCGGCAACGCAGGTGGTCTCGTGCCCGTCGCGACGCAGCGCGCGCGTAAGCAGGTCGAGAATCGCCTGCTCATCGTCTATGACCAAAATGCGCGCCATGCGCCTCCCCCTCTCAATTCGAGGTCATCCCAAAACCGATCCCGGCCCGAAGCGCACGCAGAAGCCCAAGGCCAAGCGCCCCGCCGCCCGTATCATAGCGTAGCTCGCGGCGCCAGCACCTCGCGCGGCTCCACGGCCCCGTCGACCCCGACAGTTTGACAATGGACAGCCGACGTCCCCGAGCGCGGCCGCCATCACCGCGAAGCCCCTTGCCACCTTTTCCAGCGTTACGCATCCCTTTGGCCGTCTTCGAAACGGCCGATCCATACCAGTGCCACCGCCGTCGCTGCCGCGCCCACAAGCACAGCGGCAGCTGCCGTCACCTCAAGCTGCACGATCACCGGCCACATGAGGTCTCCCGTCGCAATGCCCAGCTCAATGCAGAGCGACCCCAACCGTTCCGCCCATACAAACGGCACGTAGCCCAGAACACCCGAACTCACAGCCGTCAACTCCCCGGTCATAAGGCCGTGCGCAAGCCCACCGACTGCAAAGAGCGAGCACATAAGCCCCACCGCCCCCACGGCGATCGATACGTTGCGTCCAAAACGCAGCGACAGCGCTACGGACAGCACGTAGAGAACCAAACTTCCCAGTACCATGCCGACAATGCAGCGCCCGTACACCCCGATCGAAAAGGCCGCATGCCCCGTCGTCGCCAGCACGCCCGCGAACGAGCCCACCGCGAGCGCCAGCGCCAGCGCACCGAGGATCCAGAGCGCCGCAACCTTTGCCAGCAGGGCAACGCGCCGAGAGGGGCAACCGAGCAAGTACGCCAACCCCGTCGCTTCGCGCTCCGCATCGATGTTCAGCCCGCAGACAATGCCCACCATGAGAGGCATCATGGCGCCCACAAGCTGCACGAAGGCATCGGTGCCGAACCGCACGTCCCAAGGAGCCACGGCAAAGTATGCCCCGCACGCTAGGCCCGCCGCCAATCCACACGCCACGTGCAGCGCCACGAGCGACGAGCGACGCAGACGCACGAACTCTGCCGCAAGAGCACGCCCAAAGCTCATCCGCGGCAAAGCGCCATCAGCCGCCCATGGCGCCGCGTGCGCCCCGGGCCCTCCCGCGGGCCTCACAATTCCTCCGAACGGGCAAACCACGCCGCCGTCACAACAGCGAGCAGCACGAACACCGCAGCGCAAACCACGCAAGCCACGGCCTGCTCCGGGCCAAAGCTCCCCACCTTGTCCAAGAGATCCTGCGGAGCCGCGCTCGCCGGCTCGCCCGTAGGCAGTACCGGCAAAAACGCCGAGGGCAGGATTATGGCAGCTGCCGGTGGCAGCGCAGGCCATGCCGGCACGAGAGACCAGGTAAACTCACCCGCCAGCTGCAAGAACAAGGGAACGAAGATGCCCGCTAGCTTGCCGGCGGCATTGGTCAGAAACAGCGTCGTCGGGATCATCCACGCCGTAGCCAGCGTGCACGCAAGGGCTGCCGCCAGCATGCTTGTCACGCTCACCGATTTCGGCGTCATCGCGGAACCTACCGTGTAAAGCGCCCACACCACCATGTTGCCCAGGAGGGCAAGCGCCAGACACCACAGCACCTTGGCAACC
Organism: Oscillibacter sp. MSJ-31; assembly: GCA_963601095.1. Classification (GTDB taxonomy): domain Bacteria; phylum Actinomycetota; class Coriobacteriia; order Coriobacteriales; family Eggerthellaceae; genus Anaerotardibacter. The sequence continues at coordinate 29,413 of CAVCDZ010000002.1, read as the reverse complement.
CACATCCGGGCAAGTGGCACACCGCACGAGAGGAGCACATGGTTCTTGAGTCTCGCGTCGTAAGCGGCCACGCAGACGCACACCAGAACCACCGTCACCGGCAAAAGCAGCACATAGTAGTAATTCCACGCGCTGAAGGCCAGATCGGATCCGCCGGCGAAGCGCCCCGAAAGAGCGCCGCCCAATAACGGGAACGGCAGCGCCAGCAACACCGCCAACCGCATTGGCGCGCCGCGTGCGCTCTTGCGCGCCTCCGCGCGCAGCGCCGCCGCAAAACCACCGCGGCCGTGCGTGTCCTTCTCCTTAAAACGTACCTCGCTCATGCCGCATGCCCCCTTCTGCAGACCTCCATGAAAAGCGCTTCGAGGTCCTCGCCCGCCTGCAGAGGAGCCTCGTAAGCAAGGCGTCCCTGGTAGATGATGCCAATGTTATCGGCGATCTGCTGCACCTCACCCAAGATATGGCTGCTGACGACCACCGTGATACCGCGTGCCGGAAAGCTCCGGATAAGCCCGCGAAGCTCCTCAATGCCTATGGGATCCAGGCCGTTGGTGGGTTCGTCAAGGATAAGCAAGCGCGGCATGGCCAGCAGAGCGCACGCGATGCCCAGTCGCTGCTTCATGCCAAGGCTAAAGCGACCGGCGCGCTTAGATCCCGTATCCGTGAGGTCTACGGTCTCGAGCACCTCGGGTATGCGTCCGGCAGGCAGGCCGAGCAACGTGGTGCGCACAAGCAGGTTCTCGCGCGCGGTCAGATTGGGATAAAGCGGAGGCTGCTCGATGAGCGAGCCGATCGAATAGAGGTCGTTGCGTTGCCATGGATGACCGTCGAACAGGATATCGCCCGAGGTGGGATGCAGCATTCCCGTGATCATCTTGAGCGTGGTCGACTTGCCTGCGCCGTTGGGCCCCAAAAGGCCGTAGACCTTATTGGCGGCCACGTGCAGGCTCACCCCGTCAACCGCCGTCTGCGCGTTGGCCCCGCGCCCGAAACACTTGGTAAGAGCACGCGTCTCAAGCAGGTACTTCTCGCCGTACATGGGTCTCCTCCCGTCGTTTACTTGGTACGACTTAAAGGATGGCGACGAGTTCTTAAGAAGCGTTAAAGGTTGTTTCGGGATGGAGCAAAAGGTTCACGGGCCTTGGTAGCAATACGCCTCGCCCGATGTCCGTTCATAGGGACAAGCAAGCGGCATTCAACCGGTTACTATGGAGTTGTGATCTTAAACGGGTCGAAGCAAATCCTGATCGAGAGCATCATGTACGCCGACCTTTCGCTCGCAGGCTCGCCCGAGCCGAGAACGATCTGGGTTGACCGTCCATTCGTCGTGGCCGTTGCCTCGTGGGAGGGCTTACCGCTCTTCGTTGGATTGGTCAGAGATCCGAAAGGAGAATAGCGAAATGAACAAACAAACGTATCCGGGGATCACCTGCCCGAACTGCGGGTCGGGCTTCGTGGCGCACTACCTTTGGGGAGAGCCCGCCTTCGATGAGCGGTTAGAGCGCGAGCTCAACGAAGGAAAGATCGTACTGGGAGGGTGTAGCATAACGGAATCTTCGCCTGAGTGGAAGTGCAACGCATGCGGCTGCGACTTCGGGCGGGACACGCGCGTCTACGCCACATGGCTGTCTAAGAGATCCGACCAGCTCAAGGCCGTTGTCTACGGGGCAGCAGTCGGCGACGCTCTCGGCGTGCCCTACGAATTCAAGAGTCGCGACACATTCGAATGCGAGGACATGTCGGAAGGAGGAGCCCACAACGTACCCAAGGGCACATTCTCCGACGACACCTCCCTTCTGCTCGCAACGCAGGACAGCATCCGCTCGTGCGAAAAGATCGACGTGGAGGACATGCGCACTCGCTTCTGCCAATGGCTGCACGACGGCAGATACACCGCCGACGGCCACGTCTTCGACGTCGGAAACACCACGGCAATCGCTCTCAACGCAGGGCACGGATGCGACGGCGAACAAGACAACGGCAATGGCTCTCTGATGAGGATCGCGCCGCTTGCGTTCACCTGCGCCACCAACGACGAGATACGCGAGGTCTCCGCCATAACCCATGCGCACGAAATCTCGAAGGAGGCCTGCGTCCTGTTCGTGCACCTGCTTCGTGCCGTGATGGAAGGCGGTCGCTACTCGCTGGCCGACGTCCTGGAGACGCGCATTCCCAAAGACGAGCGCTTCCGATTCCTGCTGGGCATCGCTTCTTGGCCACGCGAGAAGGTCAAGTCCGGAGGATATGTTCTCGATACGTTGGGCGCCGCACTTTGGTGCCTGCAGAACACCCACGATTACAAGGAATGCGTGCTTGAAGCCGTCAACCTAGGAAGCGACACCGACACGACAGCCTGCGTTGCAGGAGCGCTCGCAGGCGCGTTATACGGATTTCAGGATATCCCCAAGGAATGGTTGGCGGACCTTCGTGGCAAGAACGTGATTGACGAAGTCCTCGGGCAGAGATGCTGAAAGTGCCGCATAGGCTTTTCTGCTGACCACTAGGAAAGTACAGGCGGATATCCTAGGCGCAGCCCGAAGGCTCGTATCCAATGCTTTGTCAGACACACTTTTCCTGCTTGAGGCATCTGAACCAGATCATGGTCACAGAGGCATAGTTTTACGACAGTTTTCTCGCGAGATAGGCGTTGGAGAAGCCTTAGGGGCGTCCATTTTGTGTCGCAGGCGCTCTCAGAAGCCAGCATTGGCTGCTGCTAGGGTCTGAAGGACCGGCCTTCACACTAAAAGTGTCGTAAAAGTCTGCTCCCGTGACCACGATACGGAACGCCTACGCTCACTGGGAGGCAATGTCGCGGCTATGCGCGGCATCCAAAGTGGAGCGCAGCCGAAAAGCTGGCTGCCAAGCTAAAAGTCACAGGGGGGTAGCTCACTCGTGAGGTCAGCCCCCGATACTTCGGGATCAATCCCCTTCTTTCCCAAGCTGATCGATAAGGACAGCTGCTTAGATGCCGTCCTCGTCATCTTCCCTAAACGCCAAGGGAAGAACGTCTCCCACATGAACACCAAGATCCTGGCTCGGCTCGTTTAGTAGCTCACCGAAAATCATGTTTTCCCTGATATCGCACAGACGAAGCCAAGAAAGCTCCATTCCTTCCGCATCTTGCTTGATGAGCAAAGCGTTGCTCAAAGCAGCTCTCACTGAAAAGCTGAATGGTCGCCGAGTTTGCACGAAGGGCATCGGCGCGAGCTATCACCACGAGAGGGGTATGCCACGTATACCATGGACGAGCTAGGCAGATAGGCTAGCCATAGCTGGCTACCACACAAGACAGGCAGTCTATCCCACGCTAAAGTAGATTTCATCCCATCGGTGGCAGTTCAAGTACTGAATGCAAAGTAGAGACAAGCACCACATAAGCGACAGGCACGACCGAAGCACGCTTTTGTTTTACCGCCAATGGCGGTAAAATTGTGGCGGTAAAAGAGAGGGATCTCCATGAACTACGAGCCGCCGTTTGAACGAACCGTGCAAATCGACAACCTCTGCATGGAGATAGCGGAGATGGTAGGCTCACTCGCCTCCACGTCGGATCTCAGCACGAGCCCCACCCTTCACCGACACCTGCGCATTCAAACCATCCACTCATCGCTGTTCATCGAAGGAAACAGTCTCACCAAAGACCAGATGATCGACGTGCTCGACGGCAAACGCGTGCTCGGCAGAGCTCGCGACATCCTTGAGGTTAAAAACGCGCAGCGCGCCTACGAAATGCTGGACGAGCTCGATCCGTTATCACTGGACGACCTGTTGCGGGCGCACGGTGTCATGATGGATGGGCTGGCCGAAGACGCGGGGCGCTTCCGCAGCCGCAACGTCGGGGTTTTCGACGGCGACAGGCTCATCCACGCCGGAACGCCAGCAGGGTACATACCCGAGGTGATGGCCAGTCTCTTCAATTGGACGCGCTCGACCGAACTGAACCCATTACTCACCTCGTGCGTCTTCCACTGCGAATTCGAGTTCGCACATCCCTTCTCTGACGGGAACGGAAGAACGGGCAGGCTCTGGCAGACCCTGATGCTCTCGCGCTGGCGCGCCCCACTCGCATGGTTGCCCGTCGAGACGATAATCCGAGACAGGCAACAGGGCTACTACGCGGCATTCGCTCAATCCGAAGTCGACGGCGCCTGTACTGTCTTCGTGGAGTTTATGCTCAAGGTCATTCGCGATGCGCTTGCCCCGTACATAAAGGGAAAGCCGG
>CAVCDZ010000002.1:0-25181 GCA_963601095.1 Oscillibacter sp. MSJ-31 | reverse complement strand
GCCGGGGGATGATGCCGAAGGGCTCCGCGCACTCGATTATTTCCAGAACAACCCAAAGGGAACGGTTGACGGCCTGGCAGAAATGCTCGGAACATCAAAACGGTCTGCGGAAAGACTGGTCGCTCAGCTGAAGTCGCAGGGGAAGCTCGTTCGCGAGGGCAGCCCCCGTGCAGGAACGTGGAGGGTCGTTCGGTAGCCCACGCGGCCAAGCGGCAGATGAGCAGAGATTCGTTCGGAAATGATTCGGGCGAAAGAAGAACGAGAAGGGGACGTATCCACAACGGCGACCATCACGTGAGGGCAGGCCTCGATATAGCCAGGCTCACAGGAACTGCACCGACGTCTCCCGAAGAGCAAAGCCTACACGTACTTCTTCAGGAGTTCCCGTGGGATATGGCAGTAGTCGTTCGGGAATTTATCCAGCCTGTCTTGGTGCTCTTCGGCGCTACGAACGTAGTTGCTTAGAGGCGCAACCTCCACCACGATATCCGCCGCATTGTCTTGTCGCTCGATGAATGCGCGCGCAATCTCAAGGTGCCTCGGGTCTTCGCTGCACACACCCGTGCGATACTTCTCGCCCACATCCTCACCTTGCTTGTTAAGGCTGCAAGGATCGATGATCTCGAAGAAATAGCCCATGAGCTGGTCGAGCGTTACCTGGGATTCGTCGAAGTCCGTCTTCACGCACTCCGCGTAGCCATCGTAAGGCCCGTCAAGCGTGTCGCTCGTGCCGTTCGCCCTGCCCGCCTCCGTAGAGATCACACCGGGAAGCGTTTTGATGAAAGCCTGAACGCCCCAAAGGCAGCCGCCGGCAAAATAAACTGTTTGCATGCTTATCCGATTCTCCTTACACCGCAGAAAGAGAGCAACACCAAGGGAGCGTTTAGGCACAGAATCAAAACTCCCCCCAGCCCTCTTCCCTTGCATGGTACAGGGCAAAGCAGCACCTGACACCAAAAACTTGGTTTAGATGCTCCGATTGCGATACCGAGGCAAGCGCTAAGAACGCTCACCCGCATCAGGTGTACCATCAAGCAAGGGTTCGTCTACCAACTGATAAGGAGAATCCATGCGCACCTATGCACTCGGCGATATACACGGCGACTTGGCCGCTTTCCGCGAGGCGCTCAGCGTCATGGATCTCGAAGACCCCGAGGTGCGGCTTGTCCTACTCGGGGACTACGTCGACCATGCCGGCTTGCATCCCGAGTCTTTCGCAGCCGTCAAAGAGCTGGTCGATGCTCACCCAGGGCGCGTCATCGCGCTGATGGGCAACATCGATGCCGACTTTTTAGCGGAGCGGGGAGATGAGTTGAGCCCCGAGTTGAGAAACTGGCTGCGCAAGCTGCCCGTCTATTTTGAGACGCCCACGCAGATCTTCGTCCATGCCGGCGTGGACGAAGAAGCGGGCGACGAATGGAAATGGGCCAGCGAAGACTGGTATTTTTACAGCAAATATCCCGCCGCCACGGGCCCGTTCTACAAGGACGTTATCGCCGGGCACGTGGGCACGTTCGAGCTTTGCGGAGAGAATCGCGTCTTCTGGGATGGCGCGTCGCACTATTACGTGGACGGGTCAACCGAAGAATCGGGCGTCGTACCGGTGCTGTGTTACGACGACGCAACGAACGCGTATACGACGTTCGAACGGGAGAACGACAGCTGGGCGGAAGTGCCCGTAAGAAATTAGGTAGGCACTACACGAGCAAGCCCTTATCCCGCCACGTTACCCGCCAAATGAAAAGAGAACCAAGATCCCCTAAAGGAGATTCCATGTCCGACCTCGAAGAATACGAATGGGAAGATCGCCCTCTCCGCACCGATGATTGCGCCTGGTGCTGTTGCGTGGATCTGCTGAGGGCCAAGAAGACCCCTGTGGGCACGATCACCAAGCAGTATTTCGATATTGGGCGCGACGCTACCGCGACAGTCGAAGCAACCGTGTTCTATGTACGGGACTCGAGCTTCCTTGGCGATGAGCTCACTGGCCACGTCGCCATCGCCGACTACCGCGGTGAAAAGCTCGTGTGGACGGCAAGCGACCTCTCCGTCGACGATGCGCCGAATGACGAGCGGTGAGGCGATTGGGCAACGGACACTCACAGCCCATTTAAGACAATGTTCGCGTAATCTTGCGACTGATGAAACAGATGAGCGACGATCGCAACGTCCCCCTCTTTGAAATAGAGAATGATATAACTTCCCACGATAATCGTGCGATATCCAAGACGCGCCAACGTCTCGAACCTCGAAAGTCGATGCTCGACGACCCCATCACGCAGCCCTTCAATGGCCGTCTCCCATTCCCCGAGAAATGACCTTGCAGCACCTAGCCCCAGACTCGACAGATAAGCGACAATGCTCTCGAGCTCCTTCTGCGCAGTCGGCTGGATACGCACCTCACAAGTCATATTTAGCCTTCAGAAACTCGGTGACATCAAAGGCATCAGAGCTAAGCCCCTCCGCCCGCTCGTGTTCCGCTATCATGATGCGCTCAAGCAAACGAGCTCGTGCATCCGACTGCTCCCATCGACTAAAATCGGAGCTTTTCACGCATACGAAGCGATCATAGCCATTCTTGGTCACAATAACGGGCGATGCGCTATTCGAAACCATCTCATCAAACGCAGCAGTGTCTCTCAGATCCTTAATTGGAACGCAACGCATCATAACTCCCTCCTCCTTGATATCATAATTATGTACATGATCATGATATCAAATACCAACTCTTCAACCCAACAGAGGACGGAACAGATCGCTCACCCCTCGCTCTCCACCGCCCGCTTCAGATCCTCCGAAATGCAGGAAACGCACTCCTTCGCATAGTCGCGCGGCATCTGGGGCATCCCGTCGAGCACCCACTTCATGGAAAGCTTTGCGAGCCCTGCGCTGTTGTAATCGATGAGGCGCAACGTCCGCTCGTCGAGCTCCTTGGACCCGCCATTGCTCAGAGCGTCGAGAAAGAACTGGCGCGTCGATTCCTCGAAGAATCCTGCGAAGTCGTTCTGCGTACGAAACCGCGCTATCGCCTTGAAATAGTCGCCCCGGGCAAGCATCCTCGACAGCACGCGCTCGGCGATGTGCTCAAGACCGGCAAGCGAACGCACCTCGCCCGAGAACACGCCCACCGCCGCATCGACCTCGCGCTGATACACGTAGTTCATAAGGTCCTGCTTGTCCCTGAAGTGGTTGTAGAACGTCTGCTTGGACACGCCGCACCGGGCGATGACATCCTTCACGGTGATACTCTCGATGTTCTTCTCGGAGCAGAGCTCAACAAACGCATTAGCCAAAGCAGAGTCCATTACGCTAGACATGGCTTCACCTCCACTTTTTCGCTCATAAACTAGGCATCATTGATCATAAGTCAATATTCTTGACTTACCGTGCTTTTCGTCTGTTGACGACCCCCTAGCCGTATGGCATTTTCAAGTACGAGAGATTGACGCAACCGAGGAGGAGCCATGTTCGAAGAATTGCTGGCAGTGTACACGCTCGATAACGTGCCGTTGCTCATCGCCTCAGCCATAACCTTTGGATTCGGGTTTTGGGAATACATCTACAGCTTTCGCCTGGTGAAACGGGAAGGCAGCGCACCGTTTCCCATTTGGATGCACACGTTCTACTTTGCGCATGACAGCACCTGGGCCGTGCTGTTCTTCATCGTAGCCGCCACCCACGGCTGGCATTGGTTCGCAACCGGCGCGGCGATCGCGCTTGTCGTCTGGACGCTGTTTGAGGTCTACAACTTCTACCACGCCATCAAGGACGAACGCGAGGAGATCTGGGCTCCCTACTACGGATCAAATCCGCCGATCAAAAAATGCGTGATCAACCTGGTATGTCAGATCATCGTGTTCTACGGCCTCGTGAACGTCTTCATCATGTTCGTCGGCGAGGGCTGCTTCTTCCAGTGGGCGGCGATCACCAACATGGTCATGGCGACCCTTCCCGGTCTGCTGTGGCAGCGCCGCGGCAGCCGCAAAGGCAACGGCATGGGCATCGCGCTCGTCATTCTCGGCGGAACGATCAACACCTTCCTCCCCTGCGGCATGTTCGTAAGCGCTCTACCGCAGTACTTCGACCATCCGTGGTTCTACCTCGCGGGCATCGTGTTCACGCTCGTTGCCATCCGCAATGTGGTGATGGTGGCGCGTTTCCCGAAGAAGAAGGCAGTCCCTGGGGAGAAGCGACCGATTTGGTAAGGAGCGCGATCCGATCCCCAAGTTGGAATCCATCGATCATAACGAGCGAGGAGACACGCCATCCGAGCGCTGAGAGGTTAGACCCTCTCAGCGCTTTTTCTGTCGCAACATATTTCCATGGAGAACGTCAACGGTCTCCCTCACTCCGCACCGATACGCGCCCGATAGTCGGCAAGCATGTCGGCAAGCGTCACGCCCCGCATAGCCTCAGTCATAGCGTCGAGCGCAGGGCGATACGCGTCCTCCAATACCCCTCGGATGTTTTGGGCAACCGGGCACGCCCGGTCCTCGCAGTCATGGATGCCGATCGCGTCCTCAATCTTTGTCGGCTCGACTGCCTGAAATATCTCCAACAAGGTCAGATCCTCGGGCGAGCGAATGAGCTTAGCGCCGCCCGCGCCGCGCGCTACCTCAACAATGTCCGCACGCTTAAGCGCGCCGAGCGCATTCCTGATGCTGACGGCGTTCGTCCCCGTGCTCTCAGAAAGAAGCGCGCTCGTAACGCGCACGCCATCTTCCGCCGAGCCCACGCGCTCGGATTCGCACATGAAGATAAGGCAATGGATCGCAACGGAACAGCGGGTGCAGATCTGCATGGTCGTTCCTTCCTCGAAAAAAGTCTCAATGTAACTATTGACATTACAACATAAAGTCCGTATCTTCGTTGTCATTGTTGAAGTTACATCACACCTGCACCGCTAGGAGACCTCCATGAAAGCAGCCCAAATCGATCGTTACGGAAAGATCTCGGACGTCGTCGTTCGCGACGTTCCCCTTCCCCACCTTGCCGCCGGCCAGGTGCTCGTCAAGGTTCAGGCTGCCGCGATCAACCCGGTCGACGTGCTCAACGTAACGGGAGCCGTCAAACTCGTTCAGGACTATCGCATGCCGCTCACCTTGGGCAACGAGCTCATCGGCACTGTTGAGAAGGTCGCCACCAATGTCGGCGGCTTCAAACCCGGCGACCTGGTCTATGGGCGCTTGGCCGTGCCCTCGATCGGCTCCTTCGCCGAATACGTCGCCGTTGACGCGCACGCGTTGGCGCCGGCACCCGAAGGCCTTGCCTTGGAGGAAGCTGCCGCCGTTCCCCTCACCGGTCTTACGGCATGGCAGGCGCTGACCGAAGAGCTTGAGGCGCAGCCGGGACAGACGGTTCTCATTACCGGCGGATCAGGCGGGCTTGGGCAGCTTGCCGTGCCCATCGCCAAGCACCTGGGACTCAACGTGTTCGTCACCGGAAGCGCCCGATCGCGCGAGCGCATGCTTGATCTGGGCGCCGATCGCTACTTCGACTATCGTACGGAAGACTACGCGAAGGAGCTCGCAAGCACGCCCGTCGATCACATCATCGATGGGCTGGGAGAAGCCGAATTCGCCCGAGAGCTTTCCGTGCTCGTTCCGGGCGGGCGCCTGCTGAGCCTGCGCGGCATCCCCAACGGCACCTTCGCCAGGGCTGCGGGACTTCCGCTGTCAAAGCGCCTGCTGTTCTCGCTTGCCGGATCGAAGCTTGATCGAGCGGCGAAGAAGCAGGGAAAGAAGTACCGTTTCATGTACACGCGCGCCGATGGAGACCAGCTGCGCCGCGTGACCGAAGTCGTCCGGGAGCGTAACGTTCACCCAGACGTGGATCCGCATAGCTTTGGTTTGGACGAGGTTCGCGAAGCGCTGAATCTCGTGGCTAACGGGCATCCGACCGGGAAAGTCGTCCTGCACATAAGCTAATGTTGCCGCCTCCTGCTAAAGTTCATTGCGTCGCGCGCGCCACGCCCTAGCTGACACTGCCGTCCCATCGAAAGGATACTCATGAGCCAAGAGAAACTCCCGATTCCCATTGCCGAGACCATCAAGAAGCGCCACAGCGTGCGCACGTTTGAGCCACGCGCGTTATCCGAAGCCGATCGCACGCAGCTGGCGTCCTACATCGATCAGGTTTCGAACCCCTTTGGCGCCGACGTGCGCATCCGAATGGTGGATCGAGCCACCAGCGAGCAGGGCGAGAAGCTCGGCACCTACGGCGTCATCAAGGGAGCCGGGACGTATCTGGCCGTCACGCTCAAGAAGCAGCCGCTTGGCATGCTGGCTGCAGGGTATCAGTTTGAAAACCTCTTGCTGTGCGCAACCGATGAGGGCCTGGGAAGCGTGATGCTCGCGCTCACGTTCAACCGGGATGCGTTCTCGCACGAGCTAAAGCTGGAGGAAGACGAGCTCTTTCCCGTCGTCTCCCCCGTCGGCTATCCGGCGGCAAAGCGGAGCCTCAGGGAGCGCGCCATGCGCACGTCGCTGCGCGCGTCATCTAGGAAACCTTGGGGCGATTTGTTCTTTGAGGGCGATTGCACGACGGAGCTTTCGCCTGATGCTGCCGGAAAGTATGCCGAACCGCTTGAGATGGCACGACTTGCACCCTCTTCTGCCAACGGGCAACCGTGGCGTGTGGTGAAGCAAGGAGATGCGCTCCATTTCTTCGAGACGCATAAAGACGATCTGTCCGAAGGCGAAGCAGGGATCAAGGAACTTGACTTGGGAATCGCGATAGCGCATTTCCATCAAACGACGCTTGAGCTGGGACTTACCGGAAGGTTTGAGCAGGCTGACGAGCTGCCGGAGGGCGTGCCTGCCGAATGGCATTATCACGTGAGCTGGATGGCGAAATAAAGGCGATGCACGGAGCGAGAATGCCGCTTCTGATCGCGCAAGTAAGAAACTTTCATAGTCGCCTACAGAACCTCAGCCATTAGGCAAGTCGATAAGGTGCACCCTCTGCCCGCCAAGGGCAAACTGCGGTCAACCCTCGAGTTAGGATATGCTCACGGTCTTGAGAAGGTCTTCCATCTTGACGGCATCGCCCGTGACCACCAGCGTATAGTGGGCGTCCGATTTGTAGAGGTAAGCGATCTGAGAGGACACTGCGGTCTCTTTCCCTGACGCAGAAATCTTGTAGGAGACCTCGTACACGACGCAGAGGACGTTGTCGATCACCGACTCGCTCACCTTCTCGGGGTTCCAGTCCTCCGATGTCCGGAGACGATGGTGGCGCTTTCCTTCCACGACTCAAGAGAGTCTTCCGGCGTCTCGGAGTCAGCAGCGGTTGCGAATGCATCGATGGAGTTCCCGTCCTTTGCTAGGAACAATTGCTCGGAGTCGGAAGAAAACGGCACCTCCTCCCAATCGGACGGCACGCTGTAGGTCATTCCCCCTATCGTCTTCTCGGAGTCCAACCGCGGCCCGCATCCCGTCAGGCACAGCGCCAGGACCATCGCCGCGACGATCGCGACGAGCATTCCTGCTTTCTTCATCTTCTTTCTCCTCTATCTTGCATATGGGAAATGACCTGCCCATTCTCCGGCATGACCAGCCGATACCGGCCAGCGGACCCGCGTGCGGCTCCTTAGCGGCGGTGATCAGGCGTTATCCACCTCCCCTCCGGTGCGCATACCCTCAAAAAGTGCCAGTGGGCCAGAGTTCGGGAGCGAACGCAATGAGTTTTTACAGTTAAACATCCACGACGGACCAAAAGTCGAACGAGCAAGATGCCGATTGCCACGAAATGACCTGGCATAATTGCTTAGAGGATAGACTGCATTTTAAAAAGGAGACGGGGACGATGGATGCTCAGGATATTATCTTTTCGTATCAGCGAAATAACGCTTGGAATATGCTCATCTCTCGCGTCCAAGTGATTAACCAAGAGAAAGATAACCTCATCTGCGAGAAGGCAATAGAAGACGCGCCATCAATTTCGACGCTTCCTCATGCCGCCATCGATCAGATTGCCGCCATCATATCGAACGATGAATGCCTCGCCACAATCGACCCCGAAGATCTCGATGATGCCGACAGAGAGATGGAGCTCGATGGCTACAACAACTCCTTCACGTTTTGGTGCAAGGGTAAGGCTCACTCGTTTGCCATTCGCAACGCCTCGTATGTTTTTAGAGACAAAGCCAAAGACGCAGACTACATTCTCGAAAAGTTCGACCAAATAGCGAGAATCCTTACTAAGAATGGCGTGGACGTGGAGTATTTGAAGCTCTAACAGAAAATCAAAAAGCTACATATCGAGTGCTGGTGCCAAGGCCCTCGAAGCCAAACCATCGTTGCCAAATTCAGCTTTTCAAGACTACGCAATATCACTCTTTTCTACTCGACCACCGCGCCAGACGGGGTGCATGCAAGTCGTTAATCTACGAAGCTCCACCTTTGGCAATCACCGGAAGGAAGAGGGTGCGGACGAAAAGCTGGACCATCGAGGTCCAGATTGGAGTTCGCATGTACAGCATGGAGGAGAAGTCCTTCTTCTTGGAGACGATGATCCGTGGCGCGATGCACGCGAAAGCGGCGTCGGAGCTTCCCGGATGGCCCAGCGGCACCACCCTCTGCAAATGGATGGGGCAGGCCAGGAGGGGCGAGATCCCGATCCCCAAGGATCTGCTCAAGTCGTACTCCCCCGCCTTCGCGCCGCACCGCCGCGTCGACGCCAAGACGAAGAGGCGGGGCATCGCGATGTACGCCGCGGGCAGAAGGCCGGCCGAGATCGCGAGGGCACTCGGCCGCTCCCGGTCGGGCGGCATCCGGGTCTGGTGGAAGAGGGCTCTAGAGACCGGGGAGCTCCCGACGGACAAGCTCGGGCACAAGCCGTACAATCCCGGTGGGGGAAAGGACTGCCCGATGGTCTCTAAGAAGGATGTCCCGCCGGAGGTGGCCGCGCTCTCGGCCGCGGAGCTCGAGAACGCCTGCCTGAGGGCGGTGTTGGCCGACCTAAAAGCGGGAGGCTTCGACCTCCTTTCGATCTCGAACAGGAAGAAGGTCGAGCTAGGCGAGAGATTGAGGCGGGAGAGCGGCCGTGCCCTCCGAGAGATCACAGGTTTCTTGAGGATATCGAAGAGCTCCTATGAGTACCACAGGGCCCGCCTTGACCGCCCCGACAAGTACCGCCTGGTCAGGGCCGCGGTGCGCGAGGAGTTCCAACGGGACGGCGGCAGGTTCGGGTACCGCACCGTCTGGGCGCGCCTGCGCCGGCGCGACGCCCCCATCCGCGTCTCCGAGAAGGTGGTGCGCCGCATCATGGCCGAGGAGGGCCTGGTGGCGGCCACCGCACGCAGGCGCAGGAGCAGGTGGAGCTCGTACGGCGGCGAGATCTCGGAGGCCCCGGCCAACCTGGTCGGGCGCAACTTCCGCGCCAACGCCCCCGACCGGCTGTGGCTGACGGACATAACGGAGTTCAGGCTCCCCGACCAGCGGCAGCCCAAGGTCTACCTGTCGCCGGTGATCGACTGCTTCGACGGCATGCCGGTGTCGTGGAGCGTGGGGACCAGGCCCACGCAGGACCTGGTGAACTCGTCCCTCGAGTCGGCGTGCGCGACCAGGAGAGCCGTCGCCCGGACCATCATCCACTCCGGCCGGGGAGCCCACTACAGGTGGCCGGGATGGGTGCGAATCTGCGAGGAGAACGGGCTCGTCCGCTCGATGTCCAGGAAGGGCTGCTCCCCGGACAACTCGGCCTGCGAGGGGTTCTTCGGGAGAATGGAGAACGAGATGTTCTATGGGAGGCCGTGGGGCGGCAAGACCGCGCAGGGCCTCATGGACGAGATCGACGCCTACATGGACTACTACGCAAGGGAACGGCCGAAGAGGTCGCTGGGCTAGAGAAGCCCGATGCAATACAGGAGGGATCCAGAGCTGCTGGCCTGACTCGGTCCAAGAAAATGTCCGCGCCCCCAAGTCTTCCCAAAACGAAACAAAGCATGATTACCCTACACTTTTCCATCCTGACTTTACACAGAATTCCCGAAGAATCGCCCCGAAAGCGGCAGCATTATCGACAAGCTTAGGCCTGATGAACCGTTAATTGCGTAGGAATCAGGATCCAGCCCATACGCAAGCAAACGCGAGCGAACGCAGGTAATACCCGGCTAACACACGTCAACGTTCCCTCTTGTCAAATCGCGAAGCCCCCAACAGGAGAAAGGCAAATCTCTGTCGCCCCCGCGCGTATCACACTTGAGGGAAAGTCTATTATCGCCTCTCCCCTCTGATAGAATTGTTTGCAGAAAATTATATGATGCATTTTCCATTTTCACAGTGTAGGCAAAGGAGCTATTCAGTGGCCGAACAGGTCAAATCGAAAGAGCGCGTTCAGGATGTGGGAGAGGTCTTCACCAACGAACGCGAGGTGAATGCGATGCTGGATATGGTGAAGTCTGAGACGGAGCGCATCGACTCCCGCTTCCTCGAGCCGGCATGCGGTAACGGCAACTTCCTCGCTGAGGTTCTGCGGCGCAAGCTCTCCGTGGTTGCGTCGCGCTATCGCCGTAGCCCATCCGAGTACATGCGCTACGCGTTCGTAGCAGTCTCGAGTATCTACGGCGTGGATATTATGGCCGACAATGTTGCCGAGTGTCGTGAGCGCCTGTACGGTATCGCCGCTGATGAAGCGAGGCGCGCCATCCATGGCAACGTCGATGAGCCGTTCCTGAAAGCTCTCCGTTTCCTGCTCGAGAAGAACGTCTTGTGCGGTAACGCTTTGACGCTAGAGGACGCTAGCGGAAATCCCATCACTTTCGCCGAGTGGTCCATCGTCACTGGAGACAAGGTAAAGCGCCGTGACTATCGCCTCTCTGAGCTGCTCGGTGGTGGCGAGAAACAGGTCCCTCTTTTCGGTGACGATGGCAGCACAATCGACTGGGAGTACGACGAGGAGACGAAGGCGTACATCCCTTCTGCTGTCGCGGAGTACCCACCCGTGAACTACTGGGAGGTTCAGCGTAATGGATAGCCTGTTCGAGCGAGCCTACAACCCCGACGTGTTATCGTGCCTTGCCAACCTGAGCAACGACGAGGTTTTCACGCCCCCAGAGCTTGCTAACCAGGTGCTCGACGCGCTTCCCGATTCATTGTGGAGCGATCCGGACACGAAGATCCTCGACCCGTGCTGCAAGTCGGGCGTGTTCCTGCGCGAGGCAGCAAAGCGACTTATCAAGGGCTTGGAGCCGGTTTATCCCGACCTTCAGGAACGCGTCGACCACATCATGCACGAACAGCTGTTTGCGATTGCCATCACGGAACTAACGTCGCTGCTCTCGCGCCGAAGCGTCTACTGTTCAAAGTATCCGAACGGCCGGTTCTCCGTATCGATGTTTCCCAACGATGTCGGCAACGTTCGCTACCGAAACATCAACCACATGTGGAGCAACGGCAAGTGCGAGTTCTGCGGCGCCTCCGAGAGCGAGTACCGTCGCGACGCGTCTCTTGAGACGCATGCCTACGAATTGATTCACACCAACAATCCTGAGAGGATTTTCGATATGAAGTTCGACGTCATCGTTGGCAATCCACCTTACCAACTGAGCGATGGCGGTGGAAATGGGAGCAGCGCTACACCCATCTATCAGTTATTTATCCAACAGGCTAAGAAGCTCAACCCACGTTATCTGTCAATGATTGTCCCGTCCAGGTGGTTTGCCGGGGGAAAGGGCCTCGACAATTTTCGTAAGGAGATGCTTAAGGATCATAGACTCCGACAGCTCACCACGTATCAGGACTCGCGTGAATGCTTTAACGGTGTCGATATTGCTGGGGGTATCTGCTATTTCTTATGGGCAAGAGATACTGAGGGTCTCTGTACTGTTACCACTCACGAAGGTGGAGCGACCTCGACTGCCGAGCGCAAATTGGACGAATCCCCCGTCTTCATTTCAAGCAATCATGCCAACGAGATAGTCGCAAAGGTAAAAAAGTATGCCCCCAACTACCTTGATTCGGTTGTTCGGTCTCGTAAGCCATTTGGCATTGGATCCGAACATCCCGATCCGAAGGGTGATTTAGGCTATCGGTGGAGGGGTGGACTCGAGTCAATTCGTAGTCGACTGGTCACGACTGGTAAAGAAATGGTCGACCAATACAAGGTCATCATATCCAAGGCGGCGCAGAGCATGCTGGTCAGACCGATAAGAATGGCCAGCGAAAAGTTCTTACGGTCATCGAAGTACTTCCACCCAAGACTGTCTGCAGCGAAACATACCTTGTAGTCGATTCCTATAACAATGAGGTCGAGGCTCTGCGAATGGCTGATTATCTGCGCACGCGCTTTGCGAGGTTTCTCATTCTCCAGGCTACACCGACGCAGAACATATCGAAAGGCTGTTTTGTTTTTCTCCCCGTGCCGGACCTTCGCTCTCCAGTGGATGATGCTTCTCTTTATGGGCGTTATGGACTCAGTGATGAGGACGTGAGCTATATAGAGTCGATCATTAAGCCATTCCCGTTGGGGGCCGACGATGATCGATAGTGGCTACTTCCCTCAACGACCCGCGCTCAATCCAGCCATCTATGCCTATCGCGACAAGAACCCTGAGCATGCGGGACTCCTCAAGGTTGGCTTTACTCAGCGTGATGTAGAACGTCGCGTAGCCCAGCAGTTTCCCGTTATCCAGCCGGGCGGCGGCAAACCCTACGAGATCGTGTTCTCCGAGAGCGCTATGCGCTCCGACGGAACGTCGTTCATGGACCACGACGTCCACAAGCGTCTCAGACAGAACGGTTTTTCTAACGTTGGCGGCGAGTGGTTTCGTTGCGGCGCCGACGACGTGAGGAACGCCTGGCTCGAGGTCCGTGATCGCCGTGACTACGAGAGCCAGCGTACCGAGACTTTCTCCATGCGCCCGGAACAGGAACAGGCCGTCGAGAAGACACGGGCGTACTTCGAGAGCTGCGAGCGTGAAGGCTCGCACCGCAAGCCCACGTTCCTTTGGAACGCCAAGATGCGCTTCGGCAAGACCTTTGCCACCTACGAGCTCGCCAAACGCATGAACATGCGCCGTCTGCTGGTCCTCACCTTCAAGCCCGCCGTCGAGGACGCGTGGGAGTCTGACCTTAAGAGTCACGTCGATTTCGACGGCTGGCAGTTCGTGGCAAGAAATGTCGACCTCGAGTACGACTCCTGTGACCCAAAACGTCCCATCGTGTGCTTTGGCTCGTTCCAGGACTACTTGGGCAAGAGCGATTCCGGTGGCATCAAGGTAAAGAACGAGTGGGTGCACCTTGAGGACTGGGACATGGTCGTCTTCGACGAGTACCACTTCGGCGCGTGGCGCGATAGCGCCAAGAAGCTCTTTGCCAAGCAGGACGATGACGTTGTGGAAGACGGTAGCGACAAAGCTGCGACTGAGGGCAACGAGCTCGACGAGACGTGGCTTCCCATTCAGTCAAAGTTCTACCTCTATCTCTCGGGCACCCCGTTTCGCGCGCTCAACTCCGGTGAGTTCATCGAGGAACAGATTTTCAATTGGACCTACACTGACGAGCAGCGATCGAAGGACAACTGGGTGGGTGCGGACAATCCCTACGAGACGCTGCCCCGCATGGTTCTCATGACCTACAAGGTGCCGGACGCCATCACGAAGATTGCCCGGCAAGGTGAGTTTAACGAGTTCGACCTTAACCTGTTCTTCGCTGCCGAGGGCACGGGCGCCGACGCGCACTTCAAGTACGAGGAGTACGTGCAAAAGTGGCTCGACCTGATTCGCGGATCGGGCCAGCAGATGGCGGTGGACGCCCTCAGGCAGAAAGCTGAAAAACCGCCGCTGCCCTTTTCCGACGTGCGCCTGCTTGCCACCCTCACGCACACGCTATGGTTCTTGCCCACAGTCTCTTCCTGTATGGCCATGAAAAACCTGCTGGAATCAAGGCAGAATACCTTCTATCACGATTACAAAGTCATTGTAGCAGCCGGTGCGGGGGCCGGCATGGGCGTAGAAGCGGTAGGGCCCGTTCGTAAAGCTATGGGCGATCCGCTTACCACTAAGACCATCACCCTCTCGTGTGGCAAGCTCACCACGGGCGTTACGGTAAAGCCATGGAGTGGCGTGCTCATGCTTCGCAACCTCAAGACGCCTGAGACCTACTTCCAGACGGCTTTTCGCGTGCAGAGCCCCTGGACAACGAGGAGCGAGGATGGTAAGACCGAGATCCTGAAGCGGGAATGCTACGTGTTTGACTTTGCGCTCGACCGAGCTCTCGCTATGGTCTCGGATTACAGCTGCCGCCTCTCCGTGGAAGAGACGAGCCCAGAGAAAAAGGTCGGCGAGTTTGTGAGCTTCCTGCCGGTGCTTGCCTACGATGGCTCGACGATGCGTGAGGTGAACGCCGCTGAGATTCTGGACATCGCCATGGCGGGCACCTCCGCAACGCTCCTCGCGAGGCGCTGGGAAAGCGCATTGCTCGTGAACGTAGATAACGAAACACTGCGCCGCCTGCTCGCGAGCGACGAGGCCATCAAGGCACTTATGAGCATTGAGGGCTTCCGCAGCCTGAATAGCGATATCGAGACGATCATCAATAAATCTGAGGCGATCAAGAAGGCCAAGAAGGAAGGTTCCGCTAAGACAACGGACGAGAAGCGCGAGCTTTCTCAGGAAGAAAAGGAGATGAAGTCCAAGCGCAAGGAGATCCAAGAGAAGCTGATCAAGTTTGCGACGCGCATCCCCATCTTTATGTATTTGACCGACTACCGCGAGCAGTGCCTGAAGGATGTTATTACTCAATTGGAACCTGGGCTTTTCAAAAAGGTTACGGGACTTGAGGTGAAGGACTTCGAGCTCCTGGTCTCTCTCGGGGTATTCAACGACGGCCTCATGAACGACGCAGTTTACAAGTTCCGTCGATACGAGGACTCGAGTCTCTCCTACACCGGCATCGAGAAGCATCTCTACGACGCGAGCGTGGGCCTGTTCGATACGTCGCTCTCCCGCGAGGACTACGAGGTAATGAAACTTGCCGATACGAGGCTGCATGGAGACGGCACGGCAAGACGTGCAGGCGATACGATGGTGGTCACCGCCGAGACGCACAAGGTGCACAAGGACGGAACGCTTGGTAAGCCTGCCAAGAGTGTAGAGGTTTTGGACATGCGCCGCGTCTCTGACGCGAGTAGGAAAGCTACCGTCGATGAGAAGGAGGCGGCATTAAGCAGCGCCGCTGCCGTCGGCGAGGCAGCGGCAAAGTCGGCATCGAACAAATCCCAGCTGGACGCCCTGGGCGCTGGGAGCAAAGTGCACCATAAAGCGTGGGGCACCGGCACCGTGACGCGCATCAATGGAGGGTCAATCTATGTAAAGATTGGCGGTAAGGAGCGGATGTTCAACTTCCCAGGCGCATTCGAGCAGGGATTCTTGAGTTTACAGTAGTTATAGAAGACACAAGGAACACGACAACAAAAGATATAAAGAGAGGTGAAAATGGCTTACGCTTTCCCTTCTATGGAGAAGGGCACTCCATCCGGCAATGCTGCCGAGACTTGCGCAATGCTTCATCTCATGTGTTACTCGAAGGAGCGAGACGATATCGAGAGTTTTGCGATTGACTGCTTCAACGATGTCACAGGGATGGATGGCTCATGCTTCTCCCTTTACGATGCCCAATCAAAAGCGGGAAAAGTATTAATCCGTCAAAAATCGGCGAAAGCCTTGCAACGCTATCTGAGAACTCTTTTAGCGAGTTCTCGTCCTATTTCTTAACGTTCACCTTATTCATGGGAGGAGTCTCTCCAAGCGTCTTGTCCGATCCGAGCTTGAGAGAGTTCAGCTTTGGCGACATGAAGCCTAAAGCTCAAATAAGCGTACGAAAACATCTACTCTCCGCAGCGTCCACCCGCTACAAAGGCCAAAACACCTCATGGGCAAGCGATGAAAACGTTGATAACTTCCTTTGCAAAGTCAGGTTCGTAATCTCTAAAGACGATCCCGTCGAATACATACGCACATTAGCCCGCACCAGTTCTGCGCTTCTCCCTAGCGATAGGGATCTTAGAACCATCTTCGCACAAATTCGTGACAAACAGTCCTCCTTAAAAAACCGCGACAGTATTATGGGAAAGAGTATTAACCGGCCAGACGAGATCATGGACTATGGTCGGACTATAAAATGGCGAGAAATCAAATTGTTGATAATCGAACGCCTGCTCAACCGAGACTTCTACAAGAACAAAGCACCTGACGAATTTATGGACTACCTCAAAACTCTTCCCCCAGAGGTCGACCTACAAGATGCTGCTGAGGACTGCAGAAACGAGATGTTCAAACAATACTTCGATAAAAACGACCGCGATGCTTTCTGGACTCTCTTCGATGAAATTGTAACCGTCCTCGAGAATAATCCCGAGCTTAGGATTACGGAGGTTTACGATAGCATCAATGTCGATACGTTGAAAGCATGTTGCCATATGGATAGACGCTCGAAATTGTATTTCATCGCCACGATCAAGGACGGCTTATCAAATGATAAGGGTTAAGGCCATATACATTGGCAATGATGCTGAATCATACGTTCAGACCGGTTTCTCTGACGGCGTGAACATCATAACAAGCGTAGATAATCACGTCGGTAAGACCATCGTCATGCAATCGATAATGTATGTACTTGGTGCGGACGCAAAGTTCCCTCCCTCTTTCAAGCACAAGAAATACCTGTTCATTGTCGACATAGACGTTGATGGACAGGCAATCTCGATACTACGAAACGGAGACCTCTTCGTCGTAAAGAATGAAGACGAGATTACGCCCATTGAAAGCAAAAGGGATTTTGATGACTATTGGAGCAATAACATTTGCCGGCTTCCCTCGATTATCAAAAATGGGTCATCCACTCTTGCGGGCTTATCTATCTACACTCAAATGGCCTTCGTGCCCCAGGCTGACAGGAGTACCTCAAAAACGCTTGGTAGCTATTTCAACAAGGATGATTTCATCGAAATGATTTATGCTCTATGCGGTTTGAGCGCTCGTCAAATGGAAGACAAAACCATAAAAGAGCTCAAGCAAAAACAATCGTTACTCAAAACAAGAGAAAAAGAGCTCTCAAAGCAAGCAGCTGCACTCCGAAAAGAAGGCTCTTCTCTTTCTGCCGTCAGCCCAACTGCCGATCACGAAGAAAAGAACCGCTTAATCTCCGAATTGGACAAGCTCAGCAATGAAATTATCGAGCTTAAGAAGCGCCGTAACCACGCATATATCAGAATGAAAAAGAACCATTCAGTCCTTAAGGAACTCAGATCTCTAAACCGAGAAATAAAGATAGGCTCTATTGTTTGCATGAACTGCGGGAGCGAGTCTATAGGTTACAAGATGCCGGAAGGCGAGTTTATTTTCGACATTACCACAGACGATATGCGATCTCAGATTATACGAACCGTCCAAAGCCGAATCGATAGTTACGCAACCAAGGCAAACGAACTTGACGTAGAGATTCGCGAAGCTCAAGGGAGATTTAATTCAGTTGCAGAGATGAGAAATATCACGCTTGAAGATATCTATGCCGCTCGAGAGAACTATGGAGACCTTGAGCATATCGATAACGAGCTTACAGCAATTCGAAACGAAATCGATGAGATCAGCCGA
The DNA here is from genome assembly GCA_963601095.1 of Oscillibacter sp. MSJ-31. Taxonomy (GTDB): domain Bacteria; phylum Actinomycetota; class Coriobacteriia; order Coriobacteriales; family Eggerthellaceae; genus Anaerotardibacter. Next base: position 7,588 of record CAVCDZ010000002.1, on the reverse strand, counting down.
CAGTTGAAGGAAGCGAAGCAGCTCGATAAAGAACTGTCCGAGAGCCGCAAAAACTACAATGCGACTTTAGTCGACACAATGAACTCAGTTAGGCTCGCCTTGAACGATGGATCGAAGACTGACGAGTATGACAGTCTATTCACAAAGACAAATAGCCCCTATATTGGCAGTGAGGCTACCGAATTTCTACTTGCTCGCACCTATTCACTTGCTAAGCATGTCGGCCATGGGCTTCCTGTATTGATTGATTCCTTCCGCGCTGAAGAGCTCTCGACATCACGAGAGGAACGCGCATTGCCGTTCTTTGAAACGCTTCAAAATCAGACCATTCTTTCAGCGACACTCAAAGAACAGGAATCTGGAAAATATGCAAACGTGCCAAACATACACAATATCGACTACACAGGATATAGAGAGAATCAGCTTCTCTCTATAGAATGGAACACCACTTTTAAAAAGAAAGTTGATACATTTGGAATAATAATGCGATAGATAGGATCCATCTCTGAAATAAAGTCAATCGTTTCTAGCGCGTCTCCACATCTTTAAAGCAGTTTGCCACCTATCACAAAGATGTCTGCAGCACCAAATCGCTGACGTTATTGTTTGCCCCCAACATTGAGAAAGATTCGACGCAATAAGAAAGCTAGACAGCAAGCCGCAGGGACCAATAAATAGCAAATGCAACAGGCAACGTTATCGAAGTCGCTCGGCATCAAGAAAGTTCATGAGATGCGAGACAAAACTCGCATATACCCAAGACTTAACTACTTTTTCATCCCGCTCACTGAGCGCAACAGCATGATTAAGTCAAAATCCAGAGCTAGGAGCCGCACGCTTTCCCTTAGATAGACTCGACGAGAAAGACATACCTCGATACTGACGAGCGCAAATCCACTAAGAACATAGGCATCCTCGGTTACGTCCGTCGAAGCAAGGCTTGTTTAGTGGTACCGACCAACTGAGCCAGCCGTTTTTTCATAACATCCACTTGATTGCTGGCATTTCGAATGAGCAAGAACCAAAGCGCCCTTTACTCACTAAACACTCTGCCGCCTCCCCCTACGCCACCTCCCTACTCGCCATCTTGATCTCGCGCTTCAGGTCGTACTTATGCTCGGGTGACATCTCGTTTAGGGTGATGCCGTTTAACGCGGCATCGAGCGAGTAGACCCACCTGCTCGAAAACGAGCTGTCGAGCGCGCGCACCTGCCGCCACGCTTGCACAGCGCCAATCTCACGCAGCCGCGCTGGATTCTCGATGCCGACCAGCTCCAGCCTCGCCGCCAATGCCCTGCCGATGCCGGGCAAGTCGTAAAACGTCTCGGGTTCATCGTCAGACGAATTGTCATCCACCGTGTCAACGCACGCGACTTCGACAGCATCATCCGCAGCGCCCTCATGAGCTGCAATCCAAAAGACGGCACTGAGGTTCTGTACGATGCGATCCGCCGCCACACCCCCGAACACGTTGGTCAAAGCCAGCTCAACCTCCTCGACCGACTCCGCCCTCTGCAGCAAACGCGACGACCGCGGAACGTTTCCACTCACCAAATCGGCAAAGCTATTGATCAGCGACAACACCACTCCTGTGCGCGCCTTAGCCATCTGCAGGTAATGCAGCGCCGGCAAAAAGCCCTTGTCGCGGCTGACCACATACCCTTCTTCAAACCCATCGTGAGCAAGCCTCAGAGACAGCTCAGCGATGATCTGCACATCCATCGAGTTCTTGACGCCCGGATCGCAGCACGATATCCACTCCACCGCAGCCCTGCTTGCCTCAAGCTTTGCGCGGTACTTTTCCGAGAACGAATCTCGGTGGAAGATAACGACCCAGTCCTCGCTCGTTAAGGTCTCAAGCCCTCTCAACAGGATCTGAATGCCGTTTTCGCTGTCGATGAAAAACATGCGGCGCGGGCGCACCCCTGTCGCAACGGATCCCTGGTCCATGTGAAGCTCCTCCCCGCCTGCGCACGTAGCAGGCAGCTCTTCTTGCTGTGTACCATGAACCTACCAAACACCGCACCGCTTCCCTGTCCAACAAAGCGGACAGACCCTAAGCCCATCACCATCTGATAGAGTTTCAGAAAGCGCTTAAGACACACGCAACGATCAACAGCGGTGCCCACCAAGCACCCCGCCGATGGCAACCTAATCCCATCCTGTCCGTTTCGCGGTACATCCAAGGGAAGCAAATCGATATAGAATGCAGCCAAGCCGATCGAAGACGAGGAGGTATGCATATGACAGCAAACGATATTCACAGCTTGTACGGCAGCACCAACGAAACCTCGTCTATCCCCGATGCGCAGCCTGCCGCAGGCCCAGCCTTCGACCAAGCCCATAACCTGGTGCTTTCCGCTTCGTTCAAGGCGCCCTTTCCTACCGATCCAAGCACACTCACCGGCCAGACGCTCGTCGATGCGCTCGTGATCTGGGAATGCTACGGCGATCTTCCTGCCGCAGGCGCTCCTGTGCTCTTGCGGTTCGACGACGCCGATCTGGTCGTGTCCCCTCACGGCTCCGGCATCGCCCTTTTGGCTGGCGCACTCGACACCGCCGCTCCGATCGTGACGTTCCCCGACGACACGCCATCTCACAAGGAAGAAAACGAGCGAACCTGCCTCTGCTGGGAGGAGCTTCCCGCCTTCGCAGACGCGCTTGGGCAAACCGTCACGGCGATCTGCACGTCGCCCGACGCGCTCACGATCACCTTCGAGACCATCACGCTCACGGTCGAAAACCGCGCAGGATCCCTCAGCACGAACGTCAAGCCAATGAGCCGCTAACGCACCACGAGTCCGCCGCCGCACCACGCGCCCAGCGCCTGCACGGCGGCACCCGCCGCCTCGGCACGTACCCAGCACCGCGCACCCACACGCGCCCAACCGACTACTCGTCCTCGGCAACCTCGTCATCCAGCAGATACCGCAGATAGCTGCGATACTCCTCAACCAGGCTCCGGGGCGCAACAATCCGCACGGTCTTGCCCATCCCGGCAACCCAGCCGAAGAACTGCTCGCTCACGCACACCTTGACATGTGCTCGGGCCACCTCGTCATCCACCGGGGAGAACACCGCCGCCGCGCCGAAGCGATCGAGCACGATCTCAGCCTTTCCCGCCCGCACCTCGAGCGTCGCCGTCACCTCGTCGCCGTCAAAGCGCCCGAACGTCTCGTACTCGCCGTCCTCGTACCGGTGGCACGCGATCTCGTCGTTGCGCGTCGCCGGGTCGTCCGGCAGCACCTCCACGCGCGCCATGCAATCCAAGCGATACTCCGACAGGTCCTCGTGGCTCTCATTCCACGCCGTCAGGTAGTAAAAGCCATCCTCGTACGAAACGCCTACAGGCGTGACCAGGTGCTTCTTTCCCTCGCGCGTCTCATAGGGCTTGCCGTCGACCCCGATCCTGCGATATGAGAACTCAAGCTTGCACCGCAGGCGAATCGCCTCGTGAATCGCGTCGACGACCGACAGCACGCTCTCGCTCTTCGACTTGACGCGCCCCACCACATGGATGCGGCGATCGAGCAAGGCCTGCTCGCGATTAGTGGCCAGCTGCTTGACGTTGGTGACGAGCATCCGCGCCTGCTTGTCGGTGATGGCGCGGCACGACTGGATCGCATCCACCATCAACATCAGCTCGCCCAACGTGAAGTCGCGCCGCTCGATCGCGTATTGAACGGGATTGCGCTGGTAGGTCTGCACGTCGATGTCGAACTCGCGCAGCGCCTTGATGTCATCGTAGATGCTCTTGCGCTCGGCACGGATGCCGTACTTCGCCAGCTCCTCAAGGATCTGAGCCATGGTCAGCCCATGCTCGGCATCGGTTTGCTCCTGCAAGATCTTGAGCAGATACAGCACCTTGATCTTGGCTTTGCTGTTATAGGCCATGACTCACCTCGTATCGACTGGCAAAACGCCGCACTGTTTGCCCACGATTATACCAGGCCGCACCCCGGGTGTCCTATAGTCCTCCATGTCCGATAGCAAGGACAATCAAAGCGCATCCGTCCCCCTACACTCATCTCGTACCGCACAACCCGTACCGAAAGGACGCGCCATGACCACCCATTCCCGTTATTTCGCCGATTTCGACGTCGCCGGCATGCGCTATTGGGATGGCGCGCTCGTACTCGAGGAGCTCAAGGCCGGCATGGCCCTTGAGCTCGAAGCCGAACCCGACAATCCCTTCGACCCCGACGCCGTTGCCCTGTGCTGGGAAGGCACCAAGATCGGCTACCTCCCCCGCGAGGTCAACACCCTGCCCGCGCTGCTTTTGCGCTTCGGCCACGACGACGTGCTCGAATGCCGCATCCTCTGCGTCAACCGCGAGGCCACCACCTGGAAGCAGATCCACGCCGGCCTCTACGTCACCGACCAATCCGACGACGAATAGTCGCGGTAAGAAGAAAGGAACGACCATGAAAAAGATCATCGGATTGATAGCCTGTGTGGTGCTCGCGCTTGGCTTGGCGGGCTGTTCATCGAACAGCTCCTCGAACGAGCCAGACTACGCAGACGACGACGCGATGCAGATCATCGCCGATGGATGGAACAAGCGAAGCAAGATCGTCGAGAACGTCAGCTCAACCGACGATGACTACATCGCGAAGGTCAAAGAGGGTATCCAAGCCGAGATCGACACCGACGCCGTGCTCAAGGATCGCCCGTTCCAAGACAGCAAGATGCAGGAAAACGTCATCGCCTATCTCAACACCCTGGACAGCCAGCTTGAGCTGATGGGCCGGTACTCCTCAAACGACCTGAGCTTCTACACCGACTGGCAAAAGGTCTATGACAAGCGCAGCCAGCTGCTCAAGACCTTCGTCAACGACTACGGCATGACCGTCGACGCGAAGTACCAGGATGCCTTGGACGAGCTGCTTGCCAACGGTTCTGCCGCCGAGAAGAAGGAAGGGCAGAAAGACGCGCTCAATAGCCTAATCGCCGGCGCTACGTGGGAGGCCGAAGAGGAATATGGCACGTACACCTACACGGCGGTTCTGGAGAATACCTCCGACTACAACTTCAGCAACGTGAGCCTCACCGTGAACCTCTACGACGCCGATGGCGTGAAGACCGAGACGTACGCCCATGCCAACAACTGGAACAAGGGCGATAAGGTCAAGTTCGAAGCATACGGAAACGACGCGGCCGCTGAGCGCGTCGATGCCACCGTCAATTACTACGACGTAGCCGAATAGCCCCTCACCCGTATCTCAAGCCCCGCGGCACCATGCTGTGGGGCATTTTACGCCCTGGGCATCCGATTCCGTTCGATGGCCCGCCCTTGCGAGGCCCCTAAAGAGAGAGCCCGAAACGCTACGACGCAGCAGCGTCCCGCATGCGGCAAAAGCGCAGCACCGCCCCATAGCCCACGCCGCCGACCACGTAGCACGCCACGTCCCACGGATCGCTCACGCTTCCCGCCACGAACAGCGGCGCCGCATACTCCCAAAACAGCCCGCACAAGAAAAGGTACGCCGCGATAGGCATCAGGCGCCGCAGGCGCACCGCCGGGCGCACCAAGCCGATCACGATATTGGTGTAGGCGAGAAACGCGATCCCGCCCAGCACGTCATTGAAGTAGTTCTTGAAGAAATCACCGACCGGTGTGCCGGCAATGGCCTCTTTGATCACCTGATTGTTCAGGCAAAACAGCACGAGCGCCGCCCCTAAGACGGCGGCGTCGATCACGAGGGCGCGGTCTACCCGCATACGGAGAACAGCAACAACCCGAGCGCAATGCCGCACGCGATGATCAGGATCCATGCGCACCCGCCGCGTTCGCTTCCGTTTCCCATGACAACCGCCCCTCGCTCTGCCTGCCCCTTACAGGACACATCCATTAACGATGTCCATTATCGCAGATTAAGCGGCACTGCCCACCCCGCGCTCCTACAACGCGTAAAACTCGTCGACCAGCTGCCGGGTGTACGCTGCGGACGGATGCGAGAGCACCTCGTCGACCGTCCCGCTCTCCACCACCGCGCCCTCTCTCATGACGACGACCTTGTCGCACATGCAGCGCACCACATCCAAATCGTGTGAGATGAGCACCAGCGCAAAACCGATCTCGCCCTGCAGGCGACGGATCAGGCTCAAGATCTGGGCTTGCACCGACACGTCCAGCATGGAGGTCGGCTCGTCGGCGATCAGCACCGATGGCTTCAGCGCGATGATGCGCGCCAGCACCGCGCGCTGCACCTGCCCTCCACTCAGCTCCCAGGGATAGCGCTCAAGGTGCTCGGCCTGCAGGCCCACGGTGGCTATCAGCTCGCTCAAAAGCGCCGCCTCCTGCGCGCTGCGCGCCGGCACGACCCGGTTGACCCGCAGCGCTTCGAGGATGCTGGCCTTGATCTTCATCGACGGGTCGAGCGCCGTCTCGGGATGCTGGAAGATGATCTGGACCTGCTGGCGAAACGCGCGCAGCTCCCTGCCCCGCAGGCTTCCCACGTCCTGCCCGCCAAGACGAATCGCGCCTGCCGTCGCCGGCAGCAGATGAGCGAGCATCATCGCGATGCTCGTCTTGCCGCATCCCGACTCGCCGATCAGCCCCAGCGTCTCGCCGTCCTCAACGCGAAACGACACGTCGTGCACGGCGACCTTGCGCTCGCGGCGCACCAGCCCCGACGTGTACTCCTTCGTCAAACCGGTCACCTCAAGCATGGCACACGCACCTCACTTCATGACCGCCGCCAACCCCAACCAAATCGGGATGCGCGCTGCACGCCTCGCTGCGCCGCGCGCAGCGATCCGCGAACCGGCACCCTGCAGGCAAATCGATCAAGCTGCAGCTCGACCCTTCCAGCACATGAAGCCCATACTGCGGCTGCGAGCGTATCAGCGCCTCCATATAGGGATGAGCAGGCGCGCCCATGACATCGGCCGCCGCGCCCACCTCGACGATTTCGCCGGCGTACATGACGGCGATCCGATCGGCGATCGCGTGGGCAAACCGCAGGTCGTGGGTGATGATGAGCGCCGCGCACCCGGTCAAGTCGATGAACCGGCGCAGGATGTCGAGCACGCCGCGCCTTATCAGCGCGTCCAATCCCTTGGTCGGCTCGTCGGCGATCAACAGGCCGGGGTTTCCGCTGACCGCCATCGCCGACAGCACGCGCTGACGCATGCCGCCGCTCAGCTCGAACGGATAGCGCCCCATCAGCTGCTCGGGATCGCGGAAGTCGAACGCCTCCAAGAGCTCGGCGCCCTTAGCACGCGCCTCGGCGCGCGAGGCGCCGCCGCTTGCCCGCACCGACTCGCACACCTGCGTCCCCACCTTCAGCACCGGGTTGAGCGCTTCAGTGGGATTCTGGCAAATGTAGGCGATCTCGTGACCGCGGATGCCAAGCATCTCCTTCTCCGAAAGCTCGGTGAGCACCTGCCCCCGATAACGCACCTCGCCCTCAACGATGGCATTCGACGGCAAGAGCCCCACGATCGACTGGCCCAGCACCGACTTGCCGCTCCCCGTCTCGCCGATCAGGGCGACGACCTCGCCCGGCTGCAGGGACAGGGACACGCCGCACACCGCATGCACCACGCCGCCCCGGCTCTCGAACGAGGTGCTCAGATTCCGCAC
>CAVCDZ010000001.1:62947-79562 GCA_963601095.1 Oscillibacter sp. MSJ-31 | reverse complement strand
GTCCGGCGCGAGCGAGCCGGTGGCCACGCACCAGCCGCCGCCGACGATCGTCGCCGTGTACAGCGCACCCTGAAACAGGCTCGATGCCATCTGGAACTGACCCATGAAACGATAGCCCGACTCCTTGGTCTGGATGAACTCGTCGTTGGCGTGGCCGAATTTCTCGATCTCGATGCCCTCGTTGCCGAAGCCCTTCACCACGCGGATGCCGCCGAGCGAGTCCTGCAGGCGCGAGTTGATGCCCGCCATCGTCACGCGATTCGCGCGGAAGATGACGCGCTTGCGGTAGTTCGACACGCCCGAGTACAGGGCCATGATCACCGTGACCGCAAGCATGATCAGCGTCAGCGGCACGTTGATCATCATCAACAGCGCGAACGATCCGATGATCTTCACCGTGGCGATGAAGAGGTTCTCGGGGCCGTGATGCGCCACCTCGGAGATGTCGAACAAGTCGGTGACCAGCTTCGACATCATCTCACCGGTGTTGTTGCGGTCGTAGTACGAAAAGCTCAGCCGTTGGTACTGGCGGAACAGGTCCATGCGCATCCGAGCCTCCATGCGCGCGCCCATGATATGGCCCCAGCACGAGATGAAGTACTGGCAGGCGCTGCGCACGAGGTACATCGCGATGAGGCCGGCACCCACCCACGGCAGCACGCCCATGATGGCATCCTGGGCGTTGACGAAGAAATCGCGGACAAAGAAGTTGAGGATCTGGGGAAATGCCAGGTCGACGGCGGCGAGGATCGTCGCGCACACGAGATCGGCGACGAACAGGAACGTGAACGGCTGATAATAGCTTGCGAATTTGCGCGCGACGTCGGCAAACGACGTCTCCTCGCCTGCTGCCGCAGCACTCGCGCGGGCGCGCGCCTTACTCGTATCGGCCATGCTTTCCTCCTGTCACCGTGCCTAAAGTGGCTAGTCTAGCACCGCAGGCCAGCGCCATGTCGCAGGGTGCAGGCGCGCAATCAGCCGTTAACGGATCGCGCGGGGCCGCGGTGGGGAGAGATGACGGGTCGCTGGGGCATGGCGGGGTCAAGGGATCGCCCAACACGCAGCAAAAAAAGCGCGCCTAAGTTGCCGAAATAATGCCAGACCGTCAGGTTGGCGTAAGCAAGACCCCGTACAATGAGCGAAGAAACGATAGTTCCACAAGAGGGGGATCTTATGCAAAACCAAGACGCACGCACCGTGCGCGGATTGAGTATAGCGACCGTCATCTTAGCGGCGCTCGGGCTCATTCTCTGGAGCGTCAACATTCTTCTGCTGATCTTTACCGGAGCAGCGCTGACCAACCCGCTCTTCGCCGATTGGGTCGACAGCAACGGTTCCTATTACAGCAGCAATGGGTACTACAGCGATTACAGCTCCGCCGTGCCCTTCGTCGGCTTGTCGATGGGTGCGGTCGTCCTGTTCCTGATGCCGGGAATCGCGTTTTCGATCGTGACGCTGATCGCCGGCATCAAAGGCATGCAGAACTACGACAAGCCCGAGGCCTACGGCAACTGCTTTGGATGGGCGATCGCCGGCGCGATCACGAGCTTCCTTTCCGGCGGCATCATCGCGACGATTCTGCTCGGGATCTCGGCAGGGCTTATCAGCCGCATGCGCACGCGCAACCCGTTCATCGCGCAGCCGGGCGCGCCGGTGGGCGCCGGACCGGTGAACGCGACCTACCAGTCCTACGAGCGCCCCGGCATGCACGTGACGCCCGACGCGCCGTACACGCAGGCCACGCCGCAACCCCAGCCGCAGCCGGGCTACGTGGCGCCGGCTCCGCAGGGATACGCGCCGCAGCCGGGGTACGGCCAGTCGGCACCGGCCCCTGCGCCGCAGCCGGGAGCCTACCCGCAACCCGCGCAAGTGGGATACGCCGCGCCGCCCGCTCAACCCGTCGCCCAGCCGATGCCAGCGCCTGGAACCGCTCCCGCCGATTATGCCGCCCCACCCGTGCAACCGGGATACGTACCGGCTCCGCAGCCTGCTCAAGCACCGGCGCCGTTTAGCCAGGCAGCGCCCGCCTCGGCGCCCATCCCCGTCGCCGGCGTGACGCAGCCGCCAGCGGCCGAGACCCCCGCGGCATGCCCGGCACCCGCCGCCGCAGCACCGGCCGACGTGCCCGCGCCCGATGCAGCGACAGCTGCATCCGACCCGCAGGCCACGCCCGAAAACGAACCCTCAGACGGCGAGTCGTCCGAGCCCAAGAAGGATTAGCCCGCGCGATTCGCATCGTCGCAAAACGAAGAGCCCCGCTTCCCGTGCGTGCAGGAAGCGGGGCTCTTTACATCCACATTAAGGGGTGCCCGGATCACCTTGGTCCAACACCGCACACGCTAGTGGCACAGCCCCAGCTTTGCACAGGTCGGGCAGGTCGCCATACCGCCGAGCGCCGTCTCGCGCAGCTCGTAAGGGATGCTGCGGCCCACGCGGAACATCGCGTCGACCGTCTCGTCGAACGACACCACCGACTCGATCCCCGCAAGCGCCATCTGCGCACATGACAGCGCGTTGACCGCCGCGGCGGCATTGCGCTTTTGACAGGGCGCCTCGACCAGGCCGCCGATGGGGTCGCACACCAGGCCCAGCATGTTCGACAGCGCGCTCGCCGCAGCGGAAAAGCACGTGCGCGGCGAGCCACCCAAAAGCTCGACCGCCGCGCTCGCCGCCATCGCCGCCGCCGAGCCGATCTCGGCCTGGCAGCCGCCCTCGGCACCCGACACCGTGGCGTTGCGCGTGATCAGCTCGCCTACCGCCGCAGCGTTCTTCAGCGCGCCGACCAGCTGCTCGTCAGAAAAGCCCTGCACCTCCTGCAGGGAGAACAGCACCGCAGGGATGACCCCGGACGATCCGGCCGTCGGCGCGGCCACGATCAGGCCCATCGACGCGTTCGTCTCCAGCACCGCCACGGCGTTGCGCGTCGCCGCCGCGATCAGCGGCCCCTGCACGCCCGTGCCCGATTCCTCGAGCGCGCGCAGCTTCGACGCCTCGCCGCCGAGCAGCCCACCCATCGACGCGCTCGGCCGATCGGTCGGCTTCGTGATCGAATCGCGCATCACCTCGAGCGCGCGGGACAGGTAGCCCTCCATCGACGAGGCAGGCACGCCGCGGCTGGCAAGCAAGGCACGCTCGCGCACCTCGGCAGCCTGACCGATCGAGACGCCTTGGGCATCGCAGTAGGCAAGCACGTCGGCTGCCGAGGCGAAATCGACGTCGCGAAACGCCTCAAGCGCCTGGTCGGGGTCGACCTCGGGCGCGACGTCACGCGGGGCGCGATGCAGGCCGTCGGCCGGGATGAAACGCACGCTCTCCACCGCCGGGAACGCGAGGATGCGCTCGATCACGCCCTCGGGGACGAAGTCGTCGATGTCCAGCACCGTGAACGCCTCGCCGCCGGGACGGGTGCGGTGCATCGCCGAGGTGCCGATGTTGATCCCAGCGTCGCCCAACGTGCCCGCGATGTGCGCCAACGTTCCCGGCACGTCGCGCTGACGCACGATCATGCTGTTGAACTCGCCGGTCACATGCACGTCGATCCCGTCGATGCGCACGAGCTCGGCAGCGCCGCCGCCGATGGACACGCCACGGGCGCGCACCTCGTTGTCCGAGCGATCGACGACCCGGATCTCAACCGTGTTGGGATGCGCGGTCTTCGTGTCGGGGTCGGGCTCGAACGAGAACGTCAGCCCCGCCGCATGCGCCAGCTCAAACGACTCGCGCACCCGCAGGTCATCGGTATGCAGCCCGAGGATGCCGGCCACCAGGGCGCGGTCGGTGCCGTGTCCGCGGTAGGTGTGGGCGAACGACCCGTACAGGATAAACGTCACCTCCGCCGGCTCGTCGACCAGCAGGTTGCGCACCATGCTCGCGATGCGCAGCGCGCCTGCCGTGTGGGACGACGACGGCCCCACCATGATCGGCCCGATCACGTCCCTCATGCTCAATGGCTTCATGCGAACGCTCATCCTCCCCGGCACAGTCTCAATCGATGTTCCCCATCATGGCACGAATGGGGGCGCGCTGCTCTCGCTGTAGAGAAAATGCACAGGGCGCAGAAAAAGGCACGGGGTCGCAGAGCGCGATACCTACACGCCCCGCAGCCCCGTGCCGCTTTCGCCCAGCATCGCCAGGATCGCCTCGCGCGCCCTGCGGCCCCGTCCCGCGCCTTACGCGAACAGCCCGGTGCTGAAGTACCGATCGCCGCGGTCTGGGAAGATTGTCACGATCGTCCCGCGCGCACCGGAAGCGACCAGCTTGCGCACGGCCGCCAACGCCGCGCCTGAAGACGACCCGACGATCAACCCCTCATGCAGCGCCAAGTCAGCGACGGCGCCGAACGCCTCGGCATCGGTCACCTTCTCCACCTGATCGACCAGCGACAAGTCCATCGTGTCGGCGACGAAGTCGTTGCCGATACCCTCGATGTCGTAGTCGCCGTGCTCGCCGCCGCCGATCGTCGAACCCACCGGGTCGGCCAGGATGCCCTGCACCTGCGGATCCTTCTCTTTCAGATAGCGCACGACTCCCGAAAACGTGCCGCCGCTGCCCGCGCCGGCCACCAGGTAGTCGATCGGCCGCGCCACGTCGCGCCAGATCTCCGGCCCGGTCGTCTCGTAGCGAGCCCGCGGGTTAGCGGGGTTGTGGAACTGCCCGAGCGAGATCGCCCCCGGGATGGAATCGCGCAGCTCATCGGCCTTGCGCTCGGCGCCGAGCATGCCCTCTTCGCGCGGCGTGTTGACGACGCGCGCGCCCATCGCCCGCAGCAGCTCCTGCCTCTCTTCCGAGAACTTCGTCGGCACCACGAAGATCAGGTGATAGCCGCGGTTGAGCGCGCCGAACGCGATGCCCAGTCCCGTGTTGCCCGCCGTCGCCTCCACGATCGTCCCGCCGGGGCGCAACAGGCCGCGCTCCTCGGCGTCGTCGATCATCGCCTGGCCGATGCGGTCTTTCGTGCTGCCGCCCGGGTTCCACAACTCGAGCTTGGCGTAGAGCGTCACGTCGGCCGGCATGCCCACGTGCGCGAGGCGCACCAGCGGGGTATCGCCGATCAGGTCCCGTACGTCGTCGTAGCGCATGCCTCACATCTCCTTGCCCGCGACGGCCGCCTTGATGGCCTGATCGAGGTCGGCGATCAGGTCGCTCGCGCCCTCGATGCCGACCGACAGGCGGATCAGCTCGTCGGAGATACCCACCTTCTTGCGGATGTCGGCGGGGATGGCCGCGTGCGTCATCGTCGCCGGATGGCAGACGAGCGACTCCACGCCGCCGAGGCTCTCGGCGAGCGCGATGACGTGCAGCGAGCGGAAGAACACGTTGGTGTCCGCGCCCTCGGCCAGCTCGAACGACATCATCGCGCCGCCGTTCTTCGCCTGACGGCGGTTCACCTCATAGCCGGGGTTGCTCGGCAGGCCCGGATAGTAGACGCGGCGCACGAGCGGGTTCTCGTCCAAGAACTTCGCCACGGCCTCGGCGTTTTCCACATGGCGGTCCAGGCGCACCGCAAGCGTCTTGATGCCGCGGATCAGCAGGAACGAATCGAAGGGCCCGAGCACTCCGCCGGTCGAGTTCTGGATGAACGCGATGCGCTCAGCCAGCTCATCGGTGCTCACGACCACGAGGCCCGCCACCACATCGGAGTGGCCGCCGAGGTACTTCGTCGCGCTGTGCGCCACGATGTCGAAGCCCAGCTCGAGCGGGCGCTGCAGATACGGCGTCATGAAGGTGTTGTCGGCGATGGCCAACAGCCCGTGCGCATGGGCGATCTCGGCCACCTGCGCGAGGTCGGTCACCGTGAGCAGGGGGTTCGCCGGGCTCTCGACAAGCACCCCGCGCACGCCCGGCACGATCGCCGCCTCGAAGGCCGCCGCGTCGGAGGTGTCCACCATGTGGTACGAGATGCCGAAGTGGTTGAACACCTTGTCGAGCACACGGAACGTGCCGCCGTACACGTTGCTCGAGATCAGGATCGTGTCGCCGGTCTCAAACAGCGACAGAACCGCCGTCAGCGCCGCCATGCCCGACCCGAAGGCGAAGCCGGCGGTGCCGCCTTCCAGCTCGGCGATCAGCGATTCGAGCGCCGCGCGCGTCGGGTTGCCGGTGCGGGAGTACTCGTAGCCCTTGAACACGCCCGGCACCTCCTGCTGGAACGTGGACGTCTGGTAGATGGGCACGTTGACCGAGCCGGTGAGCTCGTCGGTCGGCATGCCGCCGTGGATGAGGGCGGATTCGATGGTGGAGTAGTCAGACATGGGTAAGTCCTTTCAAGAGAACAGGTTGCCGAAAATGATGAGGCGGGTGGGCCTGCGACAGGCCCACCCGCAAAGAGGTCAGAAGAGGTCGTCGGCCGGTGCGTCGTAGGCGCGGAAGAACTCCGCCAGATCAGCGGCGCGATCGGTGCGCTCCCACGCCACGTCCAGGTCGTTGCGGCCGAAGTGCCCGTACGCTGCCGTCTGCGCGTACTGCGGTCGATCGAGCTCGAGCGCTTCGATGATCGCAGCCGGGCGCAGGTCGAACAGCTGGCGCACGGCGTTTTCGAGCGCTGGATCGGACACGCGGCCAGTCCCGTAGGTGTTCACGCGCAGCGACACCGGGTTGGCCACGCCGATCGCATACGCCACCTGCACCTCGACGCGTCGCGCCAGGCCGGCGGCGACGATGTTCTTGGCCACGTAGCGCGCGGCATAGCAGGCCGACCGGTCGACCTTCGTCGGATCCTTGCCTGAGAAAGCCCCGCCGCCGTGCGCCGCCGCACCGCCGTAGGTGTCCACGATGATCTTGCGGCCGGTGAGCCCCGAGTCGCCGACCGGCCCACCGATGACGAAGCGCCCCGTCGGGTTGATCAGCACGCGCGTGCGGTCGGTGAGCAAGTTCTCCGAGATCACCGGTCGAATGACAAGCTCGCGCATGTCGTGCGCCAGCTGCTCCTCGCTCACGCTCTCGTCGTGCTGGGTCGACAGCACCACCGTGTCCACCTCGACCGGGATGCCGTCCTCGTAGCGCACCGATACCTGCGTCTTGCCGTCGGGTCGCAGATACGGCAGCGTGCCGTCCTCGCGCACCCGGGTCAGGCGGCGCGCCAGGCGATGCGCCAGCGCGATCGGCGTGGGCATGAGCTCGGGCGTCTCGTCGACGGCATAGCCGAACATGATGCCTTGGTCGCCGGCGCCGATGTCGTCGCCGTCCTCCTCGCGCACCTCAAGCGCGCTGTTCACGCCCTGCGCGATATCGGGCGATTGGCGGTCGATCAGGTTGATGAACGTGAAGCCGTCAGCCCAAAAGCCCAGCTCCTCATCGGTGTAGCCGATGCCGCGCACCGCTTCGCGCGCCACGGCCTCGACATCCACCGTCGCGTTGGCGGACACCTCGCCCGAGGCGACGAACGTGTTGTTCTTCACCAGGCAATCGATCGCGACGTGCGCCTGCGGATCCTGCGCCAGGTACGCGTCGAGGATCGAGTCGGACACGATGTCGCAGATCTTGTCGGGATGCCCCTTCGTCACCGACTCGGACGAGAAGATGTAGGAATCCAAGGCCTGCCTCTTTTTCTTGACGGCGGATATCAAATGGACGTTCTCGAAAGCTGCCAGTTCCTGGTTCGCACTGTCGAAGAAGCGTTCCTGCACGTTTTGCGGCGTCAGATGGACGGCAATGCGCAGCCCATGGCGCAGCAGCAGGCGCTTGACCTCCTCGAAGTCGTAACCGCCCGTCATCTCCTCACCCAGGTGCGCCGTCAAGCGCTCCAGGCGAAGCGGCCGCGAGTCACGCGGCGCGTCGGCGGCCACAGGCGCCGGAAAGTCGAACACGATGCGGCTTCCGTCGGACAGCACCGAGGCGAGTGAGGCGATCGTGTGGTCGAACACCGGCAGGCGCAGGTAGTACGTCACACCCATGATCGACACGAACGTCGGACGCTCGACGCGGAAACCCGCGCCGGCAAGCTCGGTGGGCAGGTCGTCTTCGTTGAAATCGACCGGCACGAAGGTCAGGTTCTCGGGAACATCCCATCCCAGCTCGGCGATGCGCTGGCGCTTGAATTCCTGCGTCAGCGGATGGTCGATCTCGAACACGTGGATGTGCTCGTTGATGTTGCGAAACGCGAATGAGTCCATGCCGGCGCCGCAGATCACGTACTGCACCTGCTCGTTTTGGCGGGCGAACGCCGCCAGTTCCTCCTCGCAGAAGCGCGCCCGCGACAGAGGGATGGGCATGATCAGGTCAGCAAGCACGGCCTCCAGGGCGTCGTCGTGGGCGCCCTCCGCTTCCGCACAAGCCGGACATGAGAGAACCTCCCGGATCAAGCGTTCCGTTTCGTCCTGCCCAGACAAGCCGAGCAGGGAGAAGGCCAGCGAGTCGTCGAAGACCGCGCCCCTCTCGAAACGGGAGTGATACGCACGGGCAAGTGAGCACAGCAGCGCTGTTTTGCTCTCGGTGTTCTCCATGTCTCCCCTTTTCCTGCAATTCCTATCGGTTTAGTAGGTTTTTATTACCCATAGGTTTACCACGCGGGGTGCCCGCTGTCGAGGGGTCAAATTGCGTGGGTCAGGCAGGAAAGGTCATTGCGCCTGGTCGCGCTAGGAGCGATAAGTTGAGCGAGTGCGGCAAGAACGTCGAACTAGTGCGGCTAAAGAGCGCTCGCGTGCAGAATCCAGTCGATCCGCAACGATTGAGGGCGCGTGCGCGTAGCCGCAAAGCCCCCAGAGGGGCCAAATCCGCTGCCGGAGTGGCGTTGTCGGGCTGATTTCCGCCTCACGAGCGAGAAGAATCGTTGCGGATCGACTCGATTCTGCAAAACGAGGGGAAACAGGTGCACTGAGCGCGCGGGAAACGCGAAGGATCCTGGGGGGGCGGTGGGGGCGCCTGGGAGACAGGCGCACTGAGCGCGCGGGAAAACGTGAGGGGCCCTGAGGGGCGGTGGGCGCGCCTGGGACGCGGGCGCACTGAGCGAGCGAAGAATCGCGGGCGGGTGGAGTTGCCGCGCGCTACGCCGGCACCGCCGCGCGGAGTCGCCGCGCACGAGAAACCGCAGGCAACGCTACAGGCACGCAGCGCGGCTACGCCTGCGCAGCCGCACACCGCTCCAGTGCCGCGCCGTACGCGTCGACGATCGCGGCGATCGCGTCGTCGGTCGGGGTGTCGGGGTGCATGCCGCCCACCAGCTTGAACGGGCCGAAGTTGTAGAACCCCTGACAGGTGGCGCCGCCGATCACGTCGAGGCCCGCAGCCTCGAGCGCCGAGGTCCACTTGAGGCAGTAGTGATCCGAGTTCGAGCCATGCGTCAGCACCACGAACACCCGCTGCCCGCGCGCCAAGCGCTCGCGAGCGATGCGGCGCACCCGCTTGTCGGCGTAGCCGAAGTAGATGCCCGACGCGAGCACCACCAGGTCGAATCCCGCCAGGTCAACGTCAGCGCCGAACGCGTCTTCAACCGGGAGCACCGCGTCAAACGCATAGCGCCCCGTCAGCGCACGCACCACCTGAGCGGTGTTGCCCTGAGAGCGCGAGCAGTACACGAGCGCAACCCGCATGACTAGTCCTCCTCAGCCGCCGCAGCAACCTGCGGGCGCGCCGAGGCCGCCTCGTCATCGCGCGTCGGGATGCGCACTAAAAGCAGGTACAGCAGCGCCGCTGCCACCACGCCCAGCACCAGCCAGACGTACCACCGCGGCACAACCACTGCGCTTACAGCCAGCACCGTCAGCGATATCGCCAGCATGCGGATCTTGGTCTTCTTGGGAATGCCGCCGGTCTCCTTGAAGGGCTGCACGTAGGTGCGGTACACCTTGGTACCCAAAAGCCACGTATGGAACCGCGGGGACGACTTCATGAACAGGAATGCCGCCAGCATCACGAACTCGGTCGTCGGGAGAAGGGGAACGAAGATGCCCACGACGCCGACCGCAAGCGACACCCAGCCGAGCCCCATCAAGATGGCACGTCCGACCGTCATGCGCTGAGGCTGCGCCACCTTGCCGCCTGCAGGCTGCTCGCCCACAGTGGCCGCCACGCGCCCAGCCGCCTCGTCAGTGTGCGCCTGTGCCCTTGTTGCCTGGATGCCCATGCGGACCGCCTTCCATCGGCGCGCCGAAGATGTTGCCGCTTCGGATCGCCTCTCTGATCGCCTGGCGATGACGCTCGAAGCCGCGGTCGTTCTGACAGCGCTCGATAACCTGCTCGAGCGCCGACCAGTCGATGGACTCGTCGGCATCGTGCGTCATCTCTTGCAGAGATCGAAGGGTGGCCACGCGCTTGAACAGGGATTTAAACTCCTCCTCAAGCTGGCTCATGCGCTCGTCGATGGTGTCGTCCAGGGCAGCCGGAGTCTCCGGGACCGCGCCATCGCGGATGTCCGTCAAGGAGTAGCCCAGATACTGCAGCGTGCGGATATGGCTGAGCGTGGCCAGGTCCTCGGGCCGGTAGAGTCGCTGGTTTTGCGGCCCGCGCGCGGACGGCTTCATGATGCCCAGCTGATCGTAGTATTGGATCGTGCGCACCGTCGTGTGCGCCTGCTGGGCAAGCTCGCCTACCGATAGATACTGGTCTTGACTCATGCTCATTCTTTCCGCTACTCGCGCTGGCGCGCTCGGCTCTCGACCGCGCGGGCGCCGATCATCCCTGTGCGGGACGACCCTGTGTTGCAAGCGTCCTTCAACCTCGACGACGAGCCTAAACGGTTACGTAACGTCACCGTCAAGCAGTGAGCGTGCAGGCGATCAGCCCGCCGGCCGTCGGCGCGTATGCGCTCGTGAGCGGCACGTGGCCGCCATGAGAGACACCGTCGCAGGGACACGCTCCGCACCCGTGGGCGTCCCTACCACGTCCCGGCGGGAGCCGGCGAGATCCCGAACGCGGCGCACATGCCCGCCGCGCAACCGGCGAATACGAACGAGGCCACGGCCATCCACCAGCGACGACGCACGGAAAACGTGATCGCGCAGCCAAGCAGCGCCAAAGCGTCGATCCCATAGGCGATCATCCACGGCAAGGCCTGCGCCGTCGGCGTCTCGAGGGCGGCGTACGGGCGGGGCCCCAGCAGGATCAAGATCACGAACACCATGCCCGCGATGCCGTACACGACGTTTTCGGGAGACAGCGCTGCCGCGTCGTTGGGATCTTTGGTTGGCTTTTGATCGGTCATGCTATGCCCTCTCGTGACGCATGGTTTCTCAGTACCATACCAAGCGCAGCGCAACCCATGAAAAAGGGTTGGGAGATTTCCTCCCAACCCTCAAAAATGACGATGTTTCCGCACGCGAAGCCGCCAATCCGCGCAACCTCGCCCCGATCGCATGCAGCCGCGTCGCAGTCGAACCGCTCCGCGACCGACGCGCCGTGTGCGTCGCCTAGTTGCACACCTTGCCCGGGTTCAGGATGCCCTTCGGGTCGAAGACGGACTTGATGCCCGCCATCAGATCGCGGGACTCCTCGCCCACGGAGTTGACCAGGTATTCCTTCTTCGCATGGCCGATGCCGTGCTCGCCCGAGACGGCGCCGTTGAGCTCGGCGCACTTGGCGTACGCCGCGTCCATGACCTTCTTGGAGCGGCTCAGGAACTCGTCGACGTCCATGTCGTTGGCGCCGCAGTAGATGTGCAAGTTGCCGTCGCCCGCATGACCGAAGGAGCGGATGGCCACGCCCGCCTCGTCGCCGACCTCATGGATATAGTTCAGGAACGAGGAGATCTCGCCCACCGGAACCACGACGTCCATCTCATCGAGCAGGTCGGTGTCGGCCTCGATGACCGTGAGGAACGCACTGCGCGCTTCCCACACCGCGCGCTTGTCGGCCGGGTGGCTGAGCACCAGCACGTCGTAGGCGCCCACTTCGTCGCCGACGTCGGCGAGACGCTCGGCGCGCTGGAAGATCTCGTCCTGGTCGTTGCCGTCAAGCGTCACCAGGATATAGGCACCGCACTCCTTGTCATGCACGACGGTCGGGATGATCTTGTTGCCCGTGTAGTTCGCGGACGAGTCGACGATGTCACGCTCCATGAACTCGATGGACTGCGGGTCGAGGCCGGCCAGCTTGATCTTCGGGACCGCGCTGATCGCGGCCTCGATGTTCTCGAACGGAAGCAGGAAGCTCACGTCCTCCTGAGGCGCCGGGATGAGCTTCATCGTGAGCTCGGTGATCACGCCGAGCGTGCCCTCAGAGCCGATGACCAGGTGCAACAGGCTGTAGCCAGACGAGCTCTTGGTGACCGGCTTGCCCAGATCGAGGATGTCGCCGTTGGGCAGCACGACGGTCAGCGCCAGCACGTAGTCGCGCGTGGTACCGTACTTCACGGCGCGCATGCCGCCGGCGTTGGTGGAGACGTTGCCGCCGACCGAGCCGGTCTTCTCGCCGGGATCAGGCGGATACATCAGATCGTGCGTGAGCGCGTCGGCCGCCAGATCGCACAGGCGCACGCCCGGCTGGATACGCACGTTGAGGTTCTCCATGTCGTAATGGAGGATCTTATTCATATGCATGGTGCACAGAACGACGCCACCGAACAGCGGGGTGCTGCCGCCGACCAGGCCGGTGCCCGCGCCGCGCACGGTGACCGGAATCGTGTTGTCGTTGCAGAGCTTCATGATCTGGGACACCTGCTCGGTGTTCCCGGGGAAGCAGACCGCCTCAGGCATGTGAGTGCCGTAGATCGGCATTTCGTCATGAGAGTAATCTTCGCTGATGTCGTCTCCGACGTGACAGTTGTCGTCGCCGACGATGGCCTTGAGCTGCTCGATGAGCTCGGGGGTAAGCTCGTTGTACTGTGCCATATTCGCCTTCCAATAATGTGATGTCGACCCAACGGGTCTTTCAAACTCGTTTGATGATACGTTCGATCGTATACAAGGCGTGTTTCGGGTGCGCGCCATCTGGGTAACGTGTCTCCTGACGCGGTCAATGGCGAAAATCCTGCGCAGCGGCCGGTGGCGCGGCACGCGGCAGGCCAAGCGCTACCGCTCACAGCGATCACGCCGCGCAGGCAGCGAGGAATGATAAGGGGACGGGGCGGGCTTGAATGCGCCGAGTCGAGCGGGCCGGGGCTCGCGCCGACGTGCCCGCCATCCCTGCGCCCCGTCGGCGTTTCTCGGCAATCCCTCGCCCCAGAGAAAAAAATCGGCGGGTTTTTGGCAACACATGGCGGATGTACGCAGCGCAACGCGTCAACGAGAGCAATCCCCGTCGCCGAAATCGAAAAAGAGGCGGAATTACGCAACAGATCATCTCTTTTCGTCGCGTAACGCTCTCCTCAGAAAGCCATCACGCCGGCGAAGCTGCGTACTTCCGTGCGTCGTCGCCAGAAAGAGCAAATTATTTTTCTCTGAAGGAGATTAGGGAGGTGGGTGCGGTGGGATTCCGGGCGGCGGTGGGCGCAAGGAGGTCAGGGAGGTGGGCGCGGTGGGACTCCGGGTAGCGGCGGGGCGCGAGGCTCCGGGCGACGGTGGGGCGACGTGCGTCAAGGCGCGCGGCGGTGCAGGTCGTGCGCTATTTCGGTCGCGAGGTCAGATGCCAGCCGTCGCAGTAAGGGCATAGATAGCAATGCAGACCGTCGTGCCCCACTCGGCGCATGACGCGATGGCCGACTCGGCCTCGGCGCGGCTGGCGTAGCGGTTCTTCGACTCGCACGCGCGGCGACGGCGCGCGGCGTCGCGCTCGTCGGCCTGGCGGCGCTGACGCTCGTCCTCGCGGGAAAACAGGTCACCCATCCCGCCCAACTGAGCGTTGAACTCGGCTTTCTGCCGCGACCACGACGCTCGCTTCTTGCTCGCCATCTCTGCCTCCTCGCCATCGCTCACCTACACAAAACTGGCCGGGGCTCGAATCCCCGCGGCGCGCTCCATGGGTCAGGGCCTTGCCCAAAACCGGTCGACCGCGCCGCGGCGCAGCCTTCTACTTGAAGATAACCCACTTGCACAGACAAAAGCCCCACACGCCCTGCAACCCCATCGTAATCGCTTTGGACGCCATCTCCGGCCAGCCGAACGCCGCCGACGTTGTCCCGATGAACCAAGTGCCAAACACGAAGTTCCACAGGTACATCAGCACGAAGAGCGCGACACTGCGCCAGAAATTGCTCGACGCGCGAAAGGTCACGTTGCGATTCGTCAGGAAGTTAAACGTTCCCGAGCACGCCACCGCGATGCCGTTGGCCACGCCGATCGCAAGCCCTGCCACCTGCAGCAGCGAGAACACGGCGAATTCGACCACCGTTTGGGCGGCCGACACTCCGTAATAGGTGAACATCTGGCGTACGAATCCGCCGGTAGGTCTGTCTTTCTTCTCCTCAGCCATGCACCCGATGATATTCCCCACCTGTAGAGGGGTTCGGATCGGGCAGGGAATCGACAACAAACGGACACCCGCGGCAAGACACGAGCAGTCCCGCCTCGAACACCCGGAGCAAGCCGCGCGTGCTCCCGACAACGCCCGGCAGGCCGCAAGAGACCCTGCCCGGCGCCATCTGGCAAACCACAGGCGCACGCGATAAGCTCCCATCTCTAAGCGTGATGGGCAGGTAGGCACCCGGGCCAGCAAACCGCGAGCACCCCTGAAAAGCACCCGTCAGATGCAGCAATTGTGAAGGCGCCTTACGATGCGCCATAGCAAAGACCTATGGCCAGCAATACGAGACGCACACGAGCACGCCGCATACCCACCCGAAACCAGACGCGCACCTCAGGCATATCCCCTGATCACATATGAAGGACACCGACGGCGGTGCCGCCTTGGGAACCAATGCCCCTCGCAGACGCCCATGTGCTGTCCCCTGAGCGGTACTCCCAAAGAAAACTCGCTCATTGACAGGGCGAAGGCGGCTCGCATAATGGCGTCTAGCAAAGTTTAAGTCCTATAGGGATAGGGGAGATTGAGCGCGTCATGCAAGAGGTCATCGACTATTTCTCAACGCACGGCACCGAGTATCTGCAGCTGCTCGCCGAGCACATCGGCGTGAGCGCGTTGGCGCTGCTCGTCGCGGTCATCATCGCGGTCCCTGTCGGAATCCTGTGCTCGCGCAGCGCGCTGGCAGAGAAGATCTCGATCGGCGCCGCGAGCGTCCTGCGCATCATCCCGAGCCTCGCCATCCTGATCTTTCTGGTGCCGGTGCTCGGCACCGGCGTCTTCCCGGCCGTCGTCGCGCTCACCGTACTCGCCATTCCACCGATCCTCATCAACACAGCCGTGGCATTCCGCACCATCCCCGCCGACATCCTGGAAGCGGCAGCCGGCATGGGCATGAGCACCGCTCGCACGTTTCTCACCGTCAAGGCGCCGCTCGCCTTTCCCGCTGCATTCACCGGGTTTCGCACCGCCGCGATCGAGGTGATCGCCAGCACGACGCTGGCGGCCTACATCGGAGGCGGCGGCTTGGGCGAGATCATCGTCACCGGCATGGGCCTCATGCGCACCGACCTGTTGTGGATCGGCGGCCTTTCAGTCGCGATCCTCTCGATCGTCGTGAGCCAGATCCTCGCACACGTCGACAAGCGGGTCCGGCGCTACGAATGCGCCTGATCGCACCTGAAACCCACCCCACCCTCTTCTAAGGAGCCCCCGCGCACGCACGGTTCATACCGCCCTGCGCATACCCATCATGAGCACCGCCACGCTACATACCGCACCAAAGGCGCAGGCCACCGGCAACCGCACTGCGCGCTCAGCGAGCAGGCGCCCCGCAGCTGTTCCTGCGCCCAGCACCGCACCCGTAGCGCCGCGCCGCCCGGCAACCAGCCCTGCTCGCCAGCGTCTTATCAGGCGCTACGAGATTCCAGCAGACGCGCAGCCCTACCTCGACGTGTTCTTCACGCCGACCGAGATCGCGTTTGCCGCCGAGGCCCCGACGTCTTCGTTCACGGTCGAGGAAGCTCAGCGCATCCTCGACCGGCTCGCGGCTCGGGGCGACGCGCCCGAGGCCACCGATGCCGCCGCCTTCCTCGACGCCGCCTACCGCCGCGCCGTCGTCGACCTCGCGCCCGACGAACCCGGGACCACGGCCGCGAACCCGGCTGCCGCCGCACACGCCACCGCCCCGGCATCCGAGCCGCGCTACCGCCTCGGCACGTTTTACAGCCGCCTCGACGTCTTCGCGATCAGCGAGCAAGACGCGCGGCGCACGATCCCGGATGCCACCCGCGCCGCGCTCGACGCCTGGTACTTCAACGCCTACATCGACAGCCTTGATCCCGACCCCGCCACCCCGCCGACGCAAGACGCGGTGCTCTCACTCGACGAGACGCTCGCCTTCATCGACAAGCAGGACCGCCCGATCTACCTCAACACCTGCGACTGCCGCAGCCTCGCCAACGGCTGCGAGGCGCCGCGTCGCGTGTGTTTGACCTACAAGAGCGGACCGAACACCTTCTGCGGGCGCGGTCTCTCGGACGCACTGACGAAAGAGCAGGCCAAAGACGTGGTGCGCCAAGCCGACAAGGCAGGCCTCATGCACACGGCCAACCCCAACGGCATCTGCAACTGCTGCGGCGACTGCTGCTACCTGTTTCGCGGGCAGCACCGGCGGACAGCCTGGGCACATGGCCCATCGCGCCGCACGTCGTCGCCTACGACGCCGAGAAGTGCATCAGCTGCGGCCGCTGCGTCAAGCGCTGCCACTTCGACGTGTTCGCGCTCA
>CAVCDZ010000001.1:46550-62937 GCA_963601095.1 Oscillibacter sp. MSJ-31 | reverse complement strand
GCGCTCAAGCGCGAAGGCAAGCAGCGCACCCTGCTCGTCGACACAACCCCCTGCGTCGGATGCGGCCTTTGCGTGTCCGTCTGCCCCACCCACGCCCTCAGCCTCGTTGAAAGGAACTGATCATGACTGCTGCCGTTGAATTCATCGACGTCTCCAAACGCTTTCCCGGCATGACCCACCCGGCCCTCGACCACGTCAGCCTCACCATCGACGAAGGCGAGTTCGTCACGGTGCTGGGAACCTCGGGCGGCGGCAAGACCACGCTGATCAAGCTGATCAACCGCCTGCACGATCCCGACGAGGGCGTCATCAAGGTCGAAGGCAAAGACGTCCAGGAGATCGATCCGGTCACCCTGCGCCGCAGCATCGACTACGTCATCCAACAGACCGGGCTCTTCCCGCACATGACCGTGCGCGACAACATCGCCACCGTGCCGAAGATCCTCAAATGGGACAAGGCCCGCATCGATGCGCGCGTCGATGAGCTGCTCACGCTCGTCAACCTCGACCCAGCCGAGTTCCGCGACCGCTATCCTGCCCAGCTCTCCGGCGGGCAGCAGCAGCGCGTGGGCCTGGTGCGCGCGCTGGCGGCTGAGCCGAAGCTCATGCTGCTCGACGAGCCGTTCGGCGCGATCGACGCGATCACCCGCAGCGCCCTGCAAGATGAGATCCTGAAGATCCACCGCGGATCGTCGAAAACCTTCGTCTTCGTCACCCACGACATCGCCGAGGCCTTCAAACTCGGGACGAAAGTGCTGATCATCGACAAGGGAGTCGTGCAACAGTACGACAAGCCCGAGGAGATCCAGCGCCATCCCGCCACCGACTTCGTGCGGCGCCTTCTGCACTCCGACAGCTGGCTTGCCCGCCAGGGCTTCGTCGACGAGGGGGCGGCGATCTGATGAACGACTACTTCGACTACTGGGCCGGCCATTCCGACAAGTTCCTCGAGGCGCTCGGCGGCCACTTCGCGCTCGTCGGCGCCGTGATCGCGATCTCGCTCGTCCTGTGCGCGGTGATCGTGCTGCTCATCATGAACAACAAACGCGCTCAGCGCGGCGTGCTCTCGGTGTGCGAGGCGATCTATTCCATCCCCAGCCTGGCGCTGTTCTCGATCCTGATCCCCTTCACCGGGCTTGGGTTCGGCACCGCAGTGCTCGTGATGGTGCTCTACAACCAATTCCTGCTCGTCCGCAACGTGACCGAAGGGTTGAACGACGTCGATCACAGCGTGGTCGAGGCGGCCGAGGGCATGGGCATGAGCCCGTGGCAGGTGCTCTGCAAGATCAAGCTGCCGCTGGCCATGCCGATGATCGTCGCCGGCATTCGCCTGGCGCTCATCTCGACGATCGGCATCGCCACGATCGCCGCGACGATCAACGCGGGCGGCTTAGGCACGATCCTGTTCACCGGCCTGCGCACGATGAACGAGTACCAGATCGTCGGCGGCGTGCTGCTCTGCGCGCTTGTGGCCCTTGTGGCCGACATCGTGTTGAGGTCCATCGAATTCGTTATCAAGAAGAAGGCGGCATAAGCCATGAGCTACGAAGCATATCATGATCAAACGCTCGGATTCACCACGCGCCAGCTGCACGCCGGCTACAACCCTGCCGAGCACTACCGCTCCAAGGCCGTGCCGATCTACCAGACGGCCGCCTTCGAACTGGGCGATTACGACCGCTGCGTGAGGCTGTTCGACTACTCGGAGGAAGGCCACTCCTACGTGCGCTTTTCCAACCCAACGAACTCCGTGCTCGAGGAGCGTATCTCGTCGCTCGAAGGCGGGGTCGCCGCCGTGTCGTTCGCATCGGGCATGGCCGCCATCTCCGGCACCTTCCTCAACCTCTGCCAGCAGGGTGACGAGATCGCCGCAGTGAAAACCCTCTACGGCGGCAGCACCTCGCTGCTTGAAAACGTCCTGCCTGACTACGGCATCACCTGCCGTTTCGTCGAAGACGAGGACGACATCGCCTCGTACGAGGCCGCCATCACCGACAAGACCCGCGCGGTCTATGTGGAGTGTTTGGGCAACCCCGGCATGAACATCGTCGACCTCGAGGCGATCGGCGAAGTGGCACACGCCCACGGCATCCCGGTGGTGATCGACAACACGTTTGCCACGCCCTACCTGTTCCGCCCGTTCGAGCACGGCGCCGACATCGTCTGTTACTCGGCCACGAAGTACCTGGCGGGGCACGGAACGATCATCGCCGGGCTCGTGGTGGAAAAGGGCGGCTTTGACTGGCTGAACGGCAAGTTTCCCCAGTACGAGCAGTTCTACCGCGACTTCGAGCCGTCGATCGGGCCCGAGACCCTGCATCGCGAGATGTTCAGCAAACGCCTGCGAATGCGCAGCTTGACCGACTTCGGCGGGCATATGAGCCCGATGAACGCCTTCTTCCTCCTGCAGGGAATGGAGACGCTGTCGTTGCGCATGGATCGTCACGTGGCCAACGCCCAGGCGGTCGCCAAGTTCTTGGCGGCCCACCCCAAGATAGAGCGGGTGAACTACCCGGGGCTGAAAGACAACCCCTACCACAAGCTGGCGCTGCGCTACTTCCCCAAGGGGCCCGGCGCGATCCTGTCGGCCGACATCGCAGGAGGACGCGAAGCGGCGCTCAAGGTCTTGGATAGCCTACGGATCTTCGATTACATGGTCAACGTCGGCGACGCCAAGTCGCTCGCGGTGCACCCGGCGTCGTCGACTCACTTCAGCCAGACGCCTGCGGAACGCGCGGCAGCGGGCGTGCACGAGAACACGATCCGCTTCTCGGTCGGCATCGAGGACGCGCAAGACCTCATCGACGACCTGGCACAAGCGCTCGGACAGTTGTAAGGAAAGGGGCTTCGCGATCCACGCGCACCACGCGCCGCCTGCCAGGCGACCTCAAACGGCTGCCAGAACACCCAACCGCCCACTCACGAAACGAACCAAAGGGAAAGGAACCCTCTCATGTCTCTTGTCAACCTCGATCCCAACCAACTCGACGCGCGCACCCAGGCGGCCTTCGCCGCACCCGCGCTGACGCGCCGTCAGTTCGGCAAGCTCGCGCTTGCCGGCTTGGCCGCGATCGCCCTGCCCACCCTGCTGACCGGCTGCTCCGGCGGTGCGTCCGGCGGCGATTCCTCCAAGTCGGTCACGATCGGCTCGAAGAGCTTCACCGAATCCGACATCCTGGCCGAAGTCTACGCGCTCGCGCTTGAGGACGTCGGCTTCACGGTGAACCTCTCGTTCAACATCTCCAACTCGGTCGTGCACACGGCGATCGTCAACGGCGACATCGACATCTACCCCGGCTACACCGGCACGGCGCTGCTGTCGGTGCTGAAGCTGCCGATGGAGTCCGACCCCGACAAGGTGTACCAGACCGTCAAAGA
Source organism: Oscillibacter sp. MSJ-31 (assembly GCA_963601095.1). Taxonomy (GTDB): domain Bacteria; phylum Actinomycetota; class Coriobacteriia; order Coriobacteriales; family Eggerthellaceae; genus Anaerotardibacter. The sequence continues at coordinate 59,559 of CAVCDZ010000001.1, read as the reverse complement.
CGAGTACAAAAAGCAGTTCAACCTCGAATGGCTCGACATGACGAAGGCCAACGACAGCCAGGCGGTCGCGATAGCCGCGCGCGTATCGCAGCAGTACGGCATCAAGACGATCAGCGATCTGCAGAAGCACGCGACCGAGCTTCGCTTCGCCTCCGGCCCTGAGTTCGATGAGCGCGAAGACGCCCTGCCGGCGCTGATCAAGGCCTACGGCCCGTTCGACTGGAAGTCGCGCGAAGTCATCGACGACAGCCTGAAGTACCAGCTCTTGAAGGAGGACAAGTCGGACGTGACGAGCGCCGCCACCACCGAGGGCAACCTGGTTGACACCGACGACTTCACCCTGCTCGAAGACGACAAGCACGTGTGGCCGCCGTACAACGTGGCGCCGATCGTGCGCGCCGACGTGCTTGAGAAGTACCCCGAGATCGCCGACGCGCTCAACGCCGTGGGACAGAAGCTCGACACCGCGACGCTCACCCAGCTCAACGCCCGCGTCGACCTGGACGGCGACGACTACGAGACCGTGGCGAAGGACTTCTTCGACAGCACGAAATAGCCCCGGAACGCGCATCGGATTTACCGTCATTTGCGCAGACCCGACGCGCCCTCGTCTCCCCTCGCGCACAGGCTACCCACACCCTGTGCGCGAGGGGCTTTTCTATGCCCGCACACGCAAAGGGGCCGCACCCATCGGATGCGACTCCTTCTCACTGCGTGTGGGTTTTGCGCTGGAACCAGTGCCTGGAGCGTGTGTTCCTACAGCGATACGTTGCCGAACTCGCCCATCTTGAGATCAGGGTTGTGGTCGACGGCCCAGTTGACGTTCCACGGGCTCGTGAACAACAGCAGCTTGCCGCCGCGCATGTCCTCGACGCGCAGGGTGTCGCGCGTCAGATGGAGCTTGGCGATGTCGATCTCGCCCGGGGCGTTCTCGATCCAGCGGACGTCGGTGTACGGTAGGCCCTGGCGGCGCACCTCGACGTGGTATTCACTGCGCAGGCGCTGTTCAAGCACCTCGAACTGCAGAACGCCGACCACGCCGACGATGACGCTTTCCATGCCAAAGCCGATCTCGCGGAAGACCTGAATCGCGCCCTCCTGGGCAAGCTCTTCCACGCCTTTGACGAACTGCTTGCGGCGCAGGGTGTCCACCTGCGTGATGCGCGCGAAATGCTCCGGGGCGAACGTTGGGACGCCCGCATAGCGCACGTGGTGCTTGCCCGTGCACAAGGTGTCGCCGATCGAGAAGATGCCGGGGTCGAACAGACCCACGATGTCGCCGGCGACGGCCTCGTCCACCGTCGAACGATCGTCGGCCATCATCGAGGTGCCCGTCGCGAGCTTGAGCTTGCGATCGCCCTGGACGTGATAGGCTTCCATGCCGCGCTCGAACTTGCCCGAGCAGATGCGGCAAAATGCGATGCGGTCGCGGTGGTTCTTGTTCATGTTGGCCTGGATCTTGAAGATGAAGCCCGAGAAGTCCTCGTCGGTCGCCTCGATCTCGTCGCCCGTGTCCACATTGGTATGGGAGGTGGGGCCGGGAGCCAGGCGCAGGAAGTCAGCCAAAAACGGCTCGACGCCGAAGTTGGTGAGTGCCGAGCCGAAGAACACCGGCGAAAGCTTGCCGGCGTTGACGGCCTCGGCGTCGAATTCGTCAGCCGCGCCGTCGAGCAGTTCGATGTCGCTGATCAGATTGCGGTGGTTCTCCTCACCGATCAGCTCGTCGAGCGCGGCGTCGCCCAGCTCGGCTTCGACCTCGTCGACCTTCTTCGTCGCGTTGGCGCGGCCCTCGCCCTCGAAGGCCAGCACGTGGCGGCTCGCGCGGTCGAAGACGCCACGGAACGACCGTCCGCTGCCGATCGGCCAGTTCATCGGACACGTGCCGATGCCGAGCACCTGCTCGATCTCCTCCATGAGCTCAAACGGGTCGCGCGCCTCGCGGTCGAGCTTGTTGACGAAGGTGAAAATCGGGATATGGCGCAGCGTGCAGACGCGGAACAGCTTCTCGGTCTGCGCCTCGACGCCCTTCGCCGCGTCGATGACCATGACCGCGGCGTCGGCAGCCATGAGCGTGCGGTAGGTGTCTTCGGAAAAGTCCTGGTGGCCAGGTGTGTCAAGGATGTTGACGCAGCACCCGTCGTACTCGAACTGCAGCACCGAGGACGTGACGGAAATGCCGCGCTGCTTCTCGATGTCCATCCAGTCGGAAACCGCGTGGCGCGAGCTGCTCTTCCCTTTGACCGAGCCGGCCGACTGGATCGTGCCGCTGTAGAGCAGCAACTTCTCGGTCAGCGTGGTCTTGCCCGCGTCAGGATGCGAGATAATGGCAAAGGTACGGCGGCGCTGAATTTCTTGCGCGAGAGAGAGCATGGACGAAGACCTTCCTTGCGAACGAGACGGGCAGGGCGGCGCGGCGCACAGCGAACGCGTCGCACCCCAACCCTCTTAGAATACTGATGTGAGCCGCCCCTGAACAGATGCACCGAGGGAGGACGCCATGAACATCCAGATATTCGGGACCAAGAAGAGCTTCGACACCAAGAAGGCGCAGCGCTACTTCAAGGAGCGGCGGATCAAGTTCCAGTTCGTCGATCTGAAGGAAAAGGGCCTGAGCAAAGGCGAGCTCGAATCGGTGGCGCGCGCCGTCGGCGGGATCGAGGCGCTCATCAATCCAAAAGCCAAAGACCAGGACACCGTCGCCTTGGTCCAGTATCTGACGGCCGATCAACGCGTAGAAAAACTGCTCGACAATCAGCAGATCATCGCCGAGCCGATCGTGCGCAACGGCAGGCAGGCGACCATCGGCTATCAGCCCGACGTGTGGAAGGGCTGGGAGTAGCGCATCCGTCCTATCGGGCACCCATGCGCGCAAGGCATCGAACGCGCACGAAGCGGGCAATGGACGCGCAGGGCTGTGCCCTCTAGCATGAACGTAAGCCCGCAACGTCGAAGGGACGTGATCGACCATGGAGTTCAAAGACGCGATCAAAGCACGCTACGCCTGCAAGAAGTTCGACGGGCGGCCCGTCGATGAAGGAGCGCTTGCGGAGATTCTCGAGGCAGGGCAGCTCGCGCCTACCGCGAAGAACCTGCAAGAGCAGCATCTCTACGTCGTGCAATCTGCAGAAGGATTGGCGAAGGTCGACGAGTTGACGCCGTGTCGCTATGGCGCGACGACCGTGATCGTGGTCGCGTTCAACGCCACCAACGTCTTCACCTATCCGGGCGGCGAGCGCGACTCCGGCATCGAAGATGCGAGCATCGTCGCCACCCATCTGATGCTTGCGGCGGCAAACGCGGGCGTGGACACCTGCTGGGTCAACTTCTTCGATCCTGCCAAGGCGAAAGAGGCGTTTGGCCTCCCCAAAGACGAGGAGGTGCTGGCCATGCTCGACCTGGGTTACGCCGCTGAAGATGCAGGCCCTCTCAAGCCGCATTTCGAGCGCAAGCCGCTCGACGAGACGGTGAGTTACCTATAACGCTGAGCGCTTCACGCATGCTGCAGATGGTACGTCCTCTCATGGAGGCGACTTCGCCTCCACCGTTGGACTGATAACGCAGGGAGGGGCATAAAGCCCCTCCCTTTAGATTTGATGCAAGCGTCGCTCGCTTAGCGCATGCGGCGCTTGCGAGCCGCGAAGGCGGCGATGGCGCCTGCCGCTACAACGACACCCACGACCGCAGATAGCGGGGCGAGATCGCCGGTCTTGGGGCTTGCCGACGGACTCTTGTGCGTCGGCGTGCGGTGCTTAGGAGAGTCGGACGGCGGGGTCTGCTCCTTTGGCGGAGTAGGTGGCATGTACGTGTTGGTGAGGTGCGCCTCAGCTGTGGCGCCCGCGGCAACGGCGATTGCCTGGCCGTCGCCGGTCACCTGGAGGGAATAGCCCTCGACGTCGGCGTTGGCTTCCTTGACGGAGTACTCGCCGGGGACGAGGTTGCCGATGGTGAAGGAGCCGTTCTCGAACTCGGAGTAGCGCACGGTCTTCGAGAAACCGTCAGGCCCGGTCACCGTGAACTCGGCGTCGGCGGGCGTGGTGCCGCCCTCGGTGGTCTTCACGATCTTGAGCGACCCCTCGCGAGGAGTCGGCGGAACGACGCTACGCGGCGTAAATGAGCGCTGACGAAGCTCACAATTGAGGTTCTTGACGGTGTTGGCGTACATGCAGCCGTTATGGGAGTACGAGTCGCACACAACCGTCCCGTTGGGAGCCAGAGCGACGCCCATCTGATACTTCTTGAAGGTATAGGTGCCCGACGACGTGCCAAAGTTGAACAGAACCTTGCCCGCAATCGCGCCATAAGAATCGTAGTCGGTGCCGTCGATCGACATGCCCTTACCCTCGCCGAACGTGACGTTGTCGCCGTCGGCCGCATCGCTCACGTTGACAACGAGCGAGTAGGCACCCGTCTGCGAAGCAACGACGTTGAGCTTGCAGTTCTCGAGTTCCCACTTCGTGAGGTTCACGACATCATCGCCATCGTCGCACGAAACGGTGATAGCCCAATTGTTCTGGTCGACCCCTTCGCCGTAGGACTTCTCAACGCTCACACCGATATCGGGGCGAGCGTACTGCGCAGAAGCATAAGACGAAAGGCCCGCAAATGCCTGATCAAAGTCGATCTGGAACGTGGAGTCGGCAATGTTGACAGTTTTGTCGGTGGTGACGCGACCGGTACCGGTAGAGGCTCTGGAGCCGACGAGGGTCGTCGAATTGGAGGTTTTCTCCGTAAGCGCAATGTTGGGACCGAACACCAGATAGGTGCTCTCAACATCGGAGCGCTGGTACTGGATGTTGTCCAAACCTTGGACATCGACGAAATAGTTAAGCGGGTACTCGCCGCTAAGCCCCTTCACGTTGTTCGACGCGCCGATGTCGCTCCCATTGGGAATGAACAGCTCGGCGGCGATGTTGGCTTCCATGTCCGAGCCCTCCGGGGCGTAGGTCCGAGCGAAAACGCCAAAGTGGTCGAGGCTGCCCAACGAAGAGGAATCAGGGGCGACGAAGGTGCCCAGATCAACCTGCGTCTGAGTAACGGCAGTCTGGTTGGCAGATACGACGAAAGGAGTCGCCGTATCGTTCGCTGCGGGCGAGCTATCGGCGCTTGGCTGAGCCTGTGAGCTTGCCGCAACTGCACTCTCGGCAGCAGACGAGGCGTCGTCTACCGGAGTCGCCGTTGCGTCAGCGGTGTCGCCATCGCTCACGGATTCGTTATTCCCCGAGACAGCTGGCTCTTCAGCGGAAGCGGCCTCCCCAGATGCGCCCTCAACCGAGGAGCTATCTAACGAAGACCCCCCGAGAGCATTTTGTCCAGCCGATGCGGCAGACGGCTCAGCAAACGCGGGCGTGACGCAGAGTCCTGCAACCAAAACGATCGCAAGAAACAGCGACGCCGCCTTCCTCAGGCCGTCATGCCACTTTTTGTATACCCCAACTCCCGGCTTCATCCTCATAGCACCTCTCCATGTCGCGCGACGGGCTCTTGTCGCATAAGCGCAGATCAGTTGTTAAAACAATGTTAACAATCAATCTATACGCTCTCTGACCAGGAATAAAGATTCAAATGATACTTGAACGATAGCATTTAGAAATGAGACGTCTCCCAGGCAGTGTCTCACGGAGTTGGTGCTCGGGGTTGACCCGATCCCTAAGCATCCGAGCGATGCTTGCGCAATCCGTCGGAGATCCCCGAAGTGTCACGGACGCGTCCTGACGCGATCGCCCCCTCCGCCCGTGCAAGGCGGTTGGCAGAATCAGACGCGTAAGCATGGACAAGTTTTACGAGATCGTCACCGGGGATCCCACTGGCTTCTATAAGATTTGCATGGCGCTTCCCGCCACTCTCGACAAAGTTATTTCTGACCTTGGCGAAAAGGCCTCTCCCGAAGACAGCGCCTATAAAGAGCTCGAGGTCATGGGGAGCACACTCCCCAATGGGATCGATGGCGCATTATACGCATTGGGATTCAGCAGCTACCAAGGCTTTGGCAGCGTTGAGAGCGAGCTGATCGACGATCTCTAAGAAACGCTTGTCAAAGCCCTGATCCGACGCCCCGCAGCCGGTGTCCCTACGTCCACGCCTGCACGCAGGCGATAACGATGCCCGCGCCTATCGCGAGCAGAACCAGCGTGCCGATGATCGAGCTGCCCTCGCCATCGCTTTCCGATCCGTTGTCCCCGGCATGTCCCGTGCCCTGCGACATGTTGACGGGCTCTTTCCCGTACCGCCACTCAAGATCGGGACGGAACCTCAGCTCAATGGCCATATCGATGTCCGTCATCGACACGCTTGGATCCTGCCGGAAGTGATCAAGCGCTCTTCGCCTGCCGAGCTTCACCATGTCGTCGATGCGATCATCGCATCGCATCGCCAGGTAACCCATCTCACTGCTCAAGTACCTGCAGGCTTGGCTCTCGCCATCGTATCCCATTGTCCCGTCTCCCCTCGCTCCCGGCATCCGTGCCCACTTCCGCGTCCGCGCCCGCCCTCTCGCTGACAATGCATCTCGGCGCCCCCTGCGCCTCCACATACACGCGCCCGGCATATGCCCCGACAACCAATCCCAGCTTCATTAGCGATCTCTTAGCAGGATAAGGCACCTAGGACACGGCAGCGGCCAAATCATTCTGAGCAGATTCTGAGCAGGAATACTTAGCAAAACAAGAAAAAGCAGGTCGGAAGAATTGACCTTCTAACCTGCTGTTTCATCTGGTCGCAGGGCCAGATTCGAACCAACGACCTCAGAAGCGATCCGTTCACCCCTTAAAAACCGGATAACCGCAGGTCAGAACAGGCAAGACAGAAGGAAGCGATTAGTATGAAAACAGAAAACACCACGTTGAACTGGAGTTATACAAGGAAAGGCTGGACAGGAGATGGAAGAGAACGAGGATCGCACGACCCCGAAGGAAACCGAGGGCAAAAGCGAAACACCGGAAGTTGAGACGCACAACGAGTCACAGCCCGTAAAACCGCCGCGCTGCGCAAGCTTCAAGACGGCGAAGAGCCGCATTGAGCGGTCGCTTGCCAAAAACGGCGTGGAGCATCGGGAATCCTCGGTAGACGACGCCCTGTTCATCGTCTACGAGGCGCGGGATGAGCAAGGCATCGTGCCAACCCGCGAAGCCTTTGCCGAGGCCTGCTCTGAGCAGGCAGTCGGCGAACAGGTACGCGGCATGGCAGACCCGTTTAAGGCAGTAAACCCCGCAGTTCCGGCGGTTGCCGTCGTCGCGGCTGTCGTGATCGCAGGCGCAGCCGTTGCCTATGGCCTGTCCGGCAACGGATCGGAGGGGCAGCCTGCCCAGGATCAGCAGAGCCAGCAAGAAGTTGCCGCCACAGAGACGCAAGAGGAATATGTGCTGGATATTGGCGTCTTGGCCGAAGGGTGGGACGCGGCAACGTCTTCTAAGGTCATCGTCCACGTCGAGGGAAACGGGGTTGACTTCTACCATGCCTTTGACGCCAACGACGCGGGCGCGCTGATCGCCGTGCCCCAAGCGGGAGATTATACAATCTCTTTCATTTCCCCCATCAATGCAGACGGCTCGATTTACCGCGTCCCCGACAAGGCCACGGTAACGGCGAAAATTGCAGGGAGTGCGGCAAGCTCGTCACCCAGCCACCAGTTTACTAAGGTTGACGCCAAGGACGTGACTGCCGACGACATCAACAAGATCGTCGACCAGGTGACGGAAGCCGTAAAGAAGGGTGACGACACCCTTACCGGCGAGAACGGCGTCAAAGTGGTCGAAAAAGTGACGGAGAACGCGAAAGCCAACGGAAACGTCGATGCTGGCGCGATCGACCAAAAGGCCAATGAGGCTGAGACCGAAGCAAAGAGCGGAACCACCCAGGCTACCGGCACCGTCCCGTCCGGCGCCACCGGATCGAATGCAAGCGGCTCCAATTCCAACAACGGCGGGAACGCAGCAGGCGCATACCCACAATTGGGTAGCCCAAACCAAAACCGTCCATCATGACGCCCAGTACAAGACCGTCCACCATGACGCTGTAAAAAAGAACGTCATCGTCTGCAATTCGTGCGGCGCAACGTTTACTTCTCAGTCGGCAGCAAGCGCTCACAAAGAAGAAACTGCTTTGGCTGGCGATTACAGCCACTCGTCTACCAACAAGTCCATAGTCGTACAAGCAGCTTACGACGAGCAGGTGCTGGTCAAGGCCGCTTATGATGAGCAGGTATTAGTAAAAGGCGCTTACGACGAGACTGTGACCACCGGTTACAAGTGCTCCACCTGCGGCGCGACGAAATAACGCAAACTCCTCTCACAGAGCCGGTCGGATGACCGGCTCTTTTTATGTGCGTGTACTTTTCCTCAGGGCCTAATGGCCCACAAGACAACGGCAGCCCCAAGACCAACAGAAGGGGCAGAATAGCCGTGAGCCAACAGCGTCATCGGCAATGCGCCAAACTGCAGTACCCGATAACGTTCAGATGCAATGGCGCCTTTCACTAAAAACCTCACTCGTTTTTTAGTGAAGTTTTTAGTGACAGCCCACCCCGCAGAACAGCCCCGTGACAGAGCAGCCCAAAACTTCCCACATGGAATGCGCCAAAGAACTAGACGAAGATCTCGATGTGAGTTATCGGAACCATATACCTGCCCATCAGTAAAAAAATTCGTCTGTCACTAACAATTTTTAGTGACAAGAGCATTATTTTAAGTGATGAACTATAATACTTAACTGACGAAAAGAGAGCCAAGCTAACGAGGAGAGACATGAACCCCAAAGAACTGCTGGAGCTCGTCGCAAGGCTGCGCCTTCAACACAACGATGATGAAAACGTCGAAGCCAAGAAGTGCGAAACGAAGCTGAGCAATGATGTATGGGAGAGCGTGAGTGCTTTCGGCAACACCTCTGGCGGCCTCATTCTCCTTGGCCTGGATCAAGGGAAAGGTTTCACGGTTCCCCCAAAATTCGACATAGATAAATCGATTGATCAGTTCGTTTCGGGCATGCAGCCAAAAAATGGCAAGCTGACCAACCCGCCCCAATACGACATAGCAAGAGTGGATTTCGAGGGAAGCCAGGTTCTCGTCGTCCGAATAGACGAGGTCGACCTCACCCAAAAGCCTTGTTTCATCACGAGTCGTGGAGTAGAAAATGGCAGCTACAAACGCGTTGCCGACAAAGACATAAAGCTCTCGGCAACAGAAATATTCGCACTGCAGAATGCGTTAGTGCCATCACCTGCAGACAAAGAGATCGTCCCGGATGCCTCCGTCGACGACCTCAGCAAAGAGACAATCGAAAAGATCATAGAGAACGGAAAGATAAGCCACCCCAAGGCACTGCGCGGAGCGGAAACCCTCCGGGCACAGATGGCCCGTCTGAACATAACCGACCAAAACGGCAAGGTAAGGCTCGGCGGCCTGCTTGCAGCTGGCAACTACCCGCAGCAATTCTTTCCTAAACTAGTCGTCGATGTCATGGCGCACCCCGGCATCGAGAAATCAGCCCCGACAGGCCCTCGATACCTTGATAGAACGATATGCGAGGGAGAACTCGGAGAGGTCATAGAGGATGCCGTTGCGGCCACCGCGAAGAACCTCAGACGAATATCCGTCATAGAAGGAGCCGGCAGAAAAGATGAGCTAGAAATTCCCGAAGAGGTCTTACGCGAGGCAATCGCGAACGCAGTCATCCACCGCGAGTACGGACCCCGCCACGTAGGTCAGTCCGTCACAGTCGATATCTATCCTGACAGGGTAGAAATCACGAATCCAGGTGGCCTCTGGGGAGGCAAGACCCTCGACAACATAACGGACGGAATCTCGCTATGCAGGAACGCGGCACTCATACGTTTGATGTCCGCAGTTGAGCTGCCAGGAGGAACCGGCAGGCCCGCTGAGGGCGGAGGCGGCGGCGTATCCTTCATGATCAGGGTAATGCAGTCAAAAACGCTCACCGCACCAGATTTCAAGGCAGATATCGACAGCTTCAGAGTAAGACTGGGTAGAAGCGGAACGGAAATAGCTGCAAATCGCGAATGGATCAGCCGTGCAACCAAACGAGATCTAACGCAGCACGAACGATCCTTGCTTCTCACCATGAAGAAGATGGGCACATCAACGATTCAAGAGCTTCATAGAAACTTGATGATCGACTCCGACGAAATCCGCGAAGTTGCCCTCCGATTCGAGAGAGAAGGTATAGTCTCTCGTGTGCGTACCGACACGTACAAAATGCTCGCAGACGATACCGGACGACACCCCACGCCTAAAGCAGAAGACATCCTACTCTCCATACTGCAAACCGACACAGCTTACAGCATCCAGGAAATCGCAGAAATGACGGGGAAGACCGTTCCCAGCACACGCTACCACGTCAAGAAGCTCGTGGAAGCCGGTCTCGCAGTTCCAACCGCATCATCCACGAGTCGAAACAGGAAGTACTTGCGAAAGCAATCTTCACTGTAACCATCTACCGAAATTATACCGAGTTTGAAATTATCAGCCGCGGATAAAACAAAGCAGGTCAGAAGATTTGTTCTTCTGACCTGCTGTTTCATCTGGTCGCGGGGGCCGGATTTGAACCAACGACCTCCGGGTTATGAGCCCGACGAGCTACCAGACTGCTCCACCCCGCACTGTATGTTTGCCTCAACGGCAGACATTTAATATACGGGTCTATCGCATGGATTACAAGTTTTTCTTGTATCGAATGAGACGCGTTCACAAAACGATCACGTCTCGGGTCGTGAGCCAGGAAGCGCGGTTGAAGGGCATCACGCCAACCCGCGCGCACCCACCCCGCTAAAACATCAAGAATACCTTCGCCAGCACGAACCCGATGATCCCGCAGCCCGGAAACGTCAGGATCCAGGCCAGCACCATGTTGCCCGCCTTGCCCCACTTGACGTTGCTCAGGCGCTTCAACGCGCCCACGCCCATGATCGCCGTGGTCTTCGTGTGCGTCGTCGACACCGGCATGCCTGTGCCATTAGCCAACCCGATACAGAAAATCGCCGACAGACAGGCGGCAAAGCCCTGATAGGGCTCCATCTTCACCATGTCCATGCCCACGCTCTTGATGATCTTCTTGCCGCCGACGGCCGTACCGAGACCCATCGTCGCCGCGCACAGAACCACCAGCCACAGCGGAAACTCCCCGCCGCCCATGTCGGTTCCCATGCCCATGCACAGCATGATGCCCATCATCGACACCGACAAAAACTTCTGCCCGTCCTGCGCACCGTGCATGATCGCGACGCCCGCACCGGCGATGATCTGCGCCCAGTGCCAAAAGCCCGCCGACTTGCGGCGGTCGACGTCGCGCGCCACGAACTCGATGATCTTTGTGAACAGCCAGCCCGAGACGAAGCCCAGCACCGTTGAAATGACCAGGCCATAGAGTACCTTGACCCACTCGCTGCCGTTGATGCCGCCGATGCCGCCCTGCAGCGCGATGGCCGCGCCGGTGATGCCGGCGATAAGCGAATGGCTCTGAGAAGTCGGGATGCCGAAATACCAGGTGACCACGCCCCACACGATGATGGCGACCATTGCCGCCGCAAGCGCAAGCAAAGCCGCCTCGCTGTCGCCCCCGAAATTGACCATGCCGAAGATCGTCTTGGCGACCGCCGCGCCGATCGTGGTCACCGCGATAAGGCCGATAAAGTTGCAGATGGCAGCCATGATGATCGCGGCCCCAGGAGACATGCTGCGCGTGCCCACCACCGTCGCGATCGCGTTAGGCGCGTCGGTCGCGCCGTTGACCACCGTGGCGCCAAGCGTCAGGGCAAGAACGGCCATCAAAACCGGGCTGCCCGCCAGGGCACCCAAAAACGCAGTGAAGTCAATCACGTGCCAGCATCCTCCGTGCGCATCGCCGCCCGCAGGCAGCCATCATCCACCAGTCCACCCAGCGCAAAATGCACCGAATGTAACGTCTGTGTTAATCATAGAGGATGCGCCTCCCGTTTTTGACGGACAGGTCGCGTTTTCGCCGGTAAAAGCTTCCTCATTTTTCACGCAGAAGCAATTCTCCGCCAGGAATCAGACAGCCCCACAGCCACCGTATGTCAGACCCCTCGCACGACGCGCCCCATCGTCACTCTCCTTGGACCATCGTGACCTCGTCGACCGCAATCGAGCGCAGGTACTCCTTGTCGAGCACGCACCCCAGGCCCGCCGGATGATCGACGGTGTTCAGGCGCAGCTCCCCGTTCTCCAATTCTAGGGGCGGCAGCGCCGTGTCATGTTCAAAGTACGTTACATAGCCCGATACGTCGCCCGGCAGGGCCATGCCCGGCAGCGTGCAGAAGGCCGCATGCATGCGCTTGGACACGCCCGTGTCGAACATGCCGCCCATCCAAGCTTCCTTCCCCTGCTCACGCAGCCAACCATAGAAGTCGAGCGTCGGCTGGATGCCGCCGAACTTGGCGATTTTCAGCGAATAGCAACGCAGGTTGTCAAACGCCATGGCGCGGGTCATGTCCTCGGCCGTCACCACCGACTCGTCCAAGCACACGAGCGTTTTGAGCTCGTCTTGGAGATCGGACAGGCGGGCGAACAGGTCGCGCTCGCCCGACAGGGGCGTGTACGACGGATTGTAAGGCTCCTCGATGCAGGCGAGTCCCAGCGCATCGAGCTTGCAGAGCACGTCGAGCGTCGACTCGTCGAACGACTGGTTCGCATCGAGTATGATCGTCAGATCGGGATGAGCCGCGCGCACCGCGCTCACGCAGGCAAGTGCCGTGGTAGGCTCGACCTTCAGCTTCACGCGGGTGTAGCCTTCGGCAACCAACGCGTCGACCTGGGCGCACACCTCTTCGGGCGCCCCCAGCCCGACCACAGCGCCGCCGAGCACCTTTTCTTGGTCGGACCCGCCGATCAAGCGCGACAGGGGCTGACCGACGATCTTGCCGTACAGATCCCAGATCGCCGGCTCCACCGCCGCCTTCGCCATCGGATAGCGGGCCAGCGCGGGGAAGGTGGCAAGCGACGCCGCCACCTCGCTCGGACGCAGGTAGCGCTCGCTCATCACG
>CAVCDZ010000001.1:43547-46474 GCA_963601095.1 Oscillibacter sp. MSJ-31 | reverse complement strand
CATCACGACCTGAGCGATGCGATCGCGCACGACGGCGTAATCCTCCGGCAGCGTCTCGGGCAGATACCAGTTCGTGGGAAACGACACGCACTCGGCAATGCCCGTGCGACCCGCCCAGTCCTCGACCTCGACGAAGAACGACTCGCGATCGCGCACGACGGCCTTCGACGTGCGCACCGGATGGGCCAGGGGCTGTTTCACGCGAAACAGCGTGACCTGCTTGATGTCGATGCGCTTGTCGTAGAGCTGCTTCAAGGCGATGCGGTCGACCTTGCCCGCCACCGTGCGCGGGAACTCGTCCATGACCAGGATGTGCTTGGGATGATGCAGATGAGACATCGTGGGTTCAAGGTACTCGTGGACCAGATGTGCGAATTCCTGAGGACAGGTCGCCGCATGGATCGGAGAGGTGGCCGGGTCGATGCCCAGCTCCTCGCAGTCACGCTCGATGGCCTCGGTCGAATAGTCCGCCTCGACGAACGCCACGGGGCGATAGCCCCAGGTCTCGTCCGCTGTTCCGAACACGTAAGCCTCGTGCACGCCGGGGATGTTCAGCAGCACCTCGCGGATCTCGGCAGGATAGATGTTCTCGCCGCCCGAGATGATCAGGTCCTCGGTGCGCGCGAACACCCGCAAAAGACCGCCTCGATCGAGCGAGGCGCGATCACCCGTCACGAAGAAGCCGTCGGCACTCATCGCCTTGCGCGCGTTCAGGTATCCAGAAAAGATGCCCGGCCCGGACAGGCGCAGCTGGCCGATGCCCCGTTCATCGGGGCTCATGATGCGTGCCTCATACCCGGGCAACAGGCGCAAACCCCCATCGAAGCCGCGCGTCACGGGCGCGGCGGCCACCAGGCTCGCCGTCTCGGTCATGCCGTAGCTCGCGTACACCGACGCCTTCGCGCGCAAAGACGCGCGGATCGTGTGGTCGTTCAGCGACGAGCCGCCCAGCAGGATGCAGGCGTACTGGCCGATCACACGGTCGTTGTCGGCCTCCAGGAGGTCGGCCAGCATCTTGTCCACGACCGAGATGTGCGTCACCTTGAAGCTCAGCACGTCGTTCAAGATGCGCGTCGGGTTGAACCGCTCGTAGAGGATGAACGACGTTCCGGCTAAGACCGAGCGCACCATAATCTGGAACCCGCCGATATGGCACAGCGGCAACACGAGCTGCCAGATGCTGCGGCCGCCCACCGAGAGCACCTCGTTGGCAGAACGAGCCGCTCCGCAGATGCACTCCCAGGTCAGAAGCGTCGCCTTCGGCGTGCCCGACGAGCCAGACGTGAACATCACGATGCCCATCTCGTGCGCGTCGAACGCGCGCTCGCGCTCCGAGGCATAGCGCTCAACCTCAAGGGCGAAGCTCGTCAGGGAAGGGGCGTCTTCGGGGAGGGCGGCAAACGCATCGATGGCGTAGCCGGTCGCGTCCACCATCAAACGGTCGATGGTCTGGGCGCCCAGCACCTCCATGCCCGCCTCGCCGGTGGCGTTCTCGAGCTCGACCAAGCGCAGCTGGCGCTCGTCGTAGGACAGGCGCGGATTGAGCAGGGCCAGCGTGAACCCACCGTAGGCCGACGCCAGCGCGAGCAGCACCGCCTCGGGGCCATTGTACAGGTTGCAGGCGACGGTCGACCCTTCGCCGATGCCGTGTTTCTCCAGCTCGCGCGCAAGCGCCGCCGCCGCATGACGCGCACGACGATATGCGAACGAAAACGACCGCTCCCGCTGCACGGTGAACAGCACCTTGCCCGCCGCGCGACGAGCCGTCTCGGCCAAATGCTCGATCATGGCCATCCCCTCCTCTGACATGACGAGCGCCCAAGCCCGTCACTTCTCCCCCGCGCACGCGCTCGGCAGGCCCACCGCATAGCAAGCCCGCCCAGGCGCGCCCTTCAGCCCTTACGGAAACTTGGGGAACTGGTCGAAGTCGGGGCTGCGATGCTCCTTGAAGGCGTCGCGTCCCTCCTTCGCCTCATCGGTCGTGTAATACAGAAGCGTGGCGTCGCCGGCCAGCTGCTGCAAGCCCGCATAGCCGTCGGTCGCTGCGTTGAACGATGCCTTCAAAAAGCGCAGGGCCGTCGGCGACAGCGCCAGCATCTCGCGCGCCCACTGCACGCACTCGGCCTCGAGGTCGTCGAACGGGACGACCTTGTTGACCAGGCCCATATCGAGCGCTTCCTGCGCCGTGTACTGGCGGCACAGGTACCAGATCTCGCGCGCCTTCTTCTGGCCCACGATGGCCGCCAGATACGACGCGCCGTAGCCGCCGTCGAAGCTGCCCACGCGCGGGCCGGTCTGGCCGAACTTCGCCGTCTCGGCCGCGATCGAAAGGTCGCACAGGATGTGCAGCACGTGGCCGCCGCCGATCGCGTACCCGTTGACCATCGCGATGACCGGCTTGGGCACCACGCGGATCAGGCGCTGCAAGTCGAGCACGTTCAGGCGCGGGATGTTGTCCTCGCCGACGTACCCGCCGTTGCCGCGCTTCTTCTGATCGCCGCCGGAGCAAAACGCCTGATCCTCCGGGCGGCCGTCATGGTTCGCGCCGGTCAAGATGATGACGCCGATGCTCGCATCGTCACGCGCGATGGAAAACGCGTCGAACAGCTCGACGTTGGTCTTCGGCGTGAACGCATTGCGGCGCTCGGGACGATTGATCGTGATCTTGGCGATCCCGTCATACGTCTCATAGATGATCTCGTCGTACTCCTTGCCCTTTTTCCAGGGGAAACTGGCCATGGAAATCCGTCCTTCCTTATAGGGAGGCGCCTTGCCGCGCCGCGTGCGGCAGCGCGGGGGCGCTTCTATTCAGCAACGCTGTCGGGGTTGATGAGCCATTGGCCCCTCATCTCGATGCCCGACAGAAAATCCTGCACGATCCTAAGATAAAGCATTGGGGCCTCAAGGTGGAAATTGTGCCCCGTCGC
>CAVCDZ010000001.1:0-43537 GCA_963601095.1 Oscillibacter sp. MSJ-31 | reverse complement strand
GCCCGCCTGCTCCATCAGGCTCGCCGGGCGAGAGGAGGTCTCGTCGTCCTCACCGCACAGGTAGAGCACTGGCAGCCACGTCGCCTGCAGGGCACCCAGCGCCTCGCCCTCGGCAGGCATGGCGTGCTTGCCCGCCTGCTCGGCAACGAGCGCCATCGCCTCGGCGTCGTTTGCCAGGCGACCCTCGCGCAGGCGCGCGTCGAGGCCGCGCTCACGCTGCGTGGCGAAAAGCGGCAAGCCTTCCCAGTACTCGACGAAGGATGCCATGCCGTCTTCGCGCAGGCGACGGGCCCACCCCTCGTTGCGCTCTGCCGCCGCGGCGCGCTCGGCGTCGTCGACCGGACCCAGACCGCAGCTCTCCAGCATCACCGAATACAGCAGGTCGGCGTTTTTCTCCACCAGGCGCAGCGCCAGGCGGCCGCCCATCGAATAGCCCAGTACATGGGCACGGCGGCGCGCGCCCGTAACCGGGTTCACGCACGCGATGCGGTCCAAGAACGAGGCGACGGAATCGGCGAGGGCATCGTAGGTGTAGAGCGCGGGGTCATGGGGTTTGCTGCTGAGGCCATGCCCCAGAAGATCGAGCGCCAACACGCAGTGGTCCTCGCCGAGCTCGGGTCCGAAGAAGTCCCAGGTGTCGCCTGCCTGCATGAATCCGTGGAGCAAGACGATCGGCTGCGCCTCGGGATCGCCCCACTGGCGCACGTGCAGCGTGCAGTCGCCCCAGATGAAGTCGAATTCCATGCGCCCGATGCCCTCGTACAGGTCCCAGTCGCGGTAGATCTCGGGATCAGCCGTCGGGTGCTCGCCGGTCGGGGAGCTGCAGCAGGGGCACGACTCGTCGTGCTCGTGATCATGATCGTGGTCGTGACCGCAGTCGCACGTGTCGCCGTGAGCATGGCCCGCGTGATCGTGGCCGCAGCCGCACGAGTCATCGGAGGGGAAGTGGCCGCCGCAGAATCCATCGGCGCCCAGCCCCTGTTGGGCGAGGATCTCGTCTTCGACTGCAGCGTCCGTGCGGGCGCTGCCTTCCTGGGTCTGGCTGTGCATCATGCAAGTCCTTTCGAGCCATCGGGTGTCGCTGTAGGGGCTCGCAACGTCGACACTACCAATACCGGTTGTACCGTTCCCTCACGCCGCGCAGCGGCACGGAAACCTCAATCAAGGATATACCGGGCACCCCGAGCTTGTCTCGGCAGACCTGGCGGAATTCCGCGACGGACGAGGCTGCGCGGCCCTCGACGCCAAAGGCCTGGGCCGCCTGGGCGAAGTCAACCTTCTGCGGCGTCAGGAACAAACGCTGGAAGTAGGGGTCGTCGGAGCGCTGCGGCAGCATGTCGAAGATCGCGCCGCCGGCGTTGTTCAGAAGGACGATTAGGATGCTGGGGCGCGCGGCGCCGGCGCGCTCACGCAGCTCCATCTCACCCTGGAGCGCCAGCGCGTTCAGGTCGTGCAGCAGCGTCAAATCGCCGGTCAACAGCACCGTCTGGCCAAACGCCTGGGCGGCGCCCAGCGCCGACGACACCGTGCCGTCGATGCCGTTCAGTCCGCGGTTCGCCAGAACCGTCAGGCGCTTGCCCTGCTTGAGGTAGAACGCGTCGACGGCGCGCACGGCCATGCTGTTCGCCGTGAACAGCAGCGACTCGGAGGGCATCTCGTCGATCAGCGCGTAGACGTAGGCCCCCTCGAACCCATCGGCCTCATCGAGGCCTTCGCCCACGATGCGCTCGGCGCGGTCGCGGTCGAGCAGGCCCCACTCGTGAACCGACGCCGAAAGGCTTGCCGTCTCGGGCGCTGCCTCATCGGCACCGCCGCCCTGCTCCAGGAGCGCCACGACGAAGTCAAGCGGGTCGCAAGCGATGAACGTCGTCGTCTGCGCGTTGAAGTCGCGCGTGTCCTGGCGGTCGACGACGATCTGCGCGGGCGCGAGGGAAGCGAGCGTCGTCGTCGTGCGCTTGGACACCGGATAGCGCCCGAACCGCACCACCACGTCGAACGCCGGCAGCTCATCGGATCCCATGATGCGGTCGTAGCCGCAGATCACCGCCGGGTGCCCGTATGATCGCAGTTGCGAGAGCGGATCGGCGAGCAGGGGCGCGTCGAAGCGCTCGGCAAACGCGATGAGCGCCTGCGCCTCGCGGTCGCGGCGCGCGAAGTCAGTGAGCGCGGCGGCAGAAAACGTCCCTTCGCCCGCCAGCACGATGACCCGATGGGCGTCAAGATACTCCGCCAGCCTCTGAGCGTCATGGGGGCTCAAGAAGGTGTCGGCCGCCACCCGCTGGGGCAGCTCGTCGCAGCCCTCGGCGCGGCCCTCTTCGAACAGCCCTTCAGAATCGATTGCGGGAACGAGCGGCTCGTCGAAGTGGAAATTCACGTGGACAGGCGCCGCCTCATGCGTCGCAGGAGCTGCGGCGATCAAGGCCTCGCGGGCGATCTGGCGCACATGGGCGATGCGGCGCGGCGAAGACGACGGCTCCGGCACCTGCATGAACCGGCGCACATGATCGGAAAACGCCTTGACCTGATCGCAGGTCTGAGGCGCGCCGAGCTTCTGCAGGCGCAGCGGGCGATCCCCCGACAGCACGATAAGCGGCACGCGCGACGTTTCCGCCTCCATCACGGCCGGGTAGTAGTTGGCGAGCGCCGTGCCCGACGTGCATATCACGCAGACCGCGCGCCCGCTCGCCTTTGCCAGGCCCAGCGCGAAGAAGGCGGCGCCGCGCTCGTCGACGTCAAGGTAGAGGTTGATCGCCGACCCGAACCGGCGGCTCGCCTCGTAGGCCACCATCGCAAGCGGGGTCGAGCGCGAGCCGGGGCTCACGACCACGTCGCGCACGCCGCCGCGGATCAGCTCGTCGAAAAACGCGCCCACGAACAGGCCAAGCTCCCGCGGCGTGGGCGTATCGCGCAGATCGCGCAGCTGGGCATCGCGCGAGCACAGCCCGTCGCGCATCTGATCGTCGTTGTCCATGTGGGTTATTCCCCTTCCGCATCCTGAGGTGCCGTAAAGGCGCTCAGGATGGTCTTGAGCTTGAGATCGATCTCGTCGAATTCCGCCGCAGAGTCGCTTCCTTCCACGATGCCGCAGCCCGCGTAGAGCCACCCGCGCTCGCCGTCGAAGACGCCCGAGCGGATGGCAACGGAAAACTCGCCGTCGCCGGAGGCGTCAAGGTAGCCCACGGCCCCGCCGAAGAACCCGCGGTTGTAGCGTTCAGCCTCGCGCAGGCACATGAGCGCCTCGCCGACCGGCGTTCCCGAGAGCGCCGGCGTCGGATGCAGCTGGCTTGCCAGCGACAGCAGCGTGCGACCCTCCATCACGCGCGCCTTGGCGGGCGTGTAAAGGTGCTGCACGTGGCGCAGCGGCAACACGATCGGGTTTTCCGGGATCTGCACGTCATAGCAGTTGCGCTCGAACACCTCGCGCATGAACTTCACCACGAACTCGTGCTCGCGGCGGTTCTTGTCGTCGGCGAGCAGGCGCGCGGCCTCCGCGTCGCGGGCCGCCTCGTCGTGAGGGCGGGGGCAGGTGCCCGCCAGGCACATGCTCTCCACCTGAGCGCCGTGCTTGCGCACGAGCAGCTCCGGCGTGCAGCCGCAGAAGAACACGTCGCCGTAGCGATACAGGAACACCGTGCCCGTCGCGTCGCCGTCGATGAGGTTGGTGAGCACGTCCTTTGAGGAGAACGGCGCATCGGCAACGAGCTCGATGCGGCGAGAGGGCACCAACTTGTGAATGCGCCCCGACCGGATGCGCGCAAGCCCCAGGTCCATGACGCGCTGCCAATCGGCAAACGCATCGCGGTCCAGGCGATACGCCATCGTGCGATGGGTGCGCGGCTGCGCGTCGGCGACATGGCGCATGAAGCGCGCCACGCGCCCGGCGTACACCGGACCCAAGCTGTTCACCTGGATGAACGTCCCCTCGCCCTCCTCGATCAGCACCACCTCGGGCACCATCAGGCGCAGGCGCGGAAACGCCGCCATCATGTCGTCGGCAGGGGCGGGATTCTCGGCGTCAAAGCGGTTGAACGAGAAGAGGACGGGCTCGCGGGCATCAGGACCTGCGCATTCGGTGTCCACCTCGGCCAAGCCCGGCACCGCGATGCAACGACCCAAGCCCATGAAGCGGTGCGGGCGCTGCTTGTCGTAGTAGACGAACTGGTCGCTGAAGCCCTTCTGCAGAGCGCAGAAGGCATCAACGATATCCGCGTCGAGCGCAGCGGTGTAGGAGAAGATCTTAGCCATGGCGCTCAGCGTCCGGCTGATCGAGCGCCTCCTTGGCGCGCGCCCAAAGCGCTTCAAGCGCATCGGCGTCGAGGTCTTCGACCGAGGTGCCGTCTTGCGCGGCCGCGCGCTCCATGTACGCCCAGCGCGCGCGGAACTTGCGGCATGAGGCGCGCAGGGCCGTCTCCGAGTCGATACCCTCTTTGCGCGCGACGTTGACGAGCGAGAACAGCACGTCGCCGAACTCGAGCTCGGCCGCGCCGGCGTCACCGGCAGCCACCGCCTGCTTGAACTCGGCGACCTCCTCGTCGACCTTGTCCCACACGCCTTCGACCGTCGGCCATTCGAACCCGCAGGCAGCCGCCTTGCGGGAAATCTTGTGCGCCTGCATCAGGGCAGGAAAGCTCACCGGCACGCTGTCGAGCAGCCCGGACGGGCGCCCTTCCTCGTCGGCGGCCTTCTTCTCGGCGAGCTTCACCGCGTCCCAGATATCGAGCACTTCCCCGGCAGAAGACGCGCGCTCCTCGCCGAACACATGGGGATGGCGGCGGATCATTTTGGCGTCCACGTCGCGGCAGACGTCGGCGACCGTGAACTCGCCGGCATCGGCGGCGATCTGGGACTGCAGCACCACCTGCAAGAGCACGTCGCCCAGCTCTTCGCGCAGGTGGGCGGCATCATTCGCTTCGACGGCGTCGACGGCCTCGTAGGCCTCTTCGATCATGTTCTTCGCGATCGACGCATGCGTCTGCTCGCGATCCCAAGGGCAGCCGCCCGGAGCGCGCAGCGAGGCAATGGTGTCGACGAAGGCACCGAATGCATCGGCGGCCTCAGGCGCGCACGAGACGCCCTGCGGCCGCATGTCGTTGTCAGGCATGGTGATCGCCTAGATCTTGTACATGAACTGAAAGACGTCCTCGCGCTGCAGCGTCACCTGAACGCCCAGGTCCTCGCCGACCGCGCGCAGGGCATCCTGCACCTCGTTGAAAGCGGCGACGTCGGGGTTCAAGCGAACCAGCATGGTCATGCTGAAGATGTCGCCCAAGATGGTCTGGCTGATGTCGTCGATGTTGGCGCCCTTTTCAGCCAGGGTGTTGGAAATGGCTGCGACGATACCGCTGCGGTCCTTGCCGAGAACCGAGATTACACAACGCATGTACGTTCCTTTCGTTTCGGGGGATCACACCGCGCCTGAGGGCCTCATTAGCCCGTCGCGCGGACGCAGTGCGCCACGCGCACGGGATGGCCTATCGCCCCATGAGCAGCGACAGCGCTTCGGAGCGCGTCGCGGCGCTCGCGCTGCTCTTGAATATACCACGCACCGCGCTGGTGGTCGTTTTCGCGCCGGGCTTTTTCACGCCGCGCATGCTCATACATAGGTGCTCCGCCTCCATGACCACGATGACGCCCTGCGGGTCGAGCTCGGCCATCAGCGTGTCGGCGACCTGGCTCGTCAGGCGCTCCTGGACCTGCGGGCGACGGGCAAAGCAGTCCACCAGACGCGCGAGCTTGGAGATGCCGCAGATGCGGCCGGTCTTGGCGGGGATGTACGCCACATGGGCCTTGCCGAAGAACGGCGCCAGGTGATGCTCGCACAGCGAGTAGAACGGGATGTCGTGCACGATGACCATCTCTTCGTGGTGCTCGTCGAAGGTGGTCTCGAAGAACTCCGACGGATCCTCGAAGAGGCCCGCGCAGCATTCCTCGTACATGCGCGCGACGCGCTCGGGCGTCTTCAGCAGGCCCTCGCGCTTGGGGTTCTCGCCCATGCCCTCGAGGATCAGGCGCACGCCTTGCTCGATCTTTTCCAAGTCCATGTTGGTTTCAGCCATCGTTCTCTTGCCTCGTGCTCGTATCACCAGCGTTGTGCATCCCCGTATTGTAGCGCCCTCGCCGCGCGGGGCAACTGTGCACCTGCAGCATCCCGGGGACGTGCAATCGGCGCAGCGGCTCGCGCGCCACCTGCGCGCGCAGGCCGGTGCGTCCCTACAGGTCCAGCTCCACCGACACCGGGCAGTGGTCCGACCCGAAGATCTCCGGCCAGATATGCGCCATGACCACGCGATCGCGCAGCGCCTCGCTCACCAGGAAGTAATCGATGCGCCATCCCGCGTTGTTGGCGCGCGCGTTGAAGCGGTAGCTCCACCACGAGTACGCGCCCTCGGTGGTCGGGTGCAGCGCGCGGAACGTGTCGACGAAGCCTGCGTCCAACAGGTCGGTGAACTTGGCGCGCTCCTCGTCGGAAAAGCCGGGGTTGCCGCGGTTCGAGCGCGGGTTCTTCAGGTCGATCTCCTCGTGAGCCACGTTGAAGTCGCCGCACATCACGACCGGCTTTGCCGCGCAGGCGCCCCCGTCGGGCAACGTGCCGCCCTCAAGCCCCTTGCACATCTCGCGGAACGTGTCGTCCCAGCTCATGCGATGGTCGAGGCGCGCGAGCTCGGACTGCGCGTTGGGCGTGTACACGTCGACGAACCAGAACTTCTCGAACTCGCAGATCACGACGCGGCCTTCGGTGTCCAGCTCGGGCACGCCCACCTTGTGGAGCACCTGGAGCGGCTCCTCTTTGCAGAAGACCGCCGTGCCGGAATAGCCCTTGCGCTCGGCGTAACTCCAATACTCGTGGTAGCCCGGCAGGTCCATCTCGATCTGACCGGCCTGCAGCTTGGTCTCCTGCAGGGCGAACACGTCGGCGCCCAGCTCATCGAAGGCGTCCATGAAGCCCTTCTTCATCACGGCGCGCAGGCCGTTGACGTTCCACGAAACCAGTCTCATATGATCAACCTTTCAGGTAGAAGGATGGGCGGCCAGAGCGCGCCGGCCGCAAAACAAGACGTGCCGCACGCTGCAGATCCAGCACGCGGCACGTCGATGGTGCAGATGACGGCGAAGCTACTTGTGCTTCTTGGCCTTGCGCGCCTGCTTGCGCTCGTAGGCGGCGTAGCCCTGCTCGCGCAGCGGGCGCAGCTGGTTGGTGTCGATGCGGACGCCGATGTAGAAAAAGACCCACGCGGCGATCATGAGGCCGATCGAGAGGACCATCTGCTCCGGCATCACGAGCGAGACGATGATCGCGACGACCATGCCGGCCATGCCGATGGCCGAGTAGACCATGCGCTTGCGGTTCAAGCGACGGAACTCCTCGGTGTCGGGGACGAAGCGGCTGACGGCGCGACGACGGGCGCGGCCCTCCTTGCGCGTCTCCTTCTCCTCGACGCGCTCTTCCTTGCGCTCTTCCTGCTGCTTGGCGCGGGTAGCCTTGTCCGCCGGCTCCTTCGATCCGCCCTGCATGAAGTTGCTCAGGAAGCCCTTCTTCTGGGGCTTGCTCGAAGCGCTGCGCACCGAGGCGCCTGCCTTGCTGACGGGCTTGGCCGACGCAGCGGACTTGCGCGTCTTGCCCTCGGGCTTGTCGCTCTGATAGCGGTCGTTCATCGGGTTGCGTTGTGACATGGAAGGTATCTTTCTTGGTCGGAGCCGAGTCGGATGGCAGGGTCGCCGAGGCTGCTACTTGCCGGCCGGGACGAAGGTCTTGCCGGTGATCTTCTCGTAGGCCTGGATGTACTTCTCAGACGTCTTCTTGATGACGTCGGCAGGCAGGTGCGGCGGGTTGCCGGTGCGATCCCAGTTGGCATTGAGCCAGTTGCGCACGAACTGCTTGTCGAAGCTGGGCTGCTCCTCGCCGACCTTGTAGGTGTCGACGGCCCAGAAGCGCGACGAGTCGGGCGTCAGCACCTCGTCGCCGAGGATGATCTTGCCGTCGACGACACCGAACTCGAACTTCGTGTCGGCGATGATGATGCCGCGCTCATGCGCATGCTCGGCAGCGCGGTTGTACACCTTGAGCGTCAGGTCGCGGATCGCGGCGGCGTTGTCGGCGCCGATGATCTCAGCGGTGCGCTCGAAGCTGATGTTCTCGTCGTGGTCGCCGATCGCGGCCTTCGTGGACGGGGTGAAGATGGCCTCGGGGAGCTTGGAGGAGTTGACCAGGCCCTCAGGCAGCTTGATGCCGCAGACCGCGCCGGTGCGCTGGTAGTCCTTGAGGCCCGAACCGGTCAGGTAGCCGCGCACGATGCACTCGATCGGGAACATGTCGGCCTTCTTGACCAGCATGAAGCGGCCGGCCAGGTCGTCGGCGTAGGGCTTGAAGCGCTCGGGCAGATCGGCCACGTCAGCGGAGATCAGATGGTTGTCCGTCACGTCGGAGAGCAGATCGAACCAGAAGCACGACAGCTGGGTGAGCACCTGCCCCTTGTACGGGATCTCGTCTTCCAGAATGTAATCGAAGGCGGAAATGCGATCGGAGGCGACCAGGAGCAGCTTGTCTCCCAAATCGTATAGATCGCGCACCTTCCCTTGAGCGTCGGGCTTGATGTCGATACCAGACATGATGGTCCTTCCTTCCGGGCTAATCGTCAAACACTCATTATGGAACATCTTCGCCCGTCATGTGACAAATCCATGGGGATTTTGTCGCAAGCCCGCGCGACGCGGACAAGACATGCGTCGCAGCAAGGTTCGCGCCCCGTCACGGCGGGCGCGCGAGTGCGCGTGCACCCAAAACGGCGTCCCGTGCAGAATCGAGTTGATCGGCAACGATTATTTGTTGTGAGAAGCGGTGCCGGGGGCTGTTTCGAGCTGAATCAGGTCTTGAAAGACCCGATTCAGCCCCTGATGCAGCGCAGCATCGTTGCGGATCGACCGGATTCTGCAAAAGGAGTGAGAAAACGCGCACCGGGCCGCCGAGGCGGCACGGCCGGAGTCATTCCTGGCCCCGCGCGGCGTCGGGCACGACGGCGGCGCGCTTCTGACGACCCCGCGCGTCGACGAGCCTATGCGGCGGCCTTAGCGCTTGCGGTTGCGCTTCTGGTCGGGTGCCTCGGAGTACAGCGGGATGTAGATCGTGAAGCACGAGCCCTCGTTCGGGTGGCCTTCGACGCGCACCCACCCGTTGTGCTGGTCGACGATTTCCTTCACCACCGACAGGCCGACGCCCAAACCACCGGTCGAGCGCGCACGGCCCGGATCGGCGCGCCAGAAGCGCTGGAACACCATCTTCGCCTCTTCAGGCGTGAGGCCGATGCCGGTGTCCTGCACGATGATCTGCCCCATGATGTCGCCCTTGCGCGCCATCACCGTGATCGTGCCGCCCTCGGGCGTGTAGCGCACGGCGTTCGAGATCAGGTTCGCCGTAGCCTGGCGCAGAAGGTCGGCGTCGCCGTAGACGAAGACGTGCGGGTCGTACTCGAACTTGAGCGTGAGACCCGCTTCCTGGATGTAGGCCTGGTGGGTGGACACCACCGTGGACAGCATCTCAGTGAGGTCGACCTTGTTGCGCTCGATCGGCTTGGTGCGGCTCTCGAGGCGCGAGAGTTTCAGCAAGGCGTCGACCAGGCGCGACAAGCGGCGTACCTCGGAGTTCAGCGTCTCCAAGCGCTCGGCGTCCGGCTCGAACACGCCGTCGATCATCGCCTCGACCGTGGACTGGATCGCCATGAGCGGCGTGCGCAGTTCGTGGGCCACGTCGGTCACGAGACGGCGCTCGAGCTTGCGGTTCTTCTCGATCGAGTCGGCCATCAGGTCGAAGGTGTATCCCAGGCGCGCGATCTCGTCGTTGCCCTTCATGCCGGTGCGCGCCGCGTAGTTGCCCTCCTTGAGCTCCTTGGCGGCGTTGGTGATGCGCTTGATCGGCGCCGACAGGCCGCGCGCGAACACCGCGCCCACGACGATCGCGATGATGAAGGCGATGACCGCCGCAAAGAGCATGGCCTGGTACGACTTCTCGCGGAACTCGGCGTCGGGCTGGGTCAGCAGCGTGTCGGAGCCGGCGACCCGCGCGTAGACCGTGCCCACACGCTGCCCATCGACGACGATCGGCGCCGAGGCTACGTTGCCGCTCGACGGCTTGACGCCGACCGAGCCGAGCACGTCGTCGGGCGAGTCGTCGTAGACGATGCCGCCGTCCTCATCGCGGACCTGGATATGGAGCGTGTCGTAGAGCGAGCTCGCCGACGCCGCTGCCGACAGCGCCCCGTTGTACCAATCGCCGCCGGCGCGCGAGTACCCCGACGCGACCTGGCTGGCCGTCGAGTCGGCGACGCGCTGCACGTTCTCGCGCGTGTAGCTCTGGAAGTGCTGCTCCCAGACGAACGACAGCACCAGCGTGGAGGCCAGGATCGTGATCAGCGACACCAAAAGCGCGACGAGCACCACCCGCTTGGTGAAGGTGAGCGCCGACTTCTTTTCCTCGGGTTGGCTGGATTCGGGCATCTCCGACGAAGCACGCGAGGCCTTCGGCGAGGACGATTCCGTGGAAAGCGCGAACATGGCGCTCCTCTCATTCAACGGCGCGCCGGGCCCGCGAGGCAGGTGGCAGCGCCAAAGACAAAGAAGGCGCGCTCCCGTGAACAAGAGCGCGCCTTACAGGTTCCGCTGTGCTAGTTGTTCTTCGTCGGGTCTTCGAAGCGATAGCCCACGCCGTGGACCGTGTGCAGCCACTTGGGGTTGCGGGGGTTGTCGCCGATCTTGGCGCGCAGGTTCTTCACATGTGAGTCGATCGTGCGCTCGTAGCCCTCGAAGTCGTACCCGAGCACCTTTTCCACCAGCTCCATGCGCGAGTAGACGCGACCCGGATAGCGGCAGAGCGTGGTCAGGAGCTTGAACTCGCTGGCGGTGAGGTCGACCTCTTCGCCGCTCACGAGGATCTTGTGGCCCGAGATGTCGATCGTCAGCTCGCCGAACTCCAGCACCTCGCGCTGCGGCTCCGAGTCGGAGTGGACGCGGCGCAGAAGCGCGCGAACGCGGGCGACCAGCTCGCGCGGGCTGAAGGGCTTGACCAGGTAGTCGTCGGCGCCTAGCTCGAGACCGATGATGCGGTCCTCGACCTCGCCCTTCGCGGTGAGCATGATGATGGGGGTATCGGAATTGTCGCGGATGGCGCGGCAGACGCGCTCACCGGGGACGCGGGGAAGCATAAGGTCCAAAACGACCAGGTCGAAATGGTGCTTGGAGAATTCCTCCAGCGCCTCCTGCCCGTCTCCGACGGCGGTGACCCAGTAGTTCTCGCGCTCGAGATAGGCGGCGACGGCATCGCGGATGGCCTTCTCGTCTTCGACGAGGAGAATGCGGCGCGTGTTGTCGTTCATTGCAGTCATGTGGTTCCTCCTCTAGCTGCGTTTGAGATTATTGTATCAATTGGCCTTTTGGGGCCTTCGTGAGACACCCAAATGCCACAATATCCTTCCAGCATATCCTCGCATTCTCCATTACGATTCTTTGAGCCCAAGGAGCTGTTGTGCCCACCAAGCGCAAGCAGAACATACCTGGCAAGATTCCCAGGCCATCGCGCAATTCCGGCATGGGCCGCACGCCCGGCGCGCACCGCGGTGGGTTCGGGTCGCGCAGCTCATCGGTGCGCCCGAGCGCCGTGCCCCGCGCCAAGCGCTCGGCTCATGCGCGCGGCGGATTCTCCACGTCAGCGCCGCATACGCCCGGCGTCGTCGGTGGCAGCAGCTATCCCACGATGCAGCCGGGCGGCGACGACAAGCGCGGCTTTTCGCCCGAGGTCGTCCTGACGCGCCGCAACCTGCTGATCGGCGCGGCAGCCATCGGCGGCATCGCCGCTGTCGGCGGAGGCGTGTCGTTTGCCATGAACACGCTGGGCCAGGGCGGATCGGACAACACGATCGACCACATCAACGTAGCGCAGGAGGCCGTCGTCGACCAGAGCTCCTACACGATGGCCGACGATTACACCGCCTACGTCAAGCCCTCCGGCGAGTACAAGCTGCCCTACGGCACGCTGGTCTGGGCGGACAACGACGACATCGCCTGCTGCCTGTCGCCCACCGACACCGCCAGCCCCCTAGCCACGATCAGCGTCCTCAACCTGTCCACCGGCAACAACCCCACCGTCGTGTCGACGGCCGAGGGCGCGGCCGACGGGTTCGAGATCATCGACGCGCGCTGCAGCGCCGACGGCATCGTGTGGGTCGAGTCGAACGCCTACACCTCGGCGTGGCGCGTGTACACCGCCGAACTCTCGGGCAGCACGGCCGCCAACACGCAAAAAGTCGACGAAGGCGACGCCAATTGGCTGCTCCCATCGATCGCCGCAGTTGGATCGGACGCGTTTTGGCAGGTCTCCCCCAACAGCGAGGGCGACTCGGCCGATGCGCGCGCCGTGCTGAAGACCGCCGCCTTCGGATCGACCAACGCCAACGAGATCTACTCGTCGAAGCGCGCATTCACCACCCGCGTGGGCGCCGCCGACGACGGCGTGGTCATCACGCCGCGCGCCGAATCGACGAGCGTGTATTACCAGCTCACCAAAGTGACGTCGTCGGGACAGGTCACCGACCAGATGACCCTGCCGTCCTCGATGACCCCCGACATCGTGGGCTACGGGCGCAGCGGCTTTGCGTTCGGGTTCACGAACATCTACAACTTCGGCGGCGGCATCGCCAACCTGGGCACCTACACGCCGCGCTCGGCGGTGCAGGCCAACAACTACAACGACCTGCAGTGGTTCCGTTTCAGCCGCACGCCGCTGTCGACGCCGTGCTGGTGCGGCGAGTGGTTCGTGGTCAAGTCGACCACGGCGCTGTGCGGCATCAACTTCGCCAACAGCACCTACTTCGCCGTCAAGACGATCAGCGGGTCGGACGACTACGGCGAGCAGCTGGTGTCGTCGGGGACGCGCTCGTCGTTCGTCGGGTTGTCTCAGGTCGTGCCATCGACCACGACCGACAAGTCCCAGGGCTACGCGCTCGTGCGCGTCTTCGACCCGATCAAAGACGCCATCGGCTCGGCGTTTTAACAGCGCGGGCGTCCGCTCCATCCCCGCCTCCGCCCCTCACTGCAGCGAAAGCGCCCCCTGATGGCAGGAAGGCGGGGATTTCCGACAGTGAAGCCGCGGCGCGCCATCCCGGCGCACCCCCCATCAAAAAGCCCCCGTGCGCGGACGTCGCGCACGGGGGCTCCCTTCATGCATAAACAGCGGAGCTGCTAGAACTCCAGCTCCTTCAGGCGATCGAACACGATGTCTTTACGCGTCAGGAAATCCCACGGGTCGAAGATCTCGTCGAGCGTCTCGGTCGACAGCTTCGCATCCGGGTCGGCTTCCAAGCGCTCGCGGTAGGTCGGGCCGTCGACGGCGTTCTGGATGTCCTCCCACACCTTCATGGCGTTGCGCTGCACGATGACGTAGGCGTCTTCGCGCGTGATGCCCGTCTGAACGAGGGCCAGCAGCACCTTGGACGAGAAGATCAGGCCCTTGGTGCGCCACAGGTTGTGCTCCATCTTGGCCGGGTAGGTCTGCAGCCCGTCGAGCATCCACTGCATCTTGCCGAACATGTAGTCAAGCGCGGTGAAGCTGTCAGCAAGCGCGACGCGCTCGGCGCCGGAGTGGCTGATGTCGCGCTCGTACCACAGCGCCACGTCGTCGAGCGCCACCTGGGCGTTGCTCTTGACGACGCGGGCCAGGCCGCAGACGCGCTCGGCCGTAATCGGGTTGCGCTTGTGGGGCATGGCCGACGAGCCCTTCTGCCCCTTGGCAAACGGCTCCTCCGCCTCGATGACGTCGGACTGCTGCAGCAGGCGCACCTGCATGGCGATGGACTCGAGGGTGGATGCCGTCACGGCCAGCACCGTCATCACCTGGGCGTGGCGGTCGCGGGCGAGCACCTGAGTGGACAGGGGGTCGGGTGTCAGGCCGAGCTTCTCGCACACGTACTGCTCGACGAACGGGTCGATGCTGGAGTACGTGCCCACCGCGCCGCTGATGGCGCCGGTCGCGGCGACCTTGCGCGCCTCCTCAAGGCGCGTCTGCGCGCGGCGCAGCGCCCACGCCCAGCTGCCGAACTTCATGCCGAAGGTCATCGGCTCGGCATGGATGCCGTGGGTGCGGCCGACGCACAGCGTCTCCTGGAACTCGAACGCGCGGCGCTTGCAGGTCTCGCCCAGCTCGCGCACGTCGGCGAGGATGATATCGATGGCCTGGGTGATCTGGTACGACAGCGCCGTGTCACCGAGGTCGGACGAGGTCATGCCGAAGTGAACCCAGCGACTCGGCGGCTCGGTGCCCTCCGGAACGTCGGCATCGATGTACTCGGCCATGTTCGTGGTGAACGCGATGACGTCGTGGTTCGTGACCTTCTCGATCTCGTCGATGCGCTCGACGGTGAAGTTGGCGTGCGCGCGGATCCACGCGGCCTCCTCCTTGGTGATGCCCGACGTGCCGAGCTCGGCCTGGGCCTCGCAGGCCAGCACCTCGATCTCTTTCCAGATCTCAAACTTGTTCTGGAGCTCCCAGATAGCGCCCATAGCGGGGCGCGTGTAGCGACCAATCATGCGAAACCCTTTCTTCGGCCCGACGGCCTCACCGTCTTTGTTCCTGATTTTGGTTCGGTCTTCATTCTATCAACTTCGCACGGCACGAGGCCGCGCAACAGGCGGCGCGCGTCATCGCACGCCGCAGCGTTGGCCCATCGAGTGCGCGCCTCAGCGCAAGGCGGCGCGACCCTACAGATTGCGCACGATCTCGCGGGCGCGCGGAGCGAGGTTGGTATCCGATGCCACGATCAGCTGGTCGCCGGGAAACACCCGCGTCCGACTGTTGACGACCTCGACCTCGTCGGCATGCTGCACCGCGATCAGACGGATGCCATCGTCGAACTCGATGTCGAGCGCGCGCAGCCCGCTGCCGTTGTCGTGGTGGCGCATCGGCGGGACGGTGATGTCCACGAGGCCGACCTGGTCGCTCGTCAGGGCGACCGCGACGCTCATCGAGCCGAGCACGGCCTCTTCCTGAATCATGCGCGCGATCAGCGCCGTGGCCGAGATGCTCTCGATGCCGAGGCGGCGGAAGATGCGCAGGTTCTTCGGGCTGTTGACGCGCGCGATGCAGCGCGGCACCGAGAACACGCGTGACGCGATCTCGCACGCCGCCAGGTTGTCCTCGTCCTGGCCGGTGGCAGCCACGAACACGTCAGCCATCTGGGTGTTCGCGTCCTCTTGGATCGTCGCGGCGCACCCGTCGCCGTGAAGGATCATGCACGAGCCGTCCATGGTCTCCGACAGGGTGGCCGCCGTCGTCTCATCCTCTTCGATGAGCGCGACCTGGTTGCCGCCGCGCAGCAGCGTGCCGGCCAGGTACGACCCCAGCTTGCCGCCGCCCACAATCACGATGTACATGGCGCCTCCTCGTCAGTCCTGCGCGTACGCGGCGATCGACGGGATCGCCGTATGGGAAACCACCGCGAGCACCACATCGCCGTGGTACAGGATGCTCGACGGCGAGGGGATGGAGCTGACCGAGCCATCGGCACGCTCGAACGCGCAGACCCTCAGCTTGTGGCGGCTTTCCAGATCGGAAACTTTGACCTGCGACTGCCCGGTGCGCTTGAGGTCGAGCGCGAACTGCATGACCTCGTAGTCAGCAAACGTCGCGATGTGATCGCCAACGCCGGAAGTGGCCTTCGAGAAGATCTCCTCAGCGACCATCGTCGTACCGCATACGTAGTCGATGCCCAGCTGCAGGTACGTGCGCTCATGCGCGCTGTCGTAGAGGCGGGCAACCGCGTGCGGGACGTCGTAGAGGCGACGCGCGATCTCGACCACCATCAGGTTGGCGTTGTCGCTCTGGGTGACCGCCGCCACGAAATCGCATTCCTCGATGCCGGCCTTCACCAGGATCTCCTCGTCGTAGCCCACGCCGGTGAACGTCGAGCCGTTGAAGTCGCGGCCTAGCGCGACGAACGACGCGGGGTTGCGGTCGATGACGCACACGTTGTTGTCGTGGTCCGACAGCTTGAGCGCCAGGCGCGAACCGACTCGGCCGCACCCGACGATGATGACATTGCTCACGTACACCTCCGCACCGGGATTCTCATACCAGACCAGAGTATAGAAGAGCGTCCGTGAATGGCAAAACGGCACGCACGCACCCGGGACACGCCGACACGCACGCACCCGGAGCCCATGGCGCGCCCATGAAAAAAGGCACCGCCGAAGCGATGCCTTCTGATGCGTTGCAAAAAGCGATCCGGATTACAGGAAGCGGTACGAAACCGTCCGCGTGCCCCAATCGGAGTAGGACGAGAAGCCGAAGGCCTTGTAGACGCCCGGCGCCAGGTCAAGCGCGCGGCCGTACTTGGCAAATCCGCCGGTGTCGGTGACCGTGGCGATGACGACCTTGCCGTCGTAGCAGATCTCAACGACGCGGTTCAGCAGGCCGGACTGGCCCTCAGGAACCGCAACCGTGATGCTGTTGTCGTGCAAGTCGATGCCGGAAGCCGTGTTGGTCACGCCGAAGTTGCCGTTGCCATCGTCGTTCGAGACGACCGCGTAGGCAGAGGCAACACCCGTCGACCAGGAACCATCGTTCAGATCGGGAGCGACGCGCGGGGCGGTGGGCAGCGGATCGAGCGTGCACACCTCGTTGGCCTTGCTAACGGCCTCGGGATTGGATTCGTCGACGGCGACCGGAACGACGACCGGGTCGGGATCCTTCACCGTGATGGAGCGCTGGGAAGCCTCCGAAGCGCCAACCGCCTCGGACACGGCGGACACGCCGTTGCTGTCGGTTGCGGTGGCAGACGCGCGCTCAGCAGCCGTCATGCTCGAACCGTCGGACGTCGCCTGAGATGAGCTCAAGCCGAGCGTCGAGGCATCCTCTTCGCCGGAGCCCTGTGCCTGGCCGACGGCGAAGAACGCGACAACGAGAACGACCACAATCGCAAGAACCGCAAAAAGTGCGGCGATATGAGGCGTCCGCTGCCTGCTATGTACGCTGTTGCGAGCCAAAAAACTCCCATGACGCGGCTTTGCCTAAGCATTTCAAACCTGAAATGCGCCGGCCTGATATTTGCAGTGTGGTGCGCTTAGAAAACTGGTACTGCAAACGTTTTGCACATTACGCGCGTCGCTCATTATACCGCGATGGGCATGTTCCACCAAATCAGACACTCCGGTGAACGGCGTCTCCAACGGGAATCCACAAGAAGAAATGAGCCGGAAAAGAAAGTCGACCAGGCATTTCACCGCGTGAACGACGGCACGGCCATGTTGTGGCGCGCGTAGGTCGAAAGCGCTTGATAGCGGTCCCACGCGCCCATGTCGATCAGCGAAAGGACGATCGCGGCGGCGAACAGGGTGGCCGCCAAAACCAGAAGCGGCGGGCGCTCAAAGATCAGCCCGGCCATTAGGGAAAGCATCGCCGCGAACCACACCAGGATCGTCGGCCCCTCCAAGCGGTTGATCGATATCACCGGGCAGATGCCCAAGGTGAAGGGCAGGAGGAACAAACAGGCCTCGATGCAGAGGACGAGAAACGACAGGCGCGAGGTCAGCGGCCACTTGTCGCCGTAGCACACCAGAAGCGTCGTCCCGATCACCACGGAAAAGATCGGCCAGAAGCACCAGGCGCTCGCGCGCGGGAGGTTGGGCACCGCAAACGTGATGGCCGCCGCGAACAGGATCATCATCCCAAACGCGAGGGCAAACACCAGAGGAGAGCGCCTCAGGCGGCGAGCGCGCTCCTCAGCAGGCGCATGAAGCTGCGCGAGATGCATGCGGTGCGCGCTCCATGCCTCGCTGACGTTGGCGGGAGGACGGGGCGGGCGATAGGCAGCGTCGGCGCGAGCGGCATGGTCGGCGAACACGGCGGCCATACGCTGCTTGTGCGCGGCCACGACCTGATGGTAACGATCGGACTGCACCGCCAAAGGATCGACTTCAACCGGATCGTCGTCCTCATCGGGACGCGGCAGGGTGAGCGCCAGCGCGACATAGGGAATGACGATCAAACCCAGCGTGCAGACCACCAACACCACCGCCGTCACGCGCACGATGACGGCGTCGGCGTCCAGATGCTCGGCAATGCCCGAGCACACGCCCGTCAGCACCGGATCGGGACCTTTGGTCAGGGAGCGGCGCGAACCGTCGGGAAACAGGCGGGACGCGCGGCTGGCACGGGTGGCACTCACGACGCACCGTCCCTAGAAGACGAACAGAACGATCGAGAGGAACTGGCAAATCGATCCGGCCAGGATCCACACGTGGAAGATCGAGTGCACGTAGCGCACCTTCTTGAGCACGTAGAAGATGCAGCCGGCCGAATAGCACAGGCCGCCGGCGAGCAGCAGCCAGAAGCCCGGCCCGGCAAGCAGGGAATAGAGCTGGGGCAGGAACGCCACGACCGCCCATCCGAGCGCCAGGTACAGCACCGCTGAGATCCACCGGGGCCTGAACACCCAAAACGCTTCTGCTGCAACGCCGACGATGGCGACGACCCACACGAAGGCGAAGAGCGCGATGCCGTTGACGTCCACGAGCGTCACCAGGCAATACGGACTGTACGACGCCGCGATGAACAAGTAGATGAAACTGTGGTCGAGCACCTTGAAGACGCGCTTGGCGCGCGGGGCGGTCAGCGCATGGTAGAGCGTCGACATCAGATATTCGAGCAGCATGAAGATGCTGTAGACCAACGCCGCAGGCACCGCGAGCGCGGCGTCCGAGTGAACGGCAGCCACGATCGAGATCGGGATGGCAGCGATGGCCAGAAGCGCGCCGACGCCGTGCGTCACGGAGTTGGCGATCTCCTCACCCGTCGTGTACTCGCGAACCACCTGCGGGTCATGAGCGAATTGTTTCTGGGTTAGAGCCATGAGTGTCTTTTCGTCGGGTTTCGCTGTGTGTGCGATTATAGCCTTCCGGACGCGCCGGGGCGCACCCAGTCACGCCAGAGGGCCGCATCCGTTTCCGAAACGTCGATCAGCCGTTCCTTTTGGCCGCCGACGCCGGCCGCACTCTTGGCGAACAGCGTCGCCACGCGTGCATGGCGCTGCAGCGGGTTGGAGCGGGTGCCGGCG
Organism: Oscillibacter sp. MSJ-31; assembly: GCA_963601095.1. Classification (GTDB taxonomy): domain Bacteria; phylum Actinomycetota; class Coriobacteriia; order Coriobacteriales; family Eggerthellaceae; genus Anaerotardibacter. Next base: position 24,446 of record CAVCDZ010000001.1, on the reverse strand, counting down.
AGCTGGATCTTCGTCCGCGGCAAGAAGGTCGTCTCCACCGAGTAGCCGCCGTTGACGAGCACCACGCAGCGCGCGTCCACGCCAAACGAGGCGCGGCGATACCACAAAACGGCGCCGATGACCTCGACGGCGAAGATCAGCGCAGCAAGGATAAACAGCGATGCGATGCCGACGTGCAAGAAGGAGGCATCGGCGTCGGTGATCGCGCCGACTGTGCGCAGCAAGCCGACGCAGACCGCGCAGATGCACGCGGACACCGCGAGCCAAAAGCCTCCGCCCTGGAAGATCGCGCGACGCGTGATCGCGCGACGAAGCGCGCGGGGCGAGACGGGGCGCTCGGGTTCAGGCAGGGTCGCAAACTCGGGGGTGAGCTGGGAGATCACCTCGTGGGCTCGAGAGAGCGGCACGAAGGGGTGGACCACCAGCTTGTCATCGGCATCCGACGAGGAATTCGACCCGTATTCGCCAGGGCCTGCAGCGATGCGGCCGTACGACACGGAGCAGCACTTCAGAAGGCGCTGGAAAAACGACTGATGGATGTGAACCGACTGGATGCGCTCGACGTCCACGCCGCTGAACAGGTGGGTGAGCATGCCGCGCTCGACCTCGATGCGGCTGCCCCGGCGCCGCGCGCGGAAGCCGCCGTACGAGAGAAGCGCGCCCACGAGATAGAGCACCCAGGCCACCGCGAACGCCGCCACAATCGCGAGCGCGCCGACAACCGCTGCTGCCGGGCCCGCTGCGGAAAGCGAAAGCCACGCCTGCTCGTAGACCGCATCTTCGGTCGACACAAGCCCGGCGTCGGCAACAAGCGAGATCACCGAGGAAAGCGAGGCGACGAGGCCGACGAGCACGATGATGAACGAGGACTTGCCCGTCACCGCGGACAGGACCAGCTCCTTGTTCGTCAGGCCGAACTCGCAGGTCACTTCACCGGTGTCAACCGCATCGCCGGCGAAGACGCCGCGCAAATCGTCCATGAGCGCCGCTGGGGCGTCGAGGGCGTTTGCCACGTAAGGGGCGGTGCCGGGCGCGGCGGTAGGCGCGGCGGTGAGAACCGGTGCAAAGCCGCCCGCGACCGGGGCGGCAGCAGGCGGAACGGCGCCAAGCGCACCCGGTGCCGCTGCGGCGGAAACGGGGCCAGCCTCATCGCCGGGCACCGGCGCGGTGCCGGGCACAGCCGCGCCCGCATTCATCAAGCGCTTGCGCAGATACAGCTCGCGACGGATCACTTCAGCGGCCGAGCGCTCCACGTAGGCAACGCGCACGGCCTTGTTCGCCGATCCACCCGCCGTCTCGATGACGACGGTACACACGCCGGCTGCACGCTGCAGCAGCGTGGCCTTCTCGTTGACCGATTGCACCTTCTGATACGGGACGTGCACCCGCTTCTTGTTCAGGATGCCCGAATAGTAGCTGAACTCCGTATCGTCGAACTCGTACCAGATATAGCGCCACGACCAAGCGGTGAAGCCCACGCACAGCGCGAAGATCAGCACTATGAACAACAGGATGCCAAGGACCACGAGCACGATGAAGGTAAGCCCCGAAAACGGCTGCCCGGGCACGCCGCCACCGGCGGCAAGCGAGGCGACAGACGAGAAGCCCACCGTTAAGAAGGCGATGAGGATCGACGGCAGGGCGCGCAGGGAGCCCAGCCAGATATAGCTGTGGTGCAGCTTGTGGCGCCCCTGAACCTCGTCGGGGGTCGGGATGCCCGGCACCGGTGAGGTGGTTGGCGGGGTTGCGGACGCAGGCGCAGGTTGGGTCGGCGACGCGTCCACAGGCGCACCCGATGCAGGTTGGCTCGCTGGCACGCCCGGTCCAGGCTGGCTCGTCGGGGCGCCCGGCACCTCGGGAGGTACGGGATCAGCCATGGCCTACACGTCCTCTCGGGCGATGCGCGCGAACTCGGCCGCGCGATCGCGCACCGCATCCGCCTCGTCGGCGCGCAATCCGGGGATCTCCATCGAGCCCGCCGCCGTCGACACCGTCACCGAGGCGAGGCCGAATGCGCGCAGGATGGGCCCCTGCTTCGTGTCGGTGTTCTGCACGCGGACGAACGGCACCACCGTATGAGTGCGCCAGAAGATCCCCTTCTTGATCTCAAGGAACTCTGGCTGCAGGCTATAGCGCCACCGCACGTACCGCAGTGGGGAGATGACCAGCAGAAACACCGCCAATGCACCGATGAAAACGATCGCAAGGACGATCAGGTACGGCCCGGCCCAGAAGCGCGAAGGCTCATCGAGCAGCCAAGGAAAGAGGCCGATCGGAAGCAAGCAGACGAACGCGATGAGAATCGCCAGCGCATCGCTGATGCGCCACACCGCCTTGATGCGCGGATCGAGCCGCCCTTCAAGATCCTCGTTCATAGCACCCTCCCCGCAAAACCGAACAGAATCATCTGATCTGTCCATCTTAGCCTATCGGGTCAGAGCGCCACGTAACGAACGGGCAACCATCCGGCACAGCAGAGCTACCGCCAGCGCAACGCGAGGCACAACGAGACGAGGGGTCGCGATCCAACCCCTTCGCCAGGCAAAACTAGCGAAGCGCGGCACCTTGCCGCGCGCAGGCGCGCTACAGGTACCTGAAGTATGCGGCACACGAGCCTTCCGAGGACACCATGCACGGACCCACCGGATTCTCGGGCGTGCACACGCGCCTGAACAGCGGGCACTCGTTCGGCGCCATGCTGCCGCGCAGCACGTCGCCGCAGCGACAGCCCTTCGGTTCGTGGGTGGGCTCCACCTCGGGCTCGAAACGCTGGAACGCGTCGAACTCGGCGTACTCCGGGCGGATCGCGTAACCCGACCCCGGGATGACGCCCAGGCCGCGCCACGTGGCGTCGACCGTGTGGAACACCTCGTTGATCGCCGCGATCGCCACCGGGTTGCCCTCGGGCGCGACACCGCGCGTGTACGCGATCTCGATCTCTGCGCGGCCCTCATGGAGCTGACGCATGATCATCGCGATGCCCTGCAGCACGTCGACCGGCTCGAACCCGGTGATGACGCCGGGAATGCCGTATTTCTTGGCCAGGAACTCATAAGGCTCCATGCCGATGATGGCGCTCACGTGACCCGGGAGGATCAGCGCGTCGATGTTCAGCGACGGGTCCGAGACGATGACCTCGAGCGCGCCGGGCATGTTCTTATGCGCGACGAAGACGCTGAAGTTCTTCAGCCCCAGGGCGCGGGCGCGTTTGATGGCCATCGCCACGAGCGGCGTGGTGGTCTCGAAGCCCACGCCGACGAAGACGATCTGCTGATCCGGATTTTCCTGTGCAAGCTTGAGCGCGTCAAGCGGCGAGTAGACGATCTGCACCGAGCGGCCCTGCGCCTGCTCCTTGAGGAGGCTCGACGTCGAGCCGGGCACGCGGGTCATGTCGCCGAAGGTCGCGATGGTCACGCCGGGCACGCGCGCGAGCGCGATCACCGTGTCGATGTCCTTGTTCGACGTGACGCACACCGGGCAGCCCGGGCCAGACGCCAGGCGCGTGCCCTCAGGCATCATCGAGCGCAGGCCGTTGCGCGCGATGGCAACCGTGTGCGTTCCGCACACCTCCATCAGCGTCGCGTGTTCGGGCGCCCATTTTTGGATGGAATGAATAAGGCCGCGAGCGAGCTTGGGATCCTTGAACGAAGAGAGGTCCACGGCTAGCTCCTTAAAGTCCTTCGACGTCGGCTAATTCAGGGAACTGTTTTATAAGGTCGAGAGTTTCCTGAGCATCGGCTTCATCGACAACTTCAATGGCAAAACCGGCGTGCACCAGCACGAAATCGCCGATGTCCGCGGAAGGCGTCAGGTCGAGAGCGACCTCGCGCGTAACGCCCAGGATGTCCACGACGGCGAGCTTGTTGTTGTCAATGGTCTTTACTTGAGCGGGAATCGCTAAGCACATACCACATCACCCCTTGATCTGTGCCTGCAATCCTAGCACAGCCTGTCCATAGGAAATCGCTACGTCATTGGGCGGCAAATCGCGGTTCAACGCCACCGTGAAACCGCGGGATTGCAGGGCTGAAAGCGTCTGTTCTACCAGGTAGCGGTTCATAAACACGCCCCCCGCCAAAGCTACGACATCGATGCCGTAGGCGCTGCGCACCACATCGGCGAGCGTTACGATAATGTCCACGAACGCGTTATGAAAACGCCGCGCGATGACGGGGATCGCCACGCCGGCTGCCACATCGTCGAGCAGAGCCGCGAAGACCGGCGCCGGATCGATCAGGAGCACCGAGGTGTCAGCCGCCGTGCTCTTCTCGGTCGCCGTGTTCTTGATCAGCTCAAACCGGTACGGATGGCCGTCACCTTCGTCGGAGGATGGGGACGCGGAAGACGCAGCGTCGGCAGTCTTGGCGGCCTCGATTGCGGCGGGCGCATCCGCATCGGCGTTGTCAAGAGGGAGCGCGGCAGACGAGGCGCCCATGGCCGCCTCGAGCAGGATCGCCGCCTCGCCCTCGTAGCGCGGATGCGTGCAGACGCCCAAGAGCGCCGAGGCGGCATCAAAGAGGCGGCCGGCCGATGAGGTCTGCGGGCAGTTCAGCCCCCGCTCGATCATCTGGTCGAAGAGCGCGGCATCCGGGACGTGGGCATCCACGAAAGCCTGCGCTGCCGGGTGCTCGAGCAAATCGAAGTCCCACAGCGCGCCGTACGCGATGCGCGCCGGCTCCTTGATGGCCGCCGCCCCGCCGATCAGCGGAAAATACGCGAAGTTGGCGAAGCGCTCGTAAGCCTGCAGGTTGGAGAGCATCACCTCGCCGCCCCAGATGGCGCCGTCGAGCCCGTAGCCCGTGCCATCGAAGGCGAACCCGGCAACCGGGCCGGTCAGCTGGTTTTCGCCCATGACCGACAGGATGTGGGCATGATGGTGCTGCACCGGGGTGACGGGCAGCTCCTGGGCATGAGCCCACTTGCTGGTGAGGTATTCGGGATGGTAGTCGCAGACGACGCGGGCAGGAGCAAGGCGGAACAGCGAAGCGAACCGCACACGCGTCTCGTTCCAGGCATCCATCACCGGCGCGCTTTCCATGTCGCCGATATGCTGCGACACGAAGGCGAGCCCGTCGCGCGCGTACGCGAAGGTGTTCTTCTGCTCGGGGCCGGTGGCGAACAGCTCGCTCGCCGTCCCGTCAGGCTGTGGGATCGGCACCGGCAGCGGGGCAAAGCCGCGGGCGCGACGAATGACCTGCACCAGCTCGCCGGCCGGGCCGCCGTCGATCACGCGCACGACCGAATCGTCGTAGCGCCCCTCGATCGCGCGATCGTTCACCACAAACGCGTCCGCCACGCCCGCAAGGCGCGACAAGGCGGCCTCCTCGGTGGTGACGATCGGCTCGTCATGGATGTTTCCCGAGGTCATCACCAGCATGCCGCCGAAGTCATGCAGCAAAAGATGCTGCACGGGCGTCGCCGGGAGCATGACGCCCAGCTCAGGCAGACGATCGGCAAGGCCCGCGGCGAAGACGGCGTCGGAGCGCTTGCGCAGAAGCACGATCGGGCGCGACGGCAGGCGAAGCTGCCGCTCCTCGGCCTCCGAGACCACGCACGTCTCACGCACCTCGTCGACCGAAGCCACCATGACCGCAAACGCCTTGCCCTCACGGCGCTTGCGCGCACGCAGGCGACGCAGCGCTTCGGGGTTGGCGGCGTCGCACACCAGGTGATAGCCGCCCAGGCCCTTGACCGCGACGATGCCGCCGCGGCGCAGCACGCGCACGGCGCGGGCAAACACCGCGTCGCTCTCCTCACGGCCATGCGCCCACGCGATGTTTTCCTCAGAAAGCTCCGTCGCGTCCTCGTCAACGAACGCCGCCGAATCGGGAGCGTTCGTCGCGATCCATCCCACATGCGGCCCGCAGGCAAAGCAGGCGTCGGGCTGCGCGTGGAAGCGACGGTTGGCCGGGTCGTGATATTCCGCGTCGCACGCGGGGCACATCGTAAACGGCGCCATCGACGTGGCCGGCCGATCGTAGGGGAGGCTCTTGATGATCGTGAAGCGCGGCCCGCAGTTCGTGCAGTTGATGAACGGGTAGCGATAGCGGCGATCGGTCGGGTCGAACAGCTCCGAGGCGCACGCGTCGCAGGTAGCCAGATCGGGAGAGACGAGCGTCGTACGCTGCGTCGCCTCGTCATCCGAGAAGCGAATCTCAAACGAATCGAAGCCCTCGACGCGCGCCTCGGCCAAGTCGATCTCGGACACCTGCGCAGCGGCAGGAGCCTCCTCGGACAGCGCCAGCACGAAGGCATCCAGATCGTCGGCCGGCCCCTCGACGTGGACCGACACGCCCGCAACCGAGTTCAGCACCCACCCGGTCAGCCGGCGCGCTGCGGCCTCACGATAGACAAAGGGGCGGAACCCCACCCCTTGTACAATGCCGGTTATCTTGAGATCGAGCGCTTCGCGCATTAGGCGTACACCGCTTTCTTGAAAGCTTTGACCAGCGCGCGGATCGACACCGCCGAGTTGTCGGGCAGATGCACGTGCACGCAACGACGGCCACGGGCCGAGAGGATCGCGAAGTCACCGAGCGCCTGGGCCTTGGCAAGCGTGCCCAGGCTGCTGGCGCGATCGTCGTCGACGGGAATGTCCTTCGGCTCGTCGGCCGACAGGATCAAGAACACGCCGGAGTTCGGGCCGCCCTTATGGAGCTGCCCGGTGGAGTGCAGATAGCGCGGGCCGATCTCCAAGCACGACGGCACCTCGAAATGGGCCGCCATCGCATGGCGGATCTCCTCGATGGCCTCGCGGCGACCCTCGCCCGTGAAGGGCAAAAACGCGTTGAGCGAGAAATAGTCGCCCGGGCGGATGCTCTCGAACAGCACGCCGAGCGCGTCTTCGAGCGACTCACCCTGCATCGAGGGGCGCAGCGCCTCGGACACGTGCACCTCAACGTCGCCGATCGGAATGCCGGCGATGCCGGAGACGGTGAACTCGGGATCGCGCGAGCCCTCGGACAGGATGCGCAGCACTTCCTTCTTGGCCACCGCCACGTCGGGCTGGTCGAACGGGCACACGCCCATCAGGTGGCCGACCATCGCGATCGCGTACTCCCACATCACGAAATGAGCAGCCAGGTCGGCCACGTTCAAGACCTTGAAGTTCATGCGCGGGATGGCCGGATCGATGAACTCGAGCGCGTGGCTGAAGTTCTGGCGGTCGTCCCACAGATCGGTCTTGGTGCTGTAGGTGATCACCGTGCGGTCGTGCGGGTCCTCACGCAGGATCAGCGAGTCGACCTCGATGTTGGGCAAGATGCCGCAGCCGTTCTTGCCCAGGCTCTCGGCCACCAGCTGCTCGATCCACAGGCCGAGCACGCGCCCGCGCTTGGGCGTGAAGAACGAGAACTTGTCGCGCCCGCGCGTGTAGTTGTCGTACAGGAAGGCCGCGAGGTTGGCTGCCGGGTTATCAAGATCGTCGGAAGCGCACAGCTCCTCGGCGGAGGCAGCGCTGTCGATCAGCGCCTTGATGTCGATGCCGACGAGGGCGGCCGGCACGAGGCCGAACACCGAGAGGGCGGAATAGCGCCCGCCGACGGTCGGCTCGCCGGAAAAGACGCACAGCCAGCCTTCGTCGATGGCGCGACGCTCCAGCTCGGAGCCGGGATCGGTGATCGCAACCAGGTGGTGCGGGATCTCGTCTTCGGGCATGCTCTCAGCCAGCACCTGACGGGTGGCCTTCATGACGAGCGTGGGCTCGATGGTGCCGCCCGACTTGGACGACTGGATGACGAGCGTGGTGGCCGGGTCGCACTCGGTCAGGATGGCGCGCACGCGCACCGGCGACACCGAGTCGAGCGTCTTGAACGTCACGCGCGACGAGTCGGCCTTGTTGTACTTGGTCAGCGTCATCGGCGCCTGGGTCGATCCGCCCTGGCCGATGAGGACGACGGTCTTGAGGCCCTTGGCGAGCGCCTCGTCGGCGAACGCCTGGATCTCTTCGATCGAGCACGGCGGCTCGCTGGCGAGCGTGGCCCAACCCATATAATCACGAGCGCAGTCCTGCGCTTCGTCGGAGAAGTTGTAAAGGGAGCTGTCTTTCTTCCTGATGCGGCTGGCAACCTTGCCGTCCACCAGGGCTTGCAATGAGGGCGGGTAGATGCCCTGAATGGCAAAATCGATCATGAAGCCTTCTTTCATACGTTTCTCGATTCTACCAAATGAACGTGTTTGTTTGGCACCGCCTGCGGGCGCGGCCGTTACCGGTGCACAAAAGTCATAACTACACCGCGGCAAAGCGGCAGCGCAGATACGCCCGACAGCAACGAAGAAGGCCCGGCAAAAGCCGGGCCTTCGAGTTCATGGTGGTCGGGGCGGGACTTGAACCCGCGACACGCGGATTTTCAATCCGCTGCTCTACCAGCTGAGCTACCCAACCGAAGTCACGTCATATGACGCGAGTTGATATTCTACCGATCGCGTGCGCGCCCGTCAAGCAAAAAAGCCTTACGCCCAGGCACTGCGCCCCTGCAGCGCCTTCTTGCCGATGTCGCTGCGATACTGCACGCCTTCAAACGTGATGAGCTTGCAGGCCTCGTACGCGCGGTCGCGCGCCTCTTCGAAGGTGTCGCCCAAGGCGACGACGTTGAGCACGCGCCCGCCGGCGGTGATCAGCTCGCCGTCGGCGTTCAAGGCCGTGCCGGCATGGAACACGAGGACGTCGTCAAGCTCTTCGGCATCCGCGACGCCGAGGATGACCTTGCCCTTCTCGTAGGAGCCCGGGTACCCGGCACTCGCGAGGACGACGCTCACGGCCCACTGGTCCGACCACGCAAGCTCGATGTCGTCGGGACGGCCCTCGGCGACGGCAAGCATGATGTCCACCAGATCGCCGCGCAAACGGGGCAGCACGACCTGCGTCTCGGGGTCGCCGAAGCGCGCGTTGAACTCGAGGACCTTCGGACCCTGCGGCGTCAGCATGAAGCCGCCGTAGAGGCACCCGCGGTAGTCGGCGTCGAACGGCGCTGCCGCCGTTGCGGCAGCGGCCGTCTCCATCACGTCGACCATGGCGGCCATCTCGTCGTCCGTGACGATCGGCACCGGCGAGTACACGCCCATGCCGCCGGTGTTCGGGCCAAGATCGCCGTCGTAGGCGCGCTTGTGATCCTGGGCAGGCGCCATGCAGAAGGCCTTGCCGCCGGAGACGAACGCCAGCAGCGAGCACTCGGGGCCGGTGAGCATCTCTTCGACCACGACCGTCTGGCCCGCGTCGCCGAAGGTGCCGTCGAAGCACGAGTCGACGGCCGCCAGCGCGTCGTCGAGCTCCTCGGCCACGATGACGCCCTTGCCCGCAGCCAGGCCGTCGGCCTTCACGACGAGCGGGGCGCCGAGCTGCTCGCAGTAGGCGCGCGCCGCCGCGCGGTCGGTGAAGCTCTCATAGCGGGCGGTCGGGATGCCGTTGGCGTCCATGAAGCGCTTCGAGTAGGTCTTCGACCCTTCGAGCTGGGCGCCTTGCGCGTCGGGGCCGAACACAGGGATGCCCGCCGCACGCAGCACGTCGGCCACGCCGGCGACGAGCGGCGCCTCGGGACCGATCACGACCAGGCCGATCTCATGGTCCTGGGCAAACGCGCGCACCGCCTCACCATCGGAAGCGTCGAGCTCAGGCACGTTGGTGGCGATGGCGGCCGTGCCGCCGTTGCCCGGCGCCACGTACAGTGCGTCTGCGCGCGGCGACTTCTCCAGCGCCCAGGTGATGGCATGTTCGCGGCCTCCGCCGCCGAGAACGAGGATGTTCACTGCAAGTCCCTTTCTCTCAAGGTGTGTGCAAGCGCCCCTGCATGCCGCAGCACGCAGGGGCGCCTCATCTCATTGCTTAATCGGGAAGCGCCGGGTGCGACCATGACCGTGCCACCCGTGCTCCGCCCCGGTACCTAGCGGCTCTGCCAGCCGTGGAAGATCGTCTGGTTGCGGTCGGGACCCACGGCGATGAGGGACGCGGGCACGCCGGAGACCTCTTCGAGGTACTTGACGTAGCGCTGGGCGTTGGCCGGCAGCTCATCGAACGAGGTGCAGTGGGTGATGTCCTGGCCCTCCCAGCCGGGGAGCTCTTCGTAGACGGGCGTGACATGCTTCGGATAGAGCACGGAGTGCTGCATCGGGAAGTAGTCGTAGCGCTTGCCGTCGGCCTCGTAGGCGACGCACACCTTGATGCGCGGCACGCACGACAGCACGTCGAGCTTCGTCAGCGCCATGTCGGTCATCGAGTTCACGTCGGCCGCGTAGCGCGCGACCACGGCGTCGAACCATCCGCAGCGACGCTTGCGACCGGTGGTCACACCGTACTCGCCGCCCACCTTGCACAGAAGCTCGCCGGTCTCGTCCTTGAGCTCGGTCGGGAACGGGCCAGAACCCACACGGGTGATGTAGGCCTTGGCGATGCCGAGCACCTTCGTGATGGCCTTCGGACCCACGCCGGAACCGGTGGGGGCGCCGCCTGCGCAGCACGAGGAGGAGGTGACGAACGGGTAGGTGCCGTGGTCGATGTCGAGCAGGGTGCCCTGGGCGCCCTCGAACAGGACGTTCTTGTCAGCGCGCAGCTCGGAGTTGAGCAGCTGCGCGGTTTCAGCCATATGCGGGCGGATGACCTCGGCATAGGGGAGGTACATCTCGCAGATCTGATCGACCGTGTACGGCTTCATGTCGTAGATCTTAGTCAGGACCTGGTTCTTCATGACCAGCGCCGCCTCGACCTTTTCGCGGAAGATCTTCTCGTCGAGCAGGTCTTGGATGCGGATGCCGGTGCGGCCGGCCTTGTCCTCGTACGCCGGGCCGATGCCGCGCTTCGTGGTGCCGATCTTATGCTTGCCCAGATGGCGCTCGGAGGCGCCGTCCAGGTCGATGTGATACGGCATGATCACGTGCGCGTCGCACGAGATGCGCAGGCGCTCGCAGGAGAAGCCTGCACCCTCGAGCATGTTCATCTCTTCGATAAGGACCTTCGGATCGACGACGCACCCGTTGCCGATGACCGGCGTGATGTGCTCGTACATGATGCCCGAAGGAATCAGGTGAAGGGCCAGTTTCGTATCGCCGTGAATAACGGTATGGCCTGCGTTGTTCCCTCCTTGGTAACGGACAACGTAGTCATAGTCGCTCGCGATCAGGTCCGTGATCTTGCCCTTGCCCTCATCGCCCCATTGGGCGCCAAGGAGAACCGTGCTTGGCATGGAAGGTCCTTTCGATGATTGGTATGTCGCATGTCGCAGCCAGGCCACGCGGGCGCTGCTGCAACAAGAGCAATCTTACTACAGTTCCAGGCGAATGCTCTGCGGATCGGCCTCGCTCACCAAGGCTGCAATGTCGGGATGGCAGGTGAACAGAATGACTTGACGGCGGCGGGAAAGCTCCACGAGGGCGCGCGCGGCTTGGGCGCGGCGGTCGTCGTCGAAGTTGACGAGGATGTCGTCGCACATGATCGGCAGCCCGCGCCCGACGTTTTCGGCCGTCAGCAACAGCGCGATGCGCAGCGAGAGATAGAGCTGCTGGCGAGTGCCCAGCGAAAGGTAGCGCGGCTCGCGCGTGGTCTTGATCGCGTCGACGACCTCGATATCGCCTTTGGCGTTCATCCTGACCTGGCGCCAGGCGCCGCCGGTCATCATCTCGAAGAGGCGCGAGGCGGTTGCGTACACCTTCGGCTGGCTCTTGCGCTCCCAGTCGGCGATGGCCGACTCGAGGGAACGGCGGGCGATCAACAGCAACGCCAAGCGACGGTACTGCTCGGACAGACGGGTCTTCACGGCCTCTTCCTTGAACTTCGCCTCGTCGAAACCCATCAGATGGCGGGCCTGGGCGAGCTGCTGCGTGATCTCGCCGATCTGCCGCTCCGTATCGTGGGCGAGCTGCGTCGTCTGGCGGCGCTCGTCGCTCTTGCGCTCGATCATGCGCTCGATGTCCTCGCCGGCAGACAAGGGGTCGACCCCGACGCCGCGGCACAGCTCGGTGCGCTGGTGCTGCACTTCGACAAGCGTTTTCTCGAGCTCGGCGCGCTGCAGCGCCACGGCGCGCTCGTTTTGACGGGACAGCGCGGCGGCGGCGCGAAACTCGCGCGCTTGGTCGAGCAAACGGCGCGCGCGGCGGACCGACCCATGGGCGGCAACGAGGCCGTTGGCGGCGAGGAAGCCCTCAATGCGCTCGTCGCATTCCTTGATGTCGCGCTCACAGGCTTCCACGGTCTTGCGATCCTGCTGCATGACCCATTCTTTTTTCTTGCGCTCGTCGGCGATCTCCTCTTCCACCCGCGTGGGTTTCAGGCTCATGGAGATCCCCGCCGCCGAGATCACGAGCGCGAAGATCACGATGGCGACGCCGAGCATCAAATACGACAGGCTGCCGGACGAAGGCACGCGGAAGATGAGATAGGCACCGAGCGCGATCATGACCAACGGCACGACGACGGCACAGGCAAGGCGGATCGTGCGCTGGGTACGGGCGCGCGCCGAGGCGGCATGCGACGCGGTGTCCTCCATCGTCACCTCGTAGTCGGCACGCGACTTCGTGGCGTTGTGGCGGGCGGAGTCGGCGGCGTGCTCAAGCTTGGAGCGCTGGTCGTCGAAATCGTCGAGCGTGTCTTTCAGGCGATACTCATCGGCCTGCGACAGACCCACGAGCGGCGCGATCTCCTCAGGGGGCGCGGCAGAGGCATCGGCCCGCGCGCCCTGGGCCGCGGATTCGGCGGCCTCGAGGCTGGCGCGCGTCTGGGCGAGCTCGCCGTCGAGGGATTCGAGACGCGCACGCTCGGCCGTCAGATGCTCGATCTCGTCGTTCAAAACGTCCTGGGTGTGGCGCAGGGTTTCCTGGCGAGGGTGGAGGGCAGCGAGCGTCACTTCCTGCCCGCGAAAATGGTCAGCCTCCTCCAGACCCGCGCGTTTCTCATCGCGCACGCGCGCCTGATCGGCGCGAAGGTTCGTGATCGAGTCGGGAAGCTGGGCTGAACGCGACATCAGATCGGCGATCTGCGCGTTGATGACATCAAGCGCGCGAGCCGGCGACGACGAGGTGCCCGATCCGGCCGTCAGCAGGCGCGCCGTCACGTCGCTGTGTCGCTCAAGGCTCATCAGCTCGTCGCTCGTGAGCGAGAACATCGTCTCGTAGGTGTCCTTGTCGATGTCGGAGAGCAGCGGCGCGGGGAACGCGGGCGCGTCAACGGCCTTGGACCGCGTCACCTCGGCGACCTCGTCGGTTTGAGCGTCATGGAAAAAGAGGCTGCCCGCGCGGTCGGCAGCTTCGGGGCGGTAGGGATTGCTATCGGCTTTCCGTCCGGCCGGCCAGCCGAACAGCACGCCCTTGACCAGCTCGTTGATCGTGGTCTTGCCCGCCTCGTTAGGGCCGAGCACCACGTTCATCCCCGGCCCGAACGGCCCGATGATCGCGTTGGCGAACCACCCGAAGCTCGTCATCTTCACATGCTCAAGGTAGAGCGGCGACAGGGCCTCGGTCTCCCTGGCCTGGCGCGCCTCCTTTCCTTCGCCTTTGCCCATCACGCACCGTCCTCGCTCAACAGGTCGAGAACGAGCGTCTCGGCCTCGTCGCACAGCTGGGGCAGCTCGCGCTCAAGCGCGGTGGGAAAGGTCAGGTCACGCTCGTAGAATTCCGACTCCAAATCGCGGATCGTTGCCGTGGCATCGCCGCGGCGCCCTTCGACGGCGTGCAAGAATACCGCAGGAAAGAGCCCTTCGGCACGCAGCTCCTCGGTGTCGATCGGCTCGCGCGTATCGTTTTCCAACGCGTCGACGAAGAAGAACGGGTAACTGTCGTTGAGCGCCGTGCGCACATCAGCGAGGATGCGCGGCGTCAGATCGCGATGGAGCGGTGTGCGACCGACGAGGGTGAAGCGAAACACCATGCGCTGGCAGCGCGCCGTGGCGTTGCGCGCGAATTCCGTGTTCGTGATGAGCTCCTGGACGTCGGCGATGGTGCCGCAGTCCGACACGTCGAGACGCTCGCGCTGCCAGGCCACCTGGGCGGTGGGGATGAACTCCACCGCGTTCGGGTGCCCCTCCTCAAGCGTCACCTTGAAGATGCCGTGCTCGCCCGTCTCGCGGATGTCGCGGCCCTGCGGGCACCCCGAGAACACGATGCGGGGGTCGGCCTCGCTCGGCAGCACGCGCGGCTGATGGATGTGGCCGCACGCCCAGTAATCCACGTCACGGCGCAGCAGTTCACGGGGGTCGGCCGGCGAGCGCGTGGGATCCACATCGAGACCGGTGTGGAGGATGCCGATCATGAAAGGAGCAGATTTCCCCAGGTCAGCAGCGGCTGTTTCACGTGAAATCCCCTCTGAGATGTCCACGCCCTCAGGCCATGACTGGTTGTAGTACCCGCGCGCGCCGATCAAACACAGAGGCTCGCCGTCGCGCTCGTAGCACGCGAAGTCTGCATGAAGCGCGCCCATCAAATGGGCGTTTTTCGGCAGCACGGCGAAGTCGTGATGCCACGACGTGTAGGGGTCATGGTTGCCGGTCACGAAGTAGACCGGGATATGGGCTTCGTCGAGGCGGCGCAGCCCGTCGACGAACGCCGAGAAGTCTGCGTAGGACGGCCGCGAGTCGTCGAAGATATCGCCGGCGATCACCACGAAATCGACCTGCTGCTCCAGTGCTGCGTCGATGACGCGCTGGTACGCCTCCGGGATGGCGCGCAGCATCACATCGGCCCATGCCGGAGAAAGAGAGCGCAGCCCCCTGAACGGAGCGCCCAAGTGCAAGTCGGCTGCGTGTATGAACGTAACGGAGCGTCCCATAGTGGTGAGTGTACCGCGCGCCGAGCGTTTAATACCCGGAATCGTCGAAGTGGTCAGCGAACTTCGTGAACTCGGGAATGAAGGTCAGCGGAATATCGCGCGTGGGACCGTTGCGGTGCTTGGCGACGATCAGCTCGGCGGTGCCCCAATCGGGTCGGCTCTCGTGCTCCGCCTCGGCCGGCGACGTGCTTCGGTCGATGAACATGACGATGTCGGCGTCCTGCTCGATGGAGCCCGATTCGCGCAGGTCCGACAGCATCGGGCGCTTATCGGTACGCGACTCGACGCCGCGGGAGAGCTGCGAGAGAGACAGGATCGGCACATCGAGCTCTTTGGCGAGGACCTTAAGGCCGCGGGAGATCTCAGCGACCTCAACGGCACGGTTGTTCGGATGCGGGATGACCGGCTGCATCAGCTGCAGGTAGTCGACGATGATCAGACCGTTCTTCTTGTTGCGCATCATACGGCGCGCCTTAGTGCGCAGCTCGACGATCGACAAGCCGGGTGAGTCGTCGATGTACAGCTCGTGCTGAGACAGCTCGCTCGATGCGGTGACGAGCGCGCTCCAGTCGCTGTCCGCCAGCCGACCCGAACGCATCTTCGAGAGGTCCAACCGTGCCTCGGCGGCGAGCAAGCGTTGGGTGATCTGAGACGACGACATTTCCAAGCTGAAAAAGGCGACCGGCGTTCCCAGCTTGGAAGCGTTCGTGGCCAGGTTCATGGCAAACGAGGTCTTGCCCACCGCAGGGCGTGCGGCAAGGATGATCAGGTCGCCGCCGCGCAGGCCGCAGAAGAGGCTGTCGACGTCGGCAAAGCCGGTGGGCACGCCTTGCATCGTGCCGGCGCGATTGGCCATCTCGGCGATCTCGTCGTTCGCCTCGGTGATGAGCGATTGGATGTCCTTGAACGTCGAGCTCACCGTCTGCTCGGTCACCTCGAACAGCGAGGCTTCAGCCTGGGACACCAGCTCGGTAGGATCGGAGGGGGAGTCGTAGGCGAGCGAGGTGATCTTGGCGGAAGCGAGCAGAAGCTCACGGCGCATGGCGTCGCGCGCGACGATCTCGGCATGGTGAGCCCAGCTCGTGAACGCGAAGGTGTTGTCGGCAAGTTCGAGCAGGTACGCCTGCCCACCCACGGCATCAAGCTGCCCCTTTGCCTTGAGATTGTCGGAGAGGGACACCGGGTCGATCGGGATGGAGCGCGCGTTCATGTCGCGCATCGCCTCGAAGATGATGCGGTGCGCCGGGCGGAAGAAGCTCTCGGGCTTCAGCTTGAGAGACACTTCCTCGAACACGCCGGTCGACAGCAGGCAGGCCGCCAAGACCGTCTGTTCCGCCTCGATGTTCTGAGGCAACGACTTCCGCTCGTCCGCAGACGCCTGAGGTAGAGGTTCTGCCACCACGCGCTCCTTTCCTGTGATCTATCCACCATACCAACCATCGTAACCGGTACCGACCGGGCGGGTAAGGCGACAGAAATAAAAGAGGAGCCACCCATGAGGGCGGCTCCTCTCTCAAGCTTCGATGGGAAGACGAGCGTTACTCGGCAGCAGCCTCGGGGGCAGCTTCTTCGATAACCTCGACGACCTCTTCGACGACTTCCTCTTCTTCCTCCGCAGGAGGATTGAAGGTGTCCTCGTCGCCCACCAGGAGCGTGAGGCCAGCCTTGATGTCGCGGTACAGCGACACGACGACCGTGTGCTCGCCAGCGGTCTTGATCGGCTTCTTGATCTCGATGCGACGGCGATCGATGTCCAGATCGGCCTGGGCCTTGACGGCGTCGGCGATCATCTGGGCGGTGACGGAACCGAAGAGGATGCCCTCTTCGCCCACACGCACCTCGACCTTGACGGTCAGGTCGTCCAAGAGAGCCTTGGTCTTGTTGGCGTCGGCGATGCGGTTCTCCTCGCGGGCAGCGATGTTGTGCTTGCGCTGCTCGAGCTGCTTCAGGTTGCCCTTGGTAGCAGGAATCGCGATCCCCTGGGGGTACAGGTAGTTGTTAGCGAAGCCGGGAGCGACCTCCACGACGTCGCCTTCGCCACCCTTGCTCTTGAGTTCGGAAAGAAGGATAACTTTCATTTCATCCTCCTCAATTAACGGTTGCGGCGATCGCCACGGCCGCTGACAGCCGGCACGGCGTACGGCATGAGAGCCATCTCGCGTGCGCGCTTCACGGCAATAGCAACATCGCGCTGGTGCTGGGTGCAAGCGCCCGTAACGCGGCGGGGCTTGATCTTCCCACGATCAGTAACATACTTTCGCAGCATCTGGGTGTCTTTGTAGTCGACGTACTCTGCTTGGTCCTTGCAGGGCTGGCAGTACTTTCGACGAGGCTGCTTGGCGTAGTCAGACATGTAAACCTCTTTCGAATGATTAGAACGGGATGTCTTCGTCGTAGACCGAGGAATCCACGGCCGGCGCCGGAGCAGCCGGGGCGGCGGATGCGGCAGGGGCGGCATACGGAGCAGGAGCGTTCATGGCAGGAGCCCCATACGACTGAGAGTCATTGCGGCTGCTCATGAACTCGATGTCATCGACGATGACCTCGATCTTGCTGCGCTTCTGGCCGTCGCGCTCCCACTGGCTCCAACGGAGCTTGCCTTCGATGGCAACCTTCGATCCCTTGGACAGGTAGCGGGCAACGCTCTGCGCGCGAGCACCGAACATCGTGCAGTCGATGAAGTTGGGATAGTCTTCCCACTCTCCGGTCTGCTGGTTCTTACGGCGATCGTTGACGGCGACGCCCAAGCCCAGAACGGGCATGCCGCTCGCAGTAGCGCGCAGCTCAGGGTCGCGGGTCAGATTGCCGGTGATGACGACTCGATTGATGCTCATTTTTGCCTCTTTCTTGCGAACGATCCCGTTCGCCTTTTGATTTCCTTACGTACTTAGTCGCGATCGGGACGTGCAACGATCATGTGACGCACGACAGCGTCGGTGATGCGCAGGACGCGATCGAGCTCAGCGATGTTGCTGGGCTCAGCATGGAAATCGATAAGGGTGTAATCACCGTCAGTCAAGCCGTTGATCTCGTAAGCCAGCTTGCGCTTGCCCCAGTTGTCAACATTGTCGACGACACCGTTACCTTCTGCGAGGGCGGTCTCGATACGCTTCATGACAGCGATGCGAGTTTCTTCGTCGATCGACGGAGCTACAAAATACAAGAGTTCATAAGCCTTCATCAGTTCACCTCCTTTGGACTTACGGCTTCGGGTCTGTGAAGGTTTGCCCGAAGCAGGAATAGCCTTGCTATAGTACCAAACTGATTTCGGCTGCGCCCCATAAAAGAAGCGGGAACTCACGATTTGCACACATAGACCGACGCATCCCATCGTTTTCCTGATCCCTATGCTAGCGATCGGATCTCATCTCGTGCGGAAAAGGTTTGGAAAGGTTACGTAAATAACGAACGCCGCCCCGGCCAGGAGCGGCGTTCGAAGCGGATTCGATAGGAGAAGCGCGCGGCGTGTGCCCGCGTTACTCGACGTTGTCGGCCGGGTCGAGCGATCCTTCGACGTCAAGCTCGAGCTTCAGCTTCTCCATGAAGTTCGGCGCCGGGCCGATGTAGACGATCTCGCGGTCGATCCCCGCATCGTCGTAGAGGTACCCAAACGCGTAGCCCTCCTCGGCACCGGGCAGGCCGCCCTCGGCGATCAGCGCATCGCGCACGCCGTCGTCGGTCTCGATGTAGCCGTCGTAGCAAAACGCATAGGCCGTCGCGCCACGGGCGCCTTCCACCTCACGGCGCGCGGCAAGGAAGCACTCCTCCGCATCGTCGCCCGGATGCGTCTCGATGAAGAGGTTCTCCTTCACGGCCAGGCCGGTGAACGGGATGACGTCCTCGCCGCCCTCCATCTTGTCGGCAGCCTCATCGAGCACCGCCTTGATCACGGTTTTCAGAACGTCGTCGATGTCGTCGACGGGCGCGTTGTTTTCGGGATCCACCATACGGTCAGCCATGGTCGTCCTTTCGTTGTGCGATACGAGTAGTGCGAACGCTGTGTAGTGTAGCGTCGGGAACGCAGCGAGACCAGGATAAAGGGCCTGCGCGTCGCTGAAATGTTGATGAGAGCGCCTCAGCGCAACACGACGCTCGGATTGCGGCGCGGGGCGCAGCGCCGATACGTCACCGCGGGGTGCCCTATGAGCAGGCAGGCGTGCAGGGGCTTTTCGCCAAACGAGCTGTCGGTGTAGGCCGCAGCCGCCTCACTCGCCTCGATCACGCGTCGCAGATACCCGTTGTAGAGCACCCCGAGCCCGAGCGTTGTCGCCGTCATCTCGATGGCCGAGGCCGCAAGGCCCGCGTCGAGCGCGTCGGGGGCCTGCACCAGCATGACCGCCGGGGCGGCGCGGAACAGGAAATCTTCCGCAGACGCCTTGCGCAAGGAGACCATGTGCTCGAGGGTCTCCTTATCGATCGGGGTGGGATCGCCAGCAGCGAGCGCCGTTTCCAACTCATCCCAGATCAGGCTCTTGAACGCATCGAGTGAATCCTGGATGAACACGAATCGACAAGACATCGTGTTCTTGGCGGTCGGCGTGTGGGCAGCGGCTTCCATCAGAACGTGGAGATCGGCCATCGATACCGCGCGATCGTCGAACTGGCGGATGGACCGGCGGAACTTGAAGGCATTGACCAGGTTGCGCGTCGGGACCGTGAACGTCGCCTCGTCGTACGGAACCACGTCGCTGAGTGGATAGTCGGGAATCGACACGGCGCCCTCAGGGCAGATCGCGACGCAATGGCCGCATTGGAAGCAGTCGCCCAAAACGTGGGCCTTCCCTCCCCGTACCTCTATGTTGTGGCTGATGCAGTCGGCTACGCACGTTTGACACCCCGTGCACCGGGCTTCGTCGATCGTTATCATGTCGCACTCCTACTCCTCATCCTCTAGGAGCGAGTATACCGGACGGATCGAAGGGGATAAGAGGCGCGTGAAGGCAAAGAAAAAGCCCGGCTGGGAAGCCGGGCTTCGTGCGTTTCTGGCGGAAGGGGAGGGATTTGAACCCTCGTTACCGGGGGTACCGGTAAAACGGTTTTCGAGACCGCCGCATTCAGCCGCTCTGCCACCCTTCCGCGTATATGGGCTTTCGATCGAAAGCCTTAAAGTATAGGCAAGCCCCCGTTTCCGGGAGCCGTAACCCTGCCCTTATAGGCAAGCCCCCGTTTCCGGGGGCCGTAATTACTGGCGGAGAGATGGGGATTCGAACCCCAGATACGCTTGTGGCGTATACACGATTTCCAATCGTGCTCCTTAAGCCAGACTCGGACATCTCTCCAGGCTTACACGCGCTCGCGGTGCGCATGCAGATTGGAAGTATACACCAGATCAATACTCGCTCACAAGAGAATAATACCCATCTTGCGACAGAATTCTCAGGGGCACGCCGAACAGGTCGGACACGCATTCATTGGTCAGCGCTTCGGCCTTCGGGCGGTCGCCGTACAGACGGCCATCCTTGATCATGACCACGCGGTCGATCTCGGGAATGATGTCCTCGGGGTAGTGCGTGACGAGGATGATCCCCTTTCCGGCCGCCACGAGGTCGCGCATGGCCTTGCGCACGTAGTACATGCCCTCGGGATCGAGCGAGGTCGTCGGCTCGTCGAACACGAGCACCTCGGGATCGTGCACCAGCGCGCGAGCGATGAGCACGCGGCGTGCCTGGCCCGACGACAGCGTCATGACGTCACGGTCGGCGAGGTTGCCCACGCCCAAGAAGTCCAGCGATTCCTGCGCTTTGGCGCGGCCTTCCTCGCTCATCGTATGGCGCTGGGGGACGCCGAGCGTGCCGAACAGGCCGCCGTAGACCACCTCGATCGCCGGCATGTGCACGGTGATCTGGTTTTGCATCGTCGACGACACCACACCAAGACATTCTTTCGTCTCGGCGAGCGTCACCCTGTCGCGTCCCTTGAACAGCACCGGCGGCTCTTCGCGCCACAGCGGAAACACCTCACGGGTAATCAGGTGGGTAAACGTCGATTTACCGGCGCCGTTCGGGCCGATGAGCGCGATGTTCTCGCCCTGGCCGAGCGTGAAATCGTCGATGTTGAGGATCTCCTTGCCTTCGCGACGCACCACCGCATCGTGCAGCGTTACCAAAGGAACCTGCGTGTCTTCCGTCATATTCTACATCCTTTCGCACGTGAGAGCCACGTTTTTCGGAATCACCACTATAAAGCAAGGCCACCCCGAAGGGTGGCCTTGGCTAAGATCGCCTTGTCGCAGAAGCGCTACTGCTGAGCGTCTCCCGACGAATCGCTCGAGCCATCCGACGAGGCGGCGCTACCCTGGTCGGTCGAGCCGTCCGTGGTCGAACCATCGGTGGTCGAGCCGTCAGTGGACGTATCGCCGGTGACCGAGCCGTCCGTGCTACCATCCGAGTTGCTGTCGGAGGAGTCATCGGACTGGTACTGGGTCATGTCCAGGTTGTAGGGAACGTTGTCGGGCATGTCGTTGATCTGGATGTCGGCCTGGTTCTTGTAATCGTCGAACCAGGTGTTGTACGCGCTCGACTGGTTCTGGCTCTTCACGATGTTGCGGATGTAATCCACGAACTCGGACGGGTACTGGTCAAGCGAGGTGGCATTGCCATCGGTGGTGAACTCGTCGGTGCACTTGATGATGTGGATGCCGTAATCGCTCGTCACCAGGCCGGACACCTGACCGACCGACAGGTTAGCCAGCGCATCGGTGTACTGCTGAACGAAGGTGTTGGTCACATCCCAGCCCACATCGCCGCCGTTGGCAGCCGAGCCCGTGTCGGTGGAATACTGCTTGGCCGCATCGGCGAAGTCGAGCGTGCCGGCGTTGATCTGGTCGAGCACCGACTGGGCCGTCTCCTCGTCGCCCGAGGCGAACAGGATGTGAGACGAGCGCTTGGCGCCGTTGAACATGCTGGAGTAGGTGTTCAGCATCTGAAGGACCTGGGAGTCGTCGGCCGTCGCCGCATCACCCGCAACGGCATCGGTCAGCGCCTGGTCGCGCAGACCCTCTTCGACCGACTCGCGGTACTGGTCCTCGGTGATGCCCGCGCTCGACAGGGCGGACTGCCAGGCATCGTCGCTGTCGTAGTTCGACTTCATCTGGTTGATCTTGTCGTCAACCTGCGACGAGTCGATCGTGATGCCCTTCTCATCGCACGCCTGCTTCTTCAGTTCCTTCTGAACGTAGTAGTCGATGACCTGGCTGCGCACGGTGTTCGGATCAAGCGAGTTCTCCTGCAGCCATTTAGCCCAGTCGTCATCGCTCGTGAGATCGGAATTGGTGCGGAAATCCTGGATGTACTTGGTGACGGTGTCTTCCTGGATCTCGGTGCCGTTGACGGTTGCAGCGACGCCGCCCGTGTATCCGTAATTCGAGCCACTGCACCCTGCCAGCGCAAGCGCGCAAGCAGCAGTAACGCCAATTACCGATACCCTGCGAAAAAGTGAGCGATATTCCATGTTGTTCCTTTTACCCTGAGGCACTCCGTGTGCAGCTCTCGCGGCACGACGCTCATTGTGTCACATCGGTTTAAGGGGGAGTTTATTCGCACAATTTGCCCACGTTAGACAAAGGTTTAACCACACGCTCTTCATAATCCCTGGGCAGGCGAAGAAAACGAACAAGGGGCTCGACCGTTCGCCGAGCCCCTTGCCATTGCTGCGTGTTGTGCGCGCTGCGACCTAGCGCTTCGCGTCCTTCTTGCGCTGCACCGTGGAGAGGATGCGCTTGCGCAGGCGGATGGACTTCGGCGTGATCTCGACCAGCTCGTCGTCTTCGATGTACTCGAGCGCCTCTTCGAGCGTGAAGGTCACCGGCGGCGTCAGCTGGATGGCCTTGTCGGCGCCGGACGAGCGCTGGTTGCCCAGCTGCTTGGCCTTCGCCACGTTGACCACCATGTCGCCTTCGCGCGCGGACTCGCCCACGATCATGCCCTCGTAGCAGTCCTCGCCCGGGCCGATGAACAGCGTGCCGCGCTGCTGGAGCGTGTCGAGCGCGTAGGCCACCGACTTCTCGGTCGCCATCGCGATCATCGAGCCGTTCTTGCGGCCGGTGAACTCGCCGCGGTACGGGCCGTACTCGCTGAAGTGATGGAACATCGTCGCCTCGCCGCGGGTGGCGTTGAGGAGCTTGGTGCGCAGACCCATCGTGCCGCGCGACGGGATCTTGAACACGAGGTGCGTCTGGGCACCGCGCTGGTACATGTCGGTCATCTCTCCGCCGGCGGAACCGAAGACCTCGATGCACTTGCCGGCGTACTCGCTCGGCGTGTCGACCGTCGCTTCCTCGATCGGCTCGAGCTTGTTGCCGTTGGCATCCTTCTTGATGATGACGCGCGGGCGGCCGACCTGGAATTCGTAGCCCTCGCGGCGCATCGTCTCCATCAGGACCGACAGGTGCAGAAGGCCGCGGCCGGCGACCTCCATGCCCGACTTGTCCTCGGTCTCGGTGATGCGCATGGAGATGTTGGACTCCGCCTCGTTGAACAGGCGCTCCTTGAGCTGACGTGCCTGGACGATCTCACCTTCGCGGCCAACGAGCGGTGACGAGGAAGCCTCGAACACGACGGCCATCGTGGGCTCTTCGACCTTGATGGGATCGAGCAGAACCGGGGTCTCGCGGTTGGTCACCATGTCGCCGATGTCGGCGTCCTCAACGCCGACGACCGCGATGATGTCGCCTGCCTGGGCGGCGGGAACTTCCTTCTTTCCCAGTTCCTCGAAGGTGAATACCTGCTTAATCAGCGTGTTGTAACGCGTGCCGTCGTTCTTGACGACGAGCACCGGCTCGTTTTTGTGCATCGTGCCCGAGAACAGGCGACCGACGCCGATGCGACCGACGAAGCTGGAGTGGTCGACCGTGCAGATCTGCAGGGCAACCGGGCCGTTGGGCTCGCAGTCGGGAGCCGGGACCTCTTTCAGAATGGTGTCGAGCAGCGGCACCATGTTCATGTTGTCGTCGTCGGGTTCGTAACGCGCGTAGCCATTCATGGCGCTGGCGTAGATGATCGGGAAATCGAGCTGCTCGTCGGAGGCGTCGAGCTCGACCATGAGGTCGAACACCTCGTCGACGACTTCCTCGGGGCGCGAGCCGGGACGGTCGATCTTGTTGATGACCACGACGATGCGCAGGCCGAGCGAAAGTGCCTTTTCCAGCACGAAACGCGTCTGGGGCATCGGGCCCTCGAAGGCGTCGACGATCAGCAGGGCGCCGTCGGCCATGTTGAGGACACGCTCGACCTCGCCGCCGAAGTCGGCGTGGCCCGGGGTGTCGATGACGTTGATCTTGACGTCTTTGTAGGTAACGGAGATGTTCTTGGACAGAATGGTGATGCCGCGCTCGCGCTCCTGGTCGTTTGAGTCGAGCACGCGCTCGGCGACCTCCTGGTTCTCGCGGAACACGCCTGCGGTGTACAGCAGACGATCGACCAGGGTGGTTTTGCCGTGGTCGACGTGAGCGATGATGGCGACGTTACGGATGTTTTCTTGCTTCATAAGTCGAGCATGAGCCTTTCAAAGCCGTTTCTTTATTTCTGCATCTGGACAGGTTACACCAAATCATCGGGCACACGGCAGCGCAGGGACACGACCCCAGCGGAACTGCGCAACTCTCAAAACGCCGTTCGGCAGAACGGCGGGAGTTGAGGGGTTCGATCCGGCTTATAGGACAAAAAGTGTGTCTCGATAGAACACATGTTCCCCTCACGCTAAT